>JAITRL010000282.1 GCA_031288415.1 Deltaproteobacteria bacterium | reverse complement strand
GGCGACGACGTCAAGTTCGACGTCAAGTCCGGCGGCTCGGTGGAGGTGGAAGACGGCGGGAATCTTGTCGTGGACGGCGATGGCGGTTCGCTTAACGTCGACGGCGGCAGCCTGAAGGTTGACGATGACGGCTCAAGCGCAGTCCTGGTTTCCGGAGAGGGGAGCTCGCTGAACATAGGGGCCACTGCCGACTCCGTCGCCGATATCGCAGGCGCGGTATCAGTCACCGGTAAAGGCGCGAAAATCAACCTCGGCGCAAAAGGCGTCGTGAACGTCGACGGGGCCACAATCACCCTGGCTAATGGAAGCGCTACCCCGGGAGACGAGGCTGACTCGTTCGACATCTCCGGCGTCCTGAACCTGAAAAACAGTTCCACGGTGACTTCTCCGGTAGAGATCGCCGTCAAGAACGGCGGCACCCTGAACAGCGCTGAGGGGAACAATATCCTTGACGGCGGGTTGCGCGTCGAGACCGGCGGGCTTTTTAAAATCACCCAGACACCCTCCAGCAACACTTTTCAAATCACCAACGGCGACCTGACAGTAGACGGGGAAGGGACCCTCGATCTCGGGACAAACCACTTGAACGTCGCTACGGGAACCGCCACGCTCAAAGACAAATCCGTCCTGAAAATCTCGGCGGATGCAAGCCTGCAAGGGCAGCTGCAATCCAACACAATTATCGGGCCGGCGGCAGGAGAGGTTGTCCTCCTTGACCTGCAAGGCGATTTTGACGATACAACTCCGATTCTGAGCGCTACGACCATGAGCGGAGCCGGATCCTACCAGTCGTTCGCCTATGACCTTGACGTGGATCCTTCTTCAGGCACGGTCAAGGTAGGCGATTACAAAGGCTTGGGCGCCGGCGTGGAGATGGTGGCCGACAGCAATAATTTCGCCTATACCGGCAATTTCAGCAAGGCCGCCGGCCTCATCACCCGGGTATACGAAGAGCAGCCCAACGGGCTGGGCGCGGTCCTGAACGGTGTCCTGCAGGCCCTGTACCTCAACAACGACTCCGTCAACGCCGAGCTGGCCTTAAGGCAGCTTATCGGCGAGTCGGTCCTGAACGTCGCCTACGCCGTAAACGACGTCGCTTTGAAGGCCCAGGGCGTAGTTTACGGGCGCCTTGACAAGATAAGGTCGTCCTCGACCATCACCCCGCCCTCGGCGGGTTCCGCCGATGACCTTAACCGCCTCTGGATAGGCGGCTTCGGCTCCTGGGCGAGGCAAAGCGACCGCGACGGCGTTTTGGGCTACAAGTACCGCAGCGGCGGCTTCGCCTTGGGCTACGACCGCCATGTGGCTTCCGTGCCCGGGCTTCTCCTGGGCCTCTCCGCCGCCTTCTCCTACGGCAAGATCGACAGCAACGGCGGCCTCTCCGACATAGACGTCAAGACGGCCGGCTTCGGGCTCTACGCCTCCTACACGCTGTCCAACAACTTCTTCATCGACGCCCAGTTCGGCTACGCCAACAGGTCCAACGACTCCACCGTGGCCCTCGCCACGGGAGGAACCAAGACCGGGAGCTTCGACATCGACAGCTGGCAGTTAGGGGCGAGGGTCGGCTACAACCTCGTGAGAGACAGCTTCACGTTCACCCCCAGCATCGGGCTCCGCTACCTCTCCTACAAGATGGACGGGTGGAACGAGACCGTCGTGAACGCAGGCCTCTACGCGTTCCCCGGCAACTCCTTCAAGGGCGCCTCGGACCACCTTCTGGAGATCCCCGTCGAACTGAAGTTCTCCGGCAACATCCAGTCGGGATCCGCGGTCATCACACCCGAGTTCAGGGTCGGCTACACCTTCGTTGCCGACAGGCCTGACAACGTCCTTAACGTGGGCTTCGTCGGCACCGGCCTCTACGCGACCTATCAAGGCATAAGGCCTGCCAGGGGCTCCTTCCAGGTAGGCGCCGGCCTCAAGGTGGACACCGGCGGGCCCGTCGACATCTTCGTCAACTACGACCTCAACGTGGCCTCGGGCTTCACCGACCACAAGGCCTCCGCCGGCATCGGCTTCCAGTTCTGACGCCGGCCCTTCCCCCGCCCGGCGGCGCCCGGCGGCCGGCCCCGGTTAACCCTCCCAGGACTGCCTGCCCTCCCTGAAAAGGGGGCGGCCGCCTGGGAGGGGAGCCGGTCTTCGCCGCCGACAGGCGTTTTCCAGGGCCGTTCGGTCGGCGGCGGCCGGCAGGAATCCTCCGGCGACAGGGTGACAAAGCTTACTCACTGACATAACGGCAAAAAGTTGGGCTCTTGGCGCTATCCGTTGGCCTGCGGGCCGGCATGACGGCGCCAGGAGCCTTTTTCCGCGATATTCACATATTTCATTGCGGCGGCCTTTGGTAAATCCTATGGAGGCGGCTTATGGGCAGGACATTCAAGTTTACTCCGGAAGAGCTGGCAAGGGCCAGGAGGTTCCGGGACAGCCCGAAAGACCAGCGGGAGTACCGCGCCGGTATCCTGGTCCTTCTGTCGGCGCAGCAGGGCCTTACCAGGGCCCGGCTTGCCGACGCCTTCGGCATCGACGTCAAGACAGTCTTCAACGACATGAAACTGGTGCGGTACCCCGAGGCCGCGAGGCCACAAAACACCTGGGGCGGCCGCCGCCACAGCCTGATGAGCCTGGAGGAGGAAGAGCTGTTTGTCAGGGAGCATCGCGAACGGCATCTTGCCGGTCTTGGCGTCACCTTGTCAGAGCTTCATGCCTCATATAACGGGCGTGTGGGCAAGGTTACCCCGAGATCCACGATTTACCGTCTTCTGAAGCGCCATAACTGGGCGGTTTCCCCCGGAGCTCCGGCGGGTTCCGGGAAGGAGCCGGAACTGCTGAAGTAGCGAGGCACGGCCGGCCCCGCCGCGGGTCCGCAAACGCCATGTGCCTGTCTCGCCCCCGATATTGTCCCGTATCGCTTCCCGGTCAATAACGCTTGGAATGCCGATGGCCCCGTCGCCCGGTCTGTCGCCTGTTTCCTGCAGCCGGCGGGAGAGCCGGCGCAAGGGGAATCATTCCCCTTGAGAATCGCGCGGCGCAATGTTCAGTGATCAATGTTCTATGATCATCGTGAAAGCCAATACATGTTGGCGCTTTCCTTCAGTCTCCGGATAATGGCGGCTTCAACTTACGTTTTCGTCGACTCAGGCTTAGGCGTGCGGGGAACGGCATCCGCCGGGCCTGCGGAAGTTATGCGGGATTTGTCGGCCTTGCCGTCGAAGAGACGTTCCTTAAGCCCTTGGATATCCGGCTTGCCGGGTTCAAGGCCTGACAGAGACAGCCGGTTCCGCCGATGTGATCGGCTTCCGGGCCGTTTTCAGTTTCAGGGCGGCGCCTCGCTCCCATGACCCGCCATTATGGGAGGGATGTCGCCGGCCGGCCGCCGCGTTATGTTTTGACGCGCGAGCCGTTTCGGCCCAGCCGTGCAGCGATGACGTGTTTCGCGGCCTCTCCGCCGGGGAACCGGCTGAGAGGCGCGCGATTCCTGGGCAGCGGTCCTCAGGCGGCGGCCACGGCCGTCTTCAGGCCGGCCGCCCTTGCCGCCGCGACCCGCTCGTTAGAGTCGGCCGGCCGGCTCCTGGCTGAAATTCCGGAACTGACGCCGGATGACGGCGACTTCGGCTTCAGCGGCGGCCTGGAGCTTGCCTTCATGTACGGCGAGGCCATACGCGGCGCCGGGGCGGCCAAATCGGCCCTGCAGCCGCGCCTGGATGCCCAGGCGGACCGCATGGAAGCCCTGGGGCCGGAGCGCCCCGACGCCGTCTTACAGCTCCTCGGCGTCGCCGCGACGCGCATCATCGCGCGCGTTCCCGAACGACGCCCGTCAGCTCTCCAGCTCCCCACGGGAAGAGCTAAGGCGGCGCAGGAAAGCAGCGGGCGGAACCCGAGACGGAACCGGCGGCCCTGGAACGGCTCGCCGCGGTCAGGTTGGCCGGGGCGGATCTCGCGGGGCACGCCGCAGTCCTGGAGCGGCTCGTCACCCTGACAGGCAAGGCCCTCGGGCGGGTCCGCCCGCGTTCCCGCCGGGCGCGGCGGCCATGTCCGGTCCTCCAGTCCTTCAGTAGCGGCGCGGCCAAGGGCGGGAGGTACCGCAAGCTGTCCCTGGCGGCCGCTCGGACCCGGCATGGCGGCGGCGGAAAGCACTAAGGCCGCGGCGGGGCGCCCGAAGGGGGCCTTGGCGGCGGAAGCCGCCGCCCCGCGGACGGCCCGGCCGGCTGTTTCCGGAGCGTTCCCGCAAAGCCGCAGGGTTCCGGGCCTTAAGGAAATCCTTTCCTGACAAGGATTCGCCTACGGCCGGACTTGACTCGGGTCGGCCGGAGAGGCCGGATATGCCTGTACGGCGCAGGAAAACCCCGGAACGGCCTGCCGCCGCCGGAGCCGCTTGTTGGAGTCAAGAGGCATGGGGTTCCCGGCGCGCGCCTTAATTACCCGGCGCCTGGATACCGAATACCCGCCCAGGCCGGGCGGGCACGGCCGCGCGCGCGGACTGAGCGGCGGCCTCCCTCCGGCGCAGGCGCCGGGGAGAGTGCCGCAAGACCGCCCCATGCAACGGTTTCAGCCAGAGAGCAGTCCCTGCGGAGCGGCCCCGCGGCCGGCCTGGCGCCCGGTTTGCTGCGCAAGTACGCAAAGCCCCGGATGCTCGGGCGAACAAGGTCAAAAATTTAACGGTTTGCCGTACGGCGGGCTTTTGCAGGGAGGAACCGGACATGACGAACACATCGGTTATTACGGCGGCAGCGGCGGCGGACAGGAACACCGGGCGCCACGGTTCCAGGATGGCCATGCTGGCCATGGCGGCGGCCGCGGCCTGCCTGGCCGTCGCGGGATACTCAACCCCGGCCAAGGCCCAGATAGGCGGCTTCTCCGTCCAGTCCCCCGACGGGACCTTCAGCTTCGGCGTCAACTTCGATGATCTCATGGGAGCCATGAACGGCGGAGGGGGCGGAGGCGACACCTACATCAACAACACCTACATCGACGAGACGACCATCAACCGGGGCGGCCCCGGCGGCGGCCGGCGCGGCGGGCCCTGGCATGTCGGGCGCTCCGACGGAGGCCGGCGCGGCGGCGCCGGGCACGTAGGGCATAACGGCGGCGGCCGGCGCGGGGGACCCGCTCAGGCGGTCCGGCACGGCGGCGGCAGGGACGGTTCCGACCGCGGCCACGCTGGGGGGGCCAACGGAAAGAAACGGAACCGCAGGTAACTTGGACCCCGGCCGCAGGCAAGGCGAGCTTCAACCGCGGACGGCGGGAGCCTGAACCGCAGGCGACTTGAGCCTCAACACCAGGCGATATAAGAGTTTTCGGTCAGCCCTGACCGCGGCCCCGCCGGCCTTTCCGGATCAGTCCGGAACGGCCGGCGGGGTTTTAATTTCCGGGAGGGGAACGGCGGAAGGCGCCTAGGTTTGGGCCCGGGAGCCGAGGCCCGCGCCGGGCCGCCTTCCGCTGAGCGGCTGACCGCCACCGGCGCGGGCAGCCGGCCGCAGGGCCGCGAAACCCCCTCCCTTTCCCCGGCGAGGAGGCTTTCAGGAAGGCGGGCCTTAAGACGCGCCCGGGAGCCTTGCGGGGGCGTTCCGGCAACGTCCGCTGAATTTTTTATCCGCTTCCCTGCGCGCCGGGCCGGCGGCGGGCTTTTGCGGCGCGCCTCAGGCGAAATTCCGCCCATGCCTTTTCCCGGGCCGGCCGCGAGCGGCCCGGCTTTCAAGGGCTCGCGGCGGAACTTGGCGAAGGTTTGGCAGGGTCCTTGCGCGGGCCGTGCGACTAAGGCCGGCGCCGGGGCCAGGGACCGGGCCGGGAGAAGCCGGGCCGCCCAAAGTGCGGGGTTCCAGGCGGGCGGAAGGCCGGCCTCCAGGCCGCGCTCCCGGCCGGCGCGCATGAAAGGCTTGCGGGGAGTCCCTGCGGGGCCGGGAGACGCGGGCCGCGCAGGAGTCCCCGCCCGGGGGCCGGGTTTTCCAGGGGACCCGGCACGCCGTTTCTTGACATGGGGCCGTTTACGTGCAAATGTGTTCCGGATCGCTTCAGTTCAGCAACGTGCCGGCACTGTCCGGCGTCTCCAGGCCGCCGCGGCGGCTTCGGCCTCCGCCGATGCCCTGGCCTCCGCCGCCGGCTTCGGCCGTGGCCTCAGCCGCGCCCTTCCCCGATGCCGCCGCCAGCCCGGTCACCCGCGGACCGCCCTATGCGCGGAGGGCGCGTGGGCCGGTCCCAGGCTTCAGTTTCCTTGTCAGGCCTCCGCGGGTTCCCGCCCCGAAAGCGATTCCGGGGCGGGACCGGGGCCATCTGAGAGGCCGCCTGCCATCGGCGGAATTGCCGGCCGCGGCGGTCAGGGCGGGCCCCCAAATGAAAATTATCGATGACTGGCGCGAGACCGTTTTAAAACAGCTCGTCGGCATCATCGACGAGTGTCTTTCCCCCGGAGAAGTATCCTTCCCTGACTCAGAGTTCCAGCCTGAAGAGGGCGCCGGGAGGCACTTAAACGCATGGGCCGGCCGTTTCGTCGGCCGCCTGGAGGCTGCCGGGGAACTGTTGCGGGAAGCGGCCGAGTGGGCGGCAGCCGCGGCGTGGGCGGTCCCGCTCCAGGACATAAGGGACGCCCGCCATGCCAGCGGGGAGGCGCGGCATGAGGTGGGCTTCACGCTGCTCCGCCTCCTGGATGCCGCCAGGAGTCTCTCTGAGGCCGGCCCTGAGGTTCCCTCAGGCCCCTCCAAGCCCTCCGAGCCCTCCAAGCCCTCCGACCAAGCCTCCCCGGCCACGCTCGAACTCCTGAGCGCGGGGGCCGAATTCCTCCGCGCCCTGCATGAACCCCGGCGCGCCATGCATTACCATGCCTTGGCGGGAGCCCACCGGACGTTTACCCTGGGCCCCGACCACCCCGCCGTGGCGGAGTCCATGACCGGCCTCGCGGACTCCCTGCAGAACATGGGCATGTCCGAACCGCCCATCCGTTTGCGCGAGAAGGCGTATGCCATCTGCAGGAAGGCCCTCGGGGCGGGGCATCCGCGCACCCTCGCTTCCTATCATGACCTGGCGGACTCCCATGCCTTGGCCAAGGATTTCGGCCGCGCGCGGGATCTTTTCAAGCTGGTGGTTGCCGGCCGCAGGAAGGTCCTCGGGCCAGGGCACCCGGATACCGCCGTGTCCGTCTTCTGCCTGGCCTTTTGCGTCAAGGTGAGCAAATCGGCGAGGCAGGCCCGCGCGCTCCTGGAGCAGGGGCTCTCCGATGCCCGGCAGGCGCTGGGGCCCGGCCATCCCGCTGTGATCAAGGTCGCGTCCCTTCTGGCTACCCTTTACTGGGAGCAGAACGACACGGAAAGCGCCTTGAAACTGAAGCTTTCGCTGCTCAAGGAGAAGCGGGAGCGGCTGCTTCCCCCCGGCTGGCCGTCGCCTCTGGCCGCCGCCTTGGCCGAGCCGTGCGGAGAGGACGAGTTTAGCGCCCTCTCCGGCGGGGATCCGGCGGCCAGGGCGCGGCTCCTGGGCGACAGCGCCCAGGCGGCCTTCGCGGGCGTCTTCATGGAGGCGGCCATTAAGATCGAGACTTATGAGTTCAGGCGGGTCGACAAGCTCTTAACTGAACTGCAAGACCTGTCGCTGGCGGAGGATCCCGACTCAGGCGGCGACGCGGATATGGCCTTCATGTACGCCGAGGCCATGTGCGGCCTCGGGGCGGCGGTTCTCGCCTTGCAGACCTACGGGATGGTCCTCAATGCCCGCACGGAGGCCTTGGGGCCGGCGCACCCTGACACCGTCCTCACGCTCCTCGGCCTGGCCACGGCGTACTCCGTCTCGGCCCAGTCAATCAGCGCCCTTAAGTTTACCGAATTCGCCTGGAAGGAGCTCAAGAAGCGCAAAAAGCCTCAATGGCCAGACCCCGTGACGGAGGCGGCGGCCCTGGAATGGCTCGGCGAGCTCATGTTGTCCTTAGGGGATCTCGCGGGGTTCGCGGCGGTCCTGGAGCGGCTCGTGTCCCTGACGGGCAAGGCCCTAGGGCGGGGCCACCGTCTTACCCTGCGGCCCGCGACGGTCCTGTCGGTCCTCCATGCCTTGAACGGCGATGCTGCCAAGGCCCTGAAGTACCGCAAGCTGTCCCTGGAGGCCGAACGGAAGCTGCGCGGAGGCGGAGGAAAGCCATAAGGCCGGGGCGGGCCGGCAAAAGGCCGCAGGGCCGCGAAAGGCCGCAGGGCCGCCAAAGGCCGCAGGGCCGCCGAAGGCCGTCAGGCCGCGAAAAGGGACCTCCGGTCAGGCCTGCGGCCTGGAAGGCGCGCCGGGCGATGACTTCCGTGCCTGCTTGAGGGGTCCGGGCGGCTTTGGGCGGGGAAGCCCGGGCCGCCGAACATGGAAGGCTTCCGCCCTGAGGGCTAAAGCCTGCATTTTGCCGAGGCGCCCGGCCCTCCCGAGATCCGCAGACCGGGGGATCGCCCCCTCCCCTTAGGACGTGAGCCCTCCGGCGAAACAGCGGCAGGCCTCAGGCCCGGAAGGCCGCGGCCTCCCTGCGCCGCGGAGCCGCCAGCCCGGGCCGGCGCCGATGAACCGTCGGCCGACGGCCGCGGCGCGCTTGCGGCCGTATGCGGATTCGGGACGGCCCCGCGCGAAGCCCTCCTGGGCTGGGGGCTCAAAAGGCCCGCGGCGGCAGGCCGGCCTGCGGGAGGAAAGGACTTTGCCGTAAGCCGCAAGGAAGAATCGCGCGGCCGGGAACCTTTCGGTTGACTCGCGGGCGCCCGGCGGCGGCGGGGAGGATGGCCGCGGGGCGGTTTCAGCCTGGGGGAACGTTCCTGTCGTTCGGGGCTGAGGGGGGCCGCCCCTTCAGCCCGGCCACGGGACATGCGGCCCGCGCCGAAGGGCCGGCGGCCCGGGCTCCGGCGCCTCGGCGCCGGGCTTTGAAGGATGCGCGGTCTGCCGTAAGGAGGCAGGCGTGTCATGCCGCAGGCAGCGGCGAAGCCAGAGTTCGGGCCGCGAAAAGCCAGGCATCCCAAAGGGCGGGGTTACAGGAGGGCGGAAGGCATGCCCCGCGCCCGGACGGCGCGCCGGCGCGCCTGGAAGGCTTTGCGGGGAGCGGCTTCGGCGCTCGGGGACCCCGGCCGCGCCTAAAGTCCCCGCGCTCGGGCCGGATCGCGCGGGAGCCGCGGCCTGCAAGGCCCTCGGCCCTCCGTTTTCTTGACAGGGGGGCGTTTAAATGCAAATCTGTCCCCGCGGCCCTGCGGAGCCCTGTTACGCGCCGGCGCCCTGCGGCGTCTCCGGGCCTTCGCCGCCGCTCAGGCCGCGGCCTTCGCCCCGGCCTGAGCCTTCGGCCGAGGCTTCAGCCGACGCCGGGGCGAAGGCCGGTCTCCCGCGGGCCGCCCCGAATGCGGAAGGCGCCCAGGGCCGGTCCCCTCCTCCGCTTCCTGTCAGCCCCGGCGCCCCATTCCCGGAAGGGTTCCGGACCGTGACCCGGTCCGTTGCAAAGGCCGGCCGGAAGAGTCCCGAATGCAAATTTTCGATAACAGGCGCAAGGCCGTTTTGGAAATGCTGACCGGCATCGCCGCTGACTTTCGCGCTGCCCCCGTCTTGCTGGCCGTCCCTTTCTTTGGCTTCTCCCGGCCCGAAAACGGCACCGGGGGGGAGATCGACGCCTGGGCCGGCCGTGCCGCCGGAAAACTGGAGGGCGCCGGCGAGGAGCTGGCGCGGGAAGCGGCGGAGTGGGCTGCCGCCGCGGCGGGGACAGGCCCGCTCCCGGACATAAGCGACGTCGGCCTCGGCTGCGGGAAGGCGCGCCATGGCCTGGACTTCATGCTGCTCCGCCTTCTGGAGGCCCGCAGGAGGTTCTCCGAGGCCGGCAGCGAGGTTCCCTCAGGCCTCTCCGATACCCCCGACGAAGCCTCCCCGGCCGCGATCGGGCTCATGGGCGCGTTGGCCGAATGCCTCCGCGCCCTGAAGGACCTCCAGAGAGCCGTCTCCTTCCATGCAATGGCCGGGGCCGCGCGGGCGCAAGCCCTGGGCGCCTCCCACCACAGCGTGGCCGAGTCCCTGACCGGCCTCGCCGACTCCTTGCGCGAGGCGGGCGAGTCCGAGATTTCCCTTCAGGTGTTTGACGAGGCGTATGTCATCCGCAAAAAGGCCTTCGGGGAGGGGGATCCGCGCACCCTCGCCTCCATTCACGACCTGGCGGCCGCTTTTCTCCAGAAAGATGATGTCCGCCGCGGGCATGACCTCCTCAGGCAGGCGGTTTCCGGCCGCAGGAAGCGCCTGGGGCCCGGTCACCCGGACACGGCCGAGTCCGTCGTCTTGCTGGCCGTCTGCCACATTAAGAACAAGAAACTCGGGCAGGCCCGCTCGGTCATGGAGCGGGGGTTCTCCGATGCCCGGCAGGCCCTGGGGCCCGTGCATCCCGTAGTCGTCAAGTCCGCGGCCGTTCTGGCCAGCATCCTCATGCTGCTGGGCGAGAGCGTCGAAGCCGTGAACGTGAAACACGCGCTGCTCAACGACAGGCGGGAGCGGCTGCGGCCAGGCGGGCTGCTGACCCCCCTGGCCGCCGCCCTGTCGGAGCTCTGCGCCGAGGACGAGTTCCGCGCCCTCTCCGGCGGAGATCAGGCGGCCAGGGCGCGGCTCCTGGGCGACAGTCCCCAGGCGGCCTTCGCGGGCGTCTTCAGGGAGGCGGCCTTTGCCGTCGAGACCGGCTTGTTCGACCGGGCCGGCAGGCTCTTCGTTGAACTGACGGAGATAAACGCCGCGGCCGGCCGCCTGTACTTCAGCGAAAGCCTGGATACGGTCTTCACGTACTGCGACGCCATGAGCGCCGTCGGGGCGACCCTGCCCGCCTCGATTGCCTACAGGGAGGCCCGCGAAGCCAGCTCGAAGGCCTCAGGGTTCGCGTTTCCCGACTCCGTCTTCTTTAATCTGGGCCTTGCCACGATGCACCTTGTCGGGGGCGAGCCGCCCGACGCCGATCTGTTCTCCGGGTACGCCTGGCAGGAGCTCAAGAAGCGCGGGAAGCCGCGGCGGGCCGACCCCGCGCGGGAACTGGAAGCCCTGGAAAGGCTCGCCGCGATCAGGTTGGCCTTGGGGGATCTCGCGGGGCACGCGGAGGTCCTGGAACGGCACGTGTCCCTGACGGTCAAAGCCCTCGGGCGGGGCCACCGGCGTTCCTGGCGCCCCTCGATCGCCCTGTCGCTCCTCCACGCCTTGAACGGCGACGCGGCCAAGGCCCTGAAGTACCGCGAGCTGTGCCGGGCGGCCATACTAAACATGCTCATCGGCATCGGCAAAGAGACTTAGGTCCGCCGGGCGGGCGCAAAGCCCCCGGCCGCGGGAAAACGGCCCTCCGGGCGCGCCGGAGGCCTGGGGGCGTACGGGTCAAGGACCCTCCGTCGGCTTGAGGGCTCCGGCCGGCCTGGGCGGGAATCCTGGCAGCCGGCGGCACTGTGGGTTTAAGCTTGCCTGAGGGCAGCGCGGTTGCCGCTTTGATCCTCGAGCCAAGGGAGCGCCCGCTCCCTTTTGGCCGGGAGCTTCCGGCGGAAAGGACGCCGGCCTTGGATCGGGTTGTCTACGGCCTTCCGGGGCCGCGGCCCAGGGAGGTCCCCGCCCTCCGGCGGGCAGGCGGGAGGAGGCTCCGCCAAGGGCGGGACAGGGAAGGCCGAAATACCCTGCGCATTCAGGCCTTGAGGGACTTGAGCATTCAGGCGTTGAGGGACTTGAGCATTCAGGCCTTGAGGGGCTTGAGCATTTCGGCCTTGAGGGAAACAATCGGCTCCCGACCGGAAGAGCCGGCGATTCTTTTCCGGAAAAGCGGAAGCGCCGGGGGGGGATCCTGTCCAGAGCGGAGGGCAAAACGGCATTTTACCCCTGCCGAAGAAGGCTTTCGAAGAAGGTTTCCGAAGAAAGCTTCCGAAGAAGTTTTCCGGGGCCGGCTCCCGCGGCTTGCCTTCGCCTTGCGGTTCCATGCCCTTTTCGTGCAGGGGCCGCCCGGCATGAAGCGCCGCGGACGGAACAAGGCCGCTTATGCCGATGTCAGCGCCGCCGGGCTGCCACGCCCTGAAGCCGGCCGACGGGCCCTCAGGCGGCGCGCGCCCTGCGGCAAACCGCGCGGGCTTTCCCGTCGCCCGAGCGGGGCTGATTATCGCGGGGGTTTTCCTGGCGCAGGGCTGAGGCCTGCGCGCGGCCTTCGGCAGGCAGGTTTCGCGGCCGCCGCGGGACAAGGCGCGCCGGAGCGCGGCCCTGCCCTTGCTCCCCGCCCGTTTGCTCCTTCATGAACGCAAGGGCTTTCGCCATTCCGTTACGGCTTTCGACGTAACGCAAGCGCAAACGCCTTGGCTGCCGCTCGACGCGGCGTCTTTTCGGCCCTTGCGCGGGCAAGCGCCTGGAGCTCTTAGGATCAGCCTTGTACCGCAAGGGTTGGCGTTGATCCTTCGCCAGGTTCCGGTATAATCGCGTATGCCCTGTCTTTACCGCGAAGCTTCCACGGAGAACGTCTTATGGCAAAGCCGTCCGGTCAGTACCGCGCTCTTGCCGCCGCCGCGGCCGTTTTGGCGGCTTTGGCCTTCTGCCTGTCGCCTGCCTGCCGCGCCGGGGCGCGGGAGGGGCAGCCCTCTTCCGCTGGGGTTGCGGCCGGGGCCCATGAGGAGCCATCCGCAGGAGCCGCGGACGGCGGCCAGGCGGGTCCTTCCGCAGGAGACGCGCCCGCCCCCGCGGACAAGACAGGGGCCGCGGCCGCGTCTAAGGGCGCGTATTACCGCCCTCCCTGGGAATTCGGGGAGATGTCCCCGGAGCTTGAGGCCTTGCGGGCAGAGGCGGAGCGCTTCTCCGGCGAGTCAAGCTTCGGCAGGGCCGCCGAGGCCTGGAAGGCCGTCTCCGCGGCGGCGGAGGCCGCTTACGGCGAAGGCGACCCGCGGACCCTGGCCGCCTTGAGCCGCATGGTCCGGGAAGCTGAAGAGCACGGAGGAAGAGGCGGCGAGGATTACCAGGGGATCGCCCGGCGCGCCTGGGCAGGGCTCGCGGAGTCCCTCGGGGCCGATTCCGCCGAGGCCCTCTTCGCGGAGACGACCGCCGCCCGCCTCGCCATGGCCGATGGCGACCCCTCTGCCGCCCGGGCCGCCGTCCATGCTTTTGCCCATATCGCCGGCAGGGCCGCGGCCGCGCTGGGGCCAACCCATCCTCTGGCCCTGACCGCCACGCTCATGTCCGCGACCGCCCTCCGGGGCGCCGGCGAGGCTAAGGCCGCGGCGCAAGCCTTCAGGGAGGCGGCGGAGTCCTGCAGCCAGGCCCTCGGGCCTGACAGCCCGGAGGCCTTGGCCGCGGAAAACGGCCTTGCCTTCGCCCTCATCGATCTCGGGGATCTGGACGAGGCCGCCGGCATCCTCAAGCGGACTGCGGAGGCGAGGGCGCGCGCCCTGGGTCCCGAGCATCCGGAGGTCCTGTCCGTCAAGGCCAGCCTGGCTAGCGCCCTGTCCCGGCTCGGCCGTCACGGCGAGGCCGAGGGCCTTTACAGGGAATCCCTGGAGGGAATGAGGGGAGCCTTAGGGCCGAGCCACCCCGCCACCCTGCGCTGCCTGGACAACATGGCCGGCGCCCTGTCCAGGCGAGGGGACCTGGCGGGGGCGGCGGCCCTTTCCCGCGAGTCCGTCGGCGAGAGGGTACGGTCGCTTGGGCCGGCGAGCCCCGAGACGCTGTCAGCTAAAAACAGCCTTGCCCGCGTTCTGATCGAGCAAGGCGAGTACGCCGAGGCCAGGGATCTCTACGGCGAGGTCCTGGAGGCGAGGGCCCGGGACCTGGGCCCTGAACATCCCTCCACCTTGGCCTCGAAAGCCAACCTGGCCACGGTCCTGAGCTATCTCGCGGATCTCGCCAGGGCCAGGGACCTGGCGCGCGAGGCCCTGGAGGCCCGGAAACTCACGCTGGGCGCCGACCACGAGGACACGCTGTACTCCATGAACCTCCTCGCCAACATCCTGGTCAGGCTGGGGGATTTCGGCGGGGCGAGGGACATGCAGCGCGAGCTCCTGGAGGCGGCCAGGCGCGCGTTGGGAAATGAGCATCCGTATACCCTGGGGACCATGAACAACCTCGGGTCGACGCTGGGCAGGATCGGCGATCACGCGGGCGCGCTGGAACTGCACCGGGAGGTCCTGGAGACCGGCAGGAGGGTTTTCGGGCCGGACCACCAGAACACCTTGACTTCCCTGCATAACCTGGCCTCCGCCGCGGAAGACATGGGAGATCTCGCGGGGGCCAGGGATCTTTACCGGGAGGCCCTGGAGGCGAGGCGGCGGGCCCTCGGGCAGGGTCACCCCCAGGCCCTGACCTCGGCCAACAGCCTCGCCAACGTCCTTTTCGCCCTGGGAGAGCCCGCCGAGGCGAAAGCGATGCTTACGGAGGTCCTGGAGACTTCCCTGCGCCTGCGGGGCATGGACGATCCGGTGGCCGGGGTCTCGGCGGCGAGCCTGGGGTCCATCCTCGCCTCAGAGGGCAGCCTGGAGGAGGCGGCCTTTTTCCTCAAGCTCTCGGTCCAGTCCGCGCAAGGCCAAAGAGGCCGCCTCGCCTCCCTCGAGCCGGAACTGAGGCGGAGCTGGCTGGCCACGGTGGAAAACCGCTACCGCCGGCTGTTCGACGTCCTCATGAGGCTCGGGAGGGGCGAGGAGGCTCTCTGGGTGCTGGGACTCCTGAAAGAGGACGAGCTCAGCGAGCTTGATGCGGATACGGCTTACCCACCGCCGTCGGCGCGCAGGGCCCCCGCCGCCAGGGAAGCCGCGGCCGCGGGGGCCTCGGCAGGGGCCTCCGCGGCTCCGGCTCCCGCCTGGGGCGCCGGCGGCGCGGGTCAGGAAACCTCCCTTTTCATCGGAGCACCGGAAGAGCCGGCCTGGAAGGACTTCTCGGAGGCGGCGGCCGCCTCTGCCGCGGCGGCCGCCGCCCGCGGGGCGCTGGCCGAAAAGCGGGAAGAGGAAGGCCTCCTTCCGGAGGAGCAGGCGCGCCTGGCCGCGCTGGATGAGGAAGACCGTAAGGCCCGGGCTGGCTTTGCCAAGGCTCTGGACAGGCTGCCAGGGCTGTTGGCCTCGGCAGAGGCGAAGGCCGCTCCTCCCCCTGCCTGGGCGTCGGAGAGGTTCAAGGCCCGCCGGGAAGCCCTCGCGGCGGCGGGCGCCGGCGCGGCCCTCGTCTACGCCGTGTCCGCGGAAAAGACCCTCCACGTCACCCTGATAACGCCGGAAGGCCTCGCGGCCGGCGAGTCGGCCGTGACCAGGGAAGAGCTCGCCGGGCTCGTCGCCGAGTTCCGCGCGGCCTTCCAGAACCCCGCGAAAGATCCCAGGCCGCTCGGGGCAAGGCTCTACGGCCACGTGTTCGCGCCCGTCGAGGAGGCCCTGAAGGCCTCCGGGGCGCACACCCTCATGCTGTCCTTGGACGGCGCCCTGCGCTACGTGCCCATGGCGGCGCTGTGGGACGGGGAGAGGTGGCTGGCGGAAAAATACCCCACGGTGATCGTGACGGAGTCCACCGTGGAGAGAATGCGGGATTCCGCAAGGCCTGACAGGCCGTCGGCCAGGGCCTTCGGGGTGACGAGGGAGTGGCCGGGCTTTCCGGCCCTGCCCGGGGTCGCCGCGGAGCTGGCCGCGGTGGTGCGGGGCCACGGCTCCGCAGGCAAAGGCCCGGGCTCCGCTGAAGGCCGGGACAGCGCCGGCGGAGCCGGAAGCCGGCCCGGGGAAGGGGGTTCCGGAAGGCCGGCCGGCTCCGGGGAAAGGGAGGCGGGGGCTTTGGAAGGCGAAGCCCTTCTGGACTCGGAATTCACCCGTGAAGCCCTTTCCCGGGGCTTGGCCTCGGAAGCGCCGGTGGTGCACGTGGCGAGTCATTTCCGCCTTGACCCGCGGAGCATCGCGAACACCGCCCTTCTGCTGGGGGACGGGGCGACCCTCAGCCTTGCCGAGATAAAGTCATCCCCTGACCTTGACTTCAAAGGCCTGGATCTTCTGACGCTTTCGGCGTGCGACACCGCCTCCGGGGACTGGAGAAGGGTGGACGGCAAGGAGGTGGAGAGTTTCGGGGAGATCGTGCAGAGGGCGGGGGGAGCGGCCGTGCTCGCCAGCCTCAGCCCGGTGGATGATCTCAGCGCGCCGGATCTCATGCGGGAATTCTACAGGCTGCGGTATCTCCAGGGGCTGGACAAGGCTTCGGCCCTGCAGGCGGCGCAGCTCTCAGTCATGCGGAACGTCTCCGCCGCCTCCTCGCCCGCGAGGGGGAAGGTGATCAGCGCCTACGGAGAAGCGGGCGAGTCCGCTGCCGGGGGGAACGCGGCCGGCGCCCCTCCCTGGGAAGGCGCGGGCTTTTCGCACCCGTATTTTTGGGGGACATTCGTGCTCATGGGGGACTGGAAATGAAATCGCGGCCCCCGAAAGTTCCGCCGTTTGGCCCTCCTGGCGCTAGCGACGCCCGTTGCCCGGCGGAAGGGGAGCGCGGTTCGCCCCGCGGACTGCGAAGGGGCGCGCGGTTCGACCCGCGGACTGCGGAAGGGGCGCGCGGTTCACGCCGCGGGGCCGCTGAAGGGGCGTCAAGGTTCGCCGTGCCGCCTTCCCCGGCCCGCCTTAAGGCTTAACCGCTCTCCGCGGCGGGGCCCGCCGGGCCATGTCGGCCGCGACAGGGGTCTTCCGCGCCGCGGAAGGCTTGCCCAAGTCTTATCGCGCCGAGCCTTGCGGTTCAGGCCGAGGGCCTGAGATCCGCCGCCGCCTGCCAGGCGGCGCCAGGCTTTCACGCCCTCCGCCGGGGATGAGCGGGGAGCCGCAAGGGCCAAAGTCCAGGGGCGTCGCCGGAACGGCAAGGGCCTGTCGCGCCCGGGTCTCCGGGCGCCCTCTGTCCTTGTCCGGCGGCCGGAAGCGGGCGGGCGGGCAGGCCTGCGGGCGAGACAAGGACAGTTCGGGCGGCCGGGCGCCTGCCGGGGGCGGGAACTTTTCCAGGGCCGCCGCCGGCGCCCGCGGCTCCGTGAGGCAGCGGCGGCAGGCCAGGCCAGGCCAGGCTTGGCCTGGCGGCAGGGCGGGCAGGGGGAGCCCGGGGGAGTCACTTGTACGCGAGGGAATCGAGGAACGGCCGGCAGTATGCGCCGTAGCCGGGGTTGTCGGCCGAGGAGAGCCCTTCGCTCGCGGCAACGCCTTCAGGGACGATGTAGGAGCACCCGAACTGCAGGATAACGCCTTCCTTGACAATCACGCGCCACACGTCGAAGGAGAGCAGGCTGCCGTCGGGGCCTGAGCCTGCCGCTGACCTGATGTAAGCTTCGGCAGTGGCGTCAGGGGTTTCGGGAAATTCCAGGTGGTACAGTTTCCCTTGCTCGTGTTCGGCCAGCTGGGCGGCGTACTGGAGGAAGAAGGCTTTCTCGCCCTCTTCATTGATGAATGTCGAATACTCCTTGGGCATAGCCTTAGGGACTATGACCCTGAACATGAGCAGCCTGTTTCGGGCGTCGGCGGGCCCCGCGTGAACCGCCTGGCCGGCGTGGCCGGGATCCTGCCGCATGCCGGGGGGCAAACGCAGGGTAAAGGCGGGCCCGGGAGCCGACGCGAAGGCCCGGGAGCTGTCGAAGGTTTCCCAGCCCTTTTGCGCGAATGCCGCCCCGGAAACCGTCAGGGCGACGGCGGCCGCGGCGGCGGCGGGCGCGGAGAGGCGCGCGGGGAACGGGGGGAATGTCATGGGAGTCCCTTGGAGCCGTCCAGGCCGATCGCGGTGAGGACCGCAGGTTTTTGCAGGCGATCGGGCTCCGGCGCGGGCTTGAGGAGGCCGTAGCCGGATAAAACGGCGGACGTTATGATTGTAACGCGTCAGCCGGGAAAATCAACCAAAGCCCGCGTCTTTCCCGCGCTTTTCAAGATCATGGAAAGCTTGCGGCGTTCAGGCCGAAGCGGCCCTTCATGCCTGCAGCATGCCGGGAAAAAGTCAGACTCAGGCTGCAGGGGGCAGGCTTCGGGCAGGGAGCCCTATGCCGGCCTCGGGCGGGAAAACCGTCCCGAGGCGCTTGCCTCCGTTCCCCGTCCCGAAGGCGCGCCGTGCCGCAAGAGCAAGGGCGGCAACGGCTGGAGCCGTTCCGGGGAAAAGAGCCCCGGCATCCCGGCGAGCGGAGCTGAAAACAAATCAAATTATGACGGCAACAGTAAGGCAAGGCGCAAGGTACCGGGCGCCCCTGCCGGTTCAAAACCAGCCGGCCGCGGCGGCCGGGATTCCGCTGCTGAGCCAAAGGGGACGGCGGATGCGGCAGGCCGGAATGCCGCGCCGCCGGAAAAGCCCTTCGCAGGATGCCCGAAGCCGCTGCCGGCGCGAATGGCAAAGCTGAAGGGGACTGTCTAATCCGACGGGGCGCGTTCCGGAGACTGCGGAAGAACGGGGCATTTGGCTCGGCTTTGACTGTCTGTCACAGGGATTGCCGGCGGTCAGGTCACGGGGAGGCCGGCGGGCAGGTCATGTGAGGCCGGCGGGACAGGGACGTCCGGGGGCGGCGGCGGTTTGGCCTGGCCGCGGCCGAATCTTCGTGAACGGGGCCGATCCGGCGCTCCGGGGAAGCCGGCGGATTCAGGGGGCCCGAACGGCTTGTCAGGGAGAGGCCGGAAGCGGGGCCGGCAGGTCCGCGCCGCCGCGGTAATGTTTTCCCGCGGAGGCCGGCCTGCCGCTCCTCTGCCGGAGGGATGCCGCCAAGAGCCGGTTTTCGCGGCCCCGCCCGTCAAGCCCGGGCCATCGGGTTTTCCCGGGCGCCAGCGGGAAGGTCAAGGTCCCGGCAGGCGGGGTGCAGGCCGCGGCATGGACGGGGGTCGGGCCGCACAGAGCGCGGCGGGGGAGCGGAGGATGAGGCTTTGGGTTCGGGCCGGGAGGATACGAGTCTGCCGCCGGGCGGCCGCGGATCGAGGCGCGGCGCCCTGTCCCGGACAGGGCCGCTCCGGGCCGCGAGAGGGTTTTGCGGCCGCCGGAAGGCTCCAGGGCCGTCAATGCGCCGGGCGCCGCGAGCGGCCGCGCGGCGGGCGGCAGGGGCAGGGTTGCCCCCTCCGCCGTCAGGCCGTAAAATACGGGACCCCATCGTGTTGTTGACGCGGCGCCGGAAAACGGCCTGCCCAGGAGAGAAAGCCATGACTGACGAAGCCGCAGGCGCGCCCTACCGGCCGGCCTGGAAGTTCGAAGAGATGCCCCCTGAACTGGAAGACTTGCGGGCCAAAGCGGAAAAACGTTCTGACGAGGCCATGCACCTGGAGGCCTCCATGAGCTGGAAGGATCTGGCCGAAGCGGCCGAGGCCGCCTTCGGCGACGGCGATCCGCGGGCGTTTGCGGCCTGGAGCCGCATGGCCAGGGAGTTCTACGAGATCGAACTGGAGCTGCCGCCTGACATGGAGGGGCCTCCCGGCCGCGCTTTGGCGAGGATCCCGGTCATTTTCGGCCCGGATTCCCCGGAGAGCCTTTACGCCGGCGAGACGGCCGCCCTGGTGAGGCTCAGCTACCTTCTTGACCCGGGGGGGGCCCGGAAGGCCCTGGACGGGATTGCCGCCCGCGCCGCTTCCGCGCTCGGGGAGGCCCACCCGCAGGCCGTCTGCGCCCGGATCTCGCTCGCGGCCGCCCTCATTGAGGCCGGCGACGCCAGGTCAGCGGCGGCGGGCCTCAGGGTCGCCCTGAAAACCTCCTCGCTCGCGCTGGGAGACAGCCATCCGGTGACGTTGCGCGCGGAGAGGGGCCTGGCGGTCGCGCTTGCGCGCCTCAAGGATCACGAGGAGGCCCTGGCCGCGCGCGGGCGGGCCATGGAAAAGTTCGAGCGCGTGTGGGGACAGAGCCACCCGGAAACGCTTAACTTCATGACCGCCCTGGGAATGGCCCTGCTCCGCAGCCGCGAATTCGCCGCGGCAAGGGACATTTTCCAGGTCATCCTGGAGAGAAGAAGGCTTTCCCTGGGCGATGACAACCTGTACACGCTGAGAACCATGAACCATCTGTCATTGTGCAACGGGGCCCTCGGGGACTGGGCCGCGGCGCGGGACCTGCTCAGCGGGGTCCTGGAGGGCAAGAAGCGGCTGCTGGGGCCTGACCACCCCGAGACCGTCTCCACGATGGGCGTCCTGGCCCACGCCTTCTCCGCCGTCGGTGAGGACGGGAAGGCACAGGAGCTGCTGAGCGAGCTCGTGACGAAGATGAGCGACTCGATGGGGCCGGAACATCCCGAGTCGCTGGCCGCCAGGACCGGGCTGGCCAATGTCATGCTCAAGCTCGGGAAGAAGACCGAAGCGAAGTCCATGCTCCAGGAGGTCATGGAGGCCAGGAGCCGGGCGCCGGAACCGGCGGGCCCGGCGGATGACATGAACTTAAGCTCCATGAACGCCCTCACGCTCATGACGGAGGACATGCAGGCCGCGAAGGCCCAGTTCAAAGCGATGGCAGACGCCCAGGGCCGCGCGCTGGGCGCCTCTCACCCTGACACGCTCAGGTCCCTGATATACTCCAATTTCGCCTCCTTCCGCCAGGGCCGGCACGGGGAAGCGAAACGCTCGCTTACCGGCGCGCTGGAGCAGGCCGTCCGCTCCGGCGGGCTTGACACGTACTGGGTGTCGATCATCGCCGGCTACCTGGGCGAGATCTGCATTGTCATGGGAGCGCGCGGGGAGGCGATCTTCTACGAGAAGCTCGCCGTGAGCTCGGGCCTGAGGGCCCGCGGGCGCAGGTCCTTTCTGGATGAGGCTTTCCGGGGGATCTATCCGGAGCAGATCGCGACCCGCTGCCGCGTGCTGATTGCCTGGCTCTCGCAAGACGGAAGGGCCAGGGAGGCCGACATGCTGCGGAAGGTCCTCAAGGAAGGGAGCCTGCAGGAGCCGATCCCGGAGGATGCGCCCCCGGAGGAGGGGGAGCCGGCCGCTCCCCCGGAGGCCTCCCCCGTGCCTGCCGTCTTCGCCGGCCAGCCGGAGGAGGCCGCGTACCTCGCCTTGGCCTCGGCGGCGGAGGCCTGCGCCAGGCACTGCCCCGAGCGGGAGGCCCTCAAAGCGAAACGCGCGAAAGGCGCGCTGACTCCGCCGGAAAAAAAGCGGCTGTCCAAGCTCACTGCGGAGGCGAAGGCCGCCAGGCAGGCCTTCATCGAGACCTGCGGCAAAATTCCCGGGCTCATCAAGCCGCAGGCGCTGCAGTGACGACAGTGAGAAGGGGGCCGAGGCCGGCAGGACAAGCCCGGCGAGCCCGGACAGGAGAAGGTAGGCAGGCCGGCCCAGAAGGCGGGCGGGACTGGCCGTAAATCCGGCGGGAGGCGCGGCTGGAGGCGGGCAAACCGCCGGCGAAGACATCGCGCCCTGCGGAATTCCGTCGCGCCTCGCCCGCCGCTTCCTCTGCCCCTGCGCCTGGCCCGGCGGCAGGGCGGCCGGCGGCTGACTTCAGGGGGCGGCTTCCGGTTTCCGGCTCCCGCGCGCGCCTGCCGCGCAAGAGGAGCCGCGCCCGGGCCGGCCGGGTTCCGGCAGGGGCGCCTGGAGCCGCCCTCTCTCCCAAAGCCGCGGCGGAAGGTCTGCGGCGTAAGGCTTCCTGCGGCCAGGGAAGTCTCAGGCGGAGGCGGGGAAAGAATCCCGGCAAGGCGACAGGCGGCGCCCTGATGAACGGAAGCCGCCCGCGCTTTCCGGGAAAACCTTAGCGTGCAGGCGCGAGAGGCTTGCGCCGGGAGGGGCTCTGGGCCGGCCGGACTATGTCCGGCAGGCACAGGGGAGTTCCGGCTTGCCCGCCTGTTCCCTGAAGAGAGCCGGGCGAGCGGCTAAAGTCGCCTGCTGCGGCCGGGCCAGCCGGCCTGGTTCTCTCCCCGGCAAGCCGAAAACTCATTTTATGGCTTTACGGTCGCGACAATACCGTGCGGTGACAAATACCGTGCTGAGAAGCTGCTAGGCGCGAGGCGGAAATTTATATACTATATTACTATTTAATTATAAATATATTAAACAATATGATATTTATAAAAAAATAGTAATATACCTAAAATTTAAAATGCGGAGCATAGTCAAAAAATGCTTGTGAAACGGGGTTCGGGAGAGTAGATTGCTTAGTACCGTAGAAGAAGTCATTACGCCATATTCGGTATATTTGGACTAGGCATGGAATCTTGCCGTAACGGGCGGGGACGGCACCGCGCGGTCACGCCTCGCCGAACGAATGATGCCGGCAGCTTGCTTTGCCGGCGCAGTGGAACCGGCCTTTCGGCATTTACGGCTCGCTCGGGCCGAAAAAACTCTTGACATTCCCAGAAGGATAAGAGTACATTTTATAGTGCTAAATAAAGTTTGAGCTTCTATATAAAGCATTTTCAAAAGTAAATGGGAAAACTCAAGGATGTTCGAGAGTTGATTCTCTCCGATTGAATCGCGGTAACAGTCCACCTCCCTGCCCAACCCTCAGGGGAGTCGGCCTTGAGGAGGTCCTGCCTTGAGGTCACGGCAGGCCAGGGCAAGCCCGGCCTTTGCGGCTTGCCTTGCAGGCGCGGCCGCGCCTAAAGCCTGCCGCCGCCCGCAACCTGCGGCGGCCGGGGCGGCGGGACAGGAGCGGACCCGCGCGAGGCCCCTCGGCCGGCCGGCGGCCAAGGCCCGGGCGGGAACAGGCGCCTCGTTTGTGCCCTTGCGGGAGCGAGAAGATTCATAAGGCCCGTCCGCCGGCTTTCCGGGGGGCGGCCGGGCTGCGGGAGGCCCGCCGACGGCCCGGATGATTCACGGAAGGTTTACGCCGCATGACTGTCTTTTCCGAAGCGCTCGAGCCCGACATGGAAATCGGCGTCCAGGCGATGCCGGCGCTCATGAAGCCGGAGCTTGCCGGCCCGAACAGGTTCTGGACGAACCGCATCTTCAGCGGCAACGTCTTCGACGCGATAGGCGAAAGCATCCCCGGAGACGCCCTCACCGGGGACGAGCTTCGCTCCTGCCGCAGGCTTCTGGACAAGGCGTTCCTGGTCGCGGAGCCGAGCGAGCAGCAGGTGACCTCGCAGCTGGTGGCGCCGCTCATGGAAATGCTGGGCTGGCACTGCCTCATGGAGCATACCCTGACCGTGTCCTCCGTGCAGAGGAGGCCGGACATGCTGCTCTTCACGTCGGCGGGGCGGATGCGGGAGTTCTCGGGCTCCAGGGATCCGGAATACGGGCTGGTCGGCGCGGTCATGGAGATCAAGGCGCCGAGCCAGAGGCTCGACAACGGGAAGGTGACCGGCGACAACCCCTATAACCAGCTGCTCGCTTACCTGCAGGCCACCAGGATAGACTACGGGTTCCTGACCAACGGGCGCTCGTGGATGTTCATCGACAACACGAGGGTGTCCCCGGAAAAGAGGTTCGTGACCTTCGATCTCAGGCTCATCGCCAATTTTCACCAGGAAGGGGAGGCGGGCGCGGCGTTCGAGGCGTTCTGGAGAATCTTCAACGCGGCCACCTACGCCGCCGGCAAGGAAAAGCCCAAGGCGATCGACGTCGCCCTGGCCCGCGAGGACGACAGGAGGGCGAGGCTGGAGGATGACCTCAAAAGCGTGATTTACGGGCAGAAGGGGGAATACTCGCTGTTCGAGGACATCGGCCGGGTGATTCATGCCTCCGCCCTCGCGCTAAAGCGCGCGATGCTCATGGACGAGGTGCTCGAAAACAGCCTGCGCCTGCTGTTCAGGCTGGCCTTCGTGTCCTATTTCGAGGACAGGCACCGCGACGCGCTGGCCAGGCACCCCGCGTACTCCGACGTCTCGCTGGGCCGCACGGTGGAGATCATGAGGAGCCGCGGCCCCGTCGGCTGGGGCGACCGCTGTTTCCTGTGGAAGAGGCTCAGGGCCCTTTTCGCCGCGCTGGACGAGGGCGACGAGATCGCCGGCGTGACCCTCTTGAACGGCGGCCTGTTCAGCCCCGAAAAGTCACCGCTCCTGGACGAGCCGAGGCTCATGAAGGACAAGGACGTCTCCCGGCTGCTCGGCAGGCTCCTGTACGCCGCTGACGGGTCGCGGCGCGACTTCAGGACCCTGTCGCCGTCGCACCTGGGGACGATATACCACGGTCTCGCCGAGTACGAGTTCAGGACGGCCGAGGAGGATCTGGAGTTCCTGAGGGTATCCTACGCCAAGAGCCGCCAGGCCGCCCCGCAGGTCATGGAGGGGTTCTGCGGCCGCCGCGACAAGGCTATCCTTGAAAGGCTGGGGGCAGGGACGGAGACGGTCTCCGTCGTCGGCAAGGGACAGCTGTACCTCCAGAACGCTTTCAGGAACAGAAGGCTCTCCTGCTCCTACTACACCCCCGGCCCCCTGTCCGCGCATATGGCGAAGGCGGGCATACAAAGCCAGCTTGACTCCGTGTTCGCCCGGCCGGGGCGCTCCATCCTGGACATGAAGATACTGGACAACGCCTGCGGCAGCGGCCAGATCCTGATTGACGCGCTGAACTTCCTGGCCGACAAGGCCCGGCAGCGCCTCGGAACGGACACGAGGCTGAGAAGGGCGCTGGAAAAGGAGGCGGCGTCGATCAGGGAAGGCCTCGCGGCGATCCTGGGGCCGGACGACGGCTCCGGCCTGGCCGGAACGGTGATAGAGGAGAGGGATGTGCTCAAGCGCATTCTCCTCAAGAGGACGATTTACGGCGTGGACGTCTCGCAGCTCGCGGTGGAGCTCGCCCTGGTATCCCTGTGGGTCGACACCTTCGTTTTAGGCGCCCCGCTCGTGTTCATAGAGCATCACGTGAAGCGCGGCAACGCGCTGGTCGGGGCGGGCGCCGACGAGGCCAGGAGCCGGGAAACCTGGCCCGAGCTCTCGCTGCCCAGTCAGCAGGCCCTTTTCGACAGGCTGCAGGAGGAATCGGCGGCCTTAAGCGACATATACGACTCCAGCGGCGATCAGGTCAAGCTTTCCAAGTCGCTGTACCGGAGGCTTTCCGGCGAGATGAGCGAGATCAACAAGTATCTCGACATCCGAAATTTCCTGGACATCGTCGACGCGTATGACCGGGCCAGGCTGTGGCGCAGGGTCTACGACGCCGATTCCCTCACGGTGACCCAGAGCTGCGGCCGCATGGAAGCCTCGCTTGACGACATTTCCGGCGCCCTCGTCGCCTACAGCAGGACCCGGTCCCTCATGATGGATCCTGACTGGTGCTACTCGAGATTCGGGGACATGATCGGCAGGTTCGGCCGGATATACGCTTTCTTCAACTGGGAGACGGAATTCCCCGACGCCTTCCGCGGCCCCTGGCCCGGCTTCAACGTGATCATCGGGAACCCGCCGTCAAAGAAGACCAGCTTCGAGGAAAACCATTTTTTCGCGGGGTTCATGCCGTTTTACGACGAGCTTCCCGAACCGGAGAAGAGGAGGCTCAGGGAGGAAGTCCTCTCGGATAAGTCCAACATGAGCCGTTTGGGCATGCAAGAGGCGTCAGCGCGGGTGCTGAACGAGTACATCAGGCGGAAGTACCCGCACAGCAAGTCCGGAGGCAGCGGCGCCCTGTTCAGGCCGTTCATCGAGAGGAGCCTGGGGCTGCTGGCGGAGCGGGGATGCCTCGTTTACCTTGTCCCCACGTCGCTTCTGACCGATGACATGTCCAAGGACATGAGGCTCCATATCCTGAACGGGTTCAGCATCGTCAGGTTCGACGGCTTCGCCAACCGGAAATCCCTCTTTCCGGACGTGACAGGCCACTACAGGTTCGGCATGATACAGATCGAGAAGAGGGCCGATCCCGACCAGTCCATGAGGGCCCGCTTCAACCTGAGGAGCCCTGACCTGCTTGACTCCGACGCGGGCGTGTTTTCCTACCCGGTCTCCGCCGTGAGAAGGCTCTCCCCGGAGTTCCTGGCGTACATGGAGATACCTGACGGCGAGCGCCAGCTCCCGGTCCTGGACAGGATGTACTCGTCCTTCAGGCCGCTCGACCCGCGCTGGCTGGACTTCAGGAACGATTTCGAGCCGCTCGTCTTCAAGGAGATCAGCAGAAAGGAGCCGGGCGAGGGGCTCATCCCCGTCTGCCGCGGCGAATCCATCTACCTTTACCGCGCCCGTTACAGGGAACCGGCCCGCTGGGTCGATCCGTCGGAGTTCAGGCGGATACATGAGCGCAAGAACGTCTCCCGTCTCCTCCGCGACGTGGCGATCCAGTTCCGGTCCGACGTCTCGCTGGAAGCCCCGTATCTCAGCTACCGCAGCCGGGCGGGCCGCGGGGGCACGCTCGGCGGGTTCCTCTCCGGCGAGCGCGGGCTGGGCGACCTGGCCCGCTTCGCCGTCATGGATCACGACTTCATGAGGCTGTGCTTCCGCGCCATAGCCGGCAGGGGCAACGAGAGGACGGCCGTCGCGGCGGTCGTGCCGGCCGGCGTGGCGACCCACCAGACCCTCTGGGCATCCGTTCCGGGGCGGTACCGCTACAGCCCGGAGCTCCGCGCGGTGGAGCATGACATGATCCCCCCCGAAAGGCTGTTTTTCGCGCTGGGCATCCTCAACAGCATACCGTTCGACTGGGCCTTGCGGTTTTCGGTGGATGTCCACGCCAGCAAGTCGATCGTCTCCCGGATTCCGTTCCCGCAGCCGGAAGACGCCGCCATCGCGGCCCCCGGCCCATGCCGCGACCTGGCCCGCAACGCGGCCTTGCTGACCCTGAGCCACTCGCCGGGCTTTTTCCCCGACGCGGCCGGGCTTTTCGGCATCGACGGCGGCGGTCTCCTCGGCCAAACGCGGGCGGAAGCCCTTCAGGCGCGCAACGACGCCGTCGCGGCCCTCATCTACGGCCTCAACGTCCGCGACCTGGAAATCATGCTTGAAGGCTTCAGGTGCCTGAACGCCAGAAAGCCCGAGTACGCCGAGGAGGTGCTGAGATGCGCCCGGGAGCTTCTTCCCGCGTGACGCGGCGGCCGGGGCGGGCCAGGCCCGCTTGTTCCGGCTTTTCCGGCCGGCGCCTGCCCGGCTTCCCCGGCGGCGGCTGACCGGGCTTGACCTGCAGCCGCCGGCCCCTGCCGGCATGAGCGCCGCCGCAAAGGCCTGGCCGAGCCCTGACAGAGGGGCGCCGGGACATGCGCGGCCTGCGGAAGGATCGCGCCCCGCACGGCATGCCTTGCCTTATCCCTGCCCGGCAAGCCTTAAGGCCCCCTTCCCCCGCCCCGGCCGGAAGGCCTGAGCCCGCCTTTGCCCGCTTTCCCTAAGTCACTTCAGGCCCCTGTCCTCCCCCATTCACCGTCAGCCCCCCTCGTCTTCTTCCCGCGGTTTTCCCCGCTCTTCCGCTCTTTCGTGTTTCCGCTCTTCCGATCTTTCGCGATTCCGCCCGGTTTCGCCGTTCGGTCCGCCATCCGCGGCGGCCCGCCGCTATTCCCGTCATTCAGCCGCAATACTCGCGCAATCAGCGGAAATTCAGCCTTGACCAGTTAAAGGGCCCGCGCGCCGCCGAGATCGGAACGCGGCCGGCGCCGCGAGCGGTCCAAGCGGCCTGATCGTCCCATTCCCTGAAAAGCGCATCCGATCCGCATGAGCCGGGCGTCGGCTCAGGGAGAATCGGGCATCAGGCCTGTCCGCGTTCAGCCTTGACTGGAACGCGGTTTACAGGTTTTCATTCCAGGATTTCGGCGTTTCAGGACCGATCGTCCCGGCCTCGCGCACGTTCCGGCGGCGCCGCAAGCCTCCCGTTCAGCCCGTTCGGTTCTCTCCCCCTCCGGGCCTTGCTTAAGCCGTTGATTTCCATCGGCCGTGCCGGCGCCTTGCCCTCCGCAGGCCTTCGCGCCCCGCGGCGCCCGTCCCCTTTTCCGGCCCTCCCCCCGCTCCCTTGCAAGGGCCCCCCCGTGCCCAGGCGCCCGCCGGCCCGCTCTTTACGGGGGCGTCGCGGGCCTTGTCTTTCGCCAATATCAGCCTTCCTTTTCCGGTCCCTCACAGGCACGGCTGCCGGAAGGGGGGCGCCGCCTTTTCCGGAAGCGGGCGGGGAGAGGCTCTTGTTTCCCATGAGGCTTCAGCCTTAACGCCGTTTGCGGTTCCGCGGCGGCCGCCCCGACGGCGCTTCCGCGCCCTGCCGAAGAAAAGCCCCGTTTTTGGCCGCGCCTGTCGAGCTCCTGGCCCCATACCTTGGGCATGCGGGCCGTTAACCGTAACGGCTTTTAAGCGGCGAAGCCTTCCCTGCGGTTCCGGCCGCCGCGGCGCCGGCGAGGGCGCGGCTTGCCCCAGGGCAAGCCTGGCGCCGCAAAGTCCCTCCGGCCCTCCTTAGCTTCGGCGGGCGGCCCGCCCGCCGTTCCTTGTCTCCTCAGGCTTTTCGGCGCGGGCGCGGAAGCGGCTCCCCGCACCGTGTCTTCCAGCCAGGCGCCGGCGTCCGAAGCCCGAGAGCATCGGCCGCCGGCCGGGTAATTTCTCCCTCTTGGCGCGTAGACATTGCCCGCTTCGGCAACGGCGCCGGCGGAATCCGGCCGAAGGCCACTGGGCCCTTCGGCCGGCAGGGCTTGCGATCCGCATTCGGCCGCCTTCCTGGCACGGCGCTTGCGATGCCTGGGATAGAACATAGCCATCGGCAGATGCTGTAAGCGGATGCCCGGGCCTTCCGCTTCTTTTGCGGCGGCTTCAACGGAGCGCGCCTGAGCCTGCCCGGCTTCCGGCCCCGCTCCGGCCGCCCGCGCGTTCCCTTATTTTTGCGCGCCCCCGCGCCCGCCTGTCCCGCAGGCCGCGCCGGGACCTTCAGGAGGATATCATGGACACGGCAGACATGGCATTCTTTGCGGGCGTGCCGTCGCCGGAGACGCCCCTAGAGCAGAACCCTCACGAGGCTCTTCCGCCCGCCCTCAGCGATTTCGCCTACCTTCACGCCGTCGACGCCAAGCTGGAACACTTCGCCGGGCTGCCTCTCGCCTCGGGGCCGGCCCCTGCGGACGGGGGCAGGCTGCCCGCCCCCGGCGAACGCGGGGCCGTGCTGAAGGAGTACCTGTCCTTCGCGTACCAGCGGGCCAGGGAAGAAGGCAAAATCGCCTTCGCCGGCGGCTGCGCCGCCTTCGACACCGGCCTTGCCGACCGCTTCGCCGAGCCGGTGTACGCCGTCTTCGTCAGGAACAAGTGCGGCGGAAGGCAGGCGTGGTTTTTCCTGGATCTGGCCGCGCCTTCGGAAGGCCAGGCCGGTAAGATCCTCGTGAATCAGCTGTGGCCCCTGCCCGCCAGGCCCGTCTTTTCCGCGACCCCGGCCGACTTCCGCTACGACCCCAAGTCCGGGGTCCCCGCATGCTCCTTAGGGCACATCATCATGGAACGCCCGGAGAGGCTCCCCCCGGCTTTCCTGGCCAGGCACCTGCCGCCGGAGACGGTCCGCCGGAACCCGCCCCTCACGAGCCAGGACGGCCTTGAGGAGTACCGCGCCGCCCTGGCACAGGCCCTGTCCAGCGACCCGAAGGCAGCGGCGGCCATGGCGGCCGAGTTCAAAACGGCGCTCCGCGAGGCGGCGTTCAGGCAGAAGGATCCCTTCTGGGCGGCCGTTCCCTTCTGGCACCCCGCCACCCGCAAGATTCAGCTGCTCATGCCTCTGGAGCTCGCCGAACGGGAACCCTCAGGGATCGTGGCCCTGGTGGCGGACAAGGGGCAGTCCGGGGCCTACGTCGGCCGCACCGTGCTCCCTCTGGGCATGGCCCGCAGGAACTTCAGGGGCCTTCCCCTGAAAAAGGACAACTGGCTTTGGAAATTCGGCTTCGCCCAGTCTGCCCCCCGCCTGAAGCGCGGCCTTGCCCCCTCCTTCGAAGAGGGAGCGGACTGCCCGCGGCCTTTCCCGGCGCCGCTTTCCTTCGCGCCCTTTACCCGGGATGGAAGGGCATTAGCGGCGCTTTCACCGGCGGAGAGGCACGCCTCCCCGTGCCCCCCGGAGGGAGAGGCTTATGCCCGGCCTTGCCCGCAGCCTTGCTCTTTCCCGACGGTCTCCCTGGTGGCGACGTCGCAAAAGAAGCCGTTCGCTCCGGCCGTGGCGGGCCTTGCGGTGCACCTGCGGCACTTGGCCATGCGCGCCTTGGGCATTTCAGGCGCCTGAAGCTTCCCCGCGCCCGGGGTTTTTCCCCTGCGGGAAGGCCCTCACGGCGCTTGCGCCCGGGCAGGCGGGGCAGCCAGCCGGGTAACTGCGGCCCTGCCATCGGATAAAAGTTACGCGCCCTCAAGGGCGGGCGCCCCTCCAGGGGCAGGGGCCAGCCCCAGGGCGGCGCGCCCCGGCCCTCGGCCCGGAACCGCTAGAAAGCCGGGCCGCGCAGGTGTTAAGGGACAATGCCGGAGCTCTCGCTCATCCTGAAGATCCCCGCCTGGAACGGGAATTGCTAGACAGCATATGCGCCCCCGCAGGAAGGGGGCCGGAAACCAGGCGCGTTTCATGCCCCGCGGCTCTGCCTGCGGCGGCCTGCAAGGAGAATTCCCATGAGGAACATTATTATCGCAAATCGCGGCGGCAAAAGGGCGGCGTTGACCCTCGCCGCGGCGGCAGTAGCCGCCGCTGCCGCGCTGGCCATGTACTCCGCCCCGGCCAGGGCCGACGGGGTGACCGGCGGCGGCTTCTCGCTGGAAACCCCGGACGGAGCGTTCAGCATCGGTCTCAACTTCGGCGAGACGTATGACGCCGGCTCCGGCGGGGACACTTACATCAGCAACACCTACGTCAACGAGACGACCGTCGCCCGCGCGGGGAACCGCGGCGGGCGCCCGCCCGCGCACGCCGGCCCCCCTGACAGGCCCCGTCCCGGGGGGCCCGGCATCGGCAAGCCGGGCCCCGGCAAGCCAGGCATCGACAGGCCCCGTCACGTGAGGCCTGGCAAAGTCCCGAACACCTGCCCCTCCAGCTGGCACAAAAAGCCTCCTTCGAAGGTAGGCTGTCTGAGGGACAACAGTCGCAGGTAGCCGGGGCGTGGAAAACTCCCGTCAGGGCCGGAGAAGCGTTTCCGCAGGCCGGCCGCGACAGGCGGTGCCGGACTGCGGGGACTCTCGGTCCAAGGCATATGGGAGCCGCCAGGGCCCGGTCCCCGGTCCTGGCGGCCGGCCGCGCCGATCGACCCCGCCCGGCCCCTGACCGGGCGGGGCCCGCTGCCTTGCCAGGCCCGAGGCAGCGGCCGCGCGGGCGCAAGGGCCGGAGGCCCTGCGGGAACCCCGGTCGCCCGGCGGCCTTCCCCGCCGCGTACCTATTACCCGATCCCGGTCACGGATTACCCGCCCGGGGAGCCGGAAGCTGGCTCGCCTTACCCGCCGCAGGCGGGCCGCGCCCTTGCCGGCAGGCGGGTGAGAACCCTTCAAACCCGCCGCCCGCAAGGATTTCCGGGCAAGCAGGCCTGCCTGAGCGGGCAAGGCCGGCACGGCTTGGCGCCCCGTTTGCTGGAAAAGGTCACAGGCGCCCAGGATGACTGGGCGTGATTATTCCCTGGCAAAAAACGGCGCCCCGCTGAACGACGGACGGCGCGGAGAGGAAAAGGCCATGACGGACATACAGCGTAATGCGGTAAGCGAGGCCAAAAATCGGAACGCCGGTTCAAGGCATGTCATGCTGGCCCTGGCCGCGGCCGCGGCGTGCGCGGCGCTCGCGGGGCACGCCTCCCCCGCCGACGCCCAGGTAGGGGGAGGGTTCTCGTTCGAGTCCCCGGACGGGACCTTCAGCTTCGGCCTCAACTTCGACGATCTCGCGGGCGCCGTGAGCGATGACGGCGGCGACACCTACATCAGCAACACCTACGTCAACGAGACGCCCGTCAACCGGGGCGGACAAAGGGGCATCGGCCCCGGCCACCGGGGCCGCGGCCCGTCGCCCCGCATGACCGGCGGCCCCGGCCGCGGCCGCGGCCACGCCAAAGCGGGGCGGGGCGGAGACGGCCACGTCCGCGGCAAGGCGGCCCGGCCCGGGGACGGCCACGGCCGCGGCAAGGCGGCCCGGCCCGCCGGCGGCCGCGACTCGGGCAAAGTGGGCAGGCCCGGAGGCGGCGGCAAGCGCGACTCCGGATATGAAGTCCGCCACGGCAACGGCAGGGACGGCAACGACGGCGGCAAGGCGGACCGCTCCGGCGGCCGTAAACGGCACAGCAGGTAGCGCCTGATTTCCTGAAGCGATATTCCGCAAGCCCCCGGAGGGCCCGTTGAAAGCGACGGGCCCTCCGGGGGCTTGCGTTTTGGAGAAGGGTACGGCGGGGGCACGAGGCGTAGCCTTGCCGTT
>JAITRL010000267.1 GCA_031288415.1 Deltaproteobacteria bacterium | reverse complement strand
CCCGTCCCCGTCCCCGTCATCGTCGTCATCGTCATCATCGTAATCGTCGTCGTCATCGTCATCGTACGCCTCATCATCATCATCATCATCATCGTCGTCGTCGTCATCATCGTCGTCATCATCGTCGTCGTCATCGTCTTCTTCGTAATCGTCCCCGTCCTCGTCGTCGATGTCGTCCCCGTCGTCATCCCCGTACTCTTGGCCGTAGGGCCGGTCGCCGTCGTTTTCGTCATCGTAGTCGAGGAGGTCCTCATCGTCTTCGCCTAAGCCCCACGGGGCATCCGGAACTCCAAGGATCGGGGGGTCGTCGCCTTTGCCCTGGTCTTTTCTCCCATCCCCGCGCCCGTGAGGGACATCGCGGGCGGGAGTCGCCTTGCCGGTCCCGGGCGGGCGCTTGGAAGAGCCGGAAGGCCCGGAGGGTTCGGCAGGGCCGCCTGGCGTTGCGGGCCCCATGGGAGGGGGCAGGAAGATCCCGCCGGGGTCCGCCGAGTCGGCAGGGACCCAGCTTCCCGGGGAGGCGGGCGAGGATGCGAGCGATCCGTCTGCGGCGCGGTTGATCTCGTCCAGGCGGGCTTCGGCCTTGAGGAGCCGCTCGGAGAGGGAGCGGCTGAGGAGTATGCCTTCCTCGAAAGTGGTGATGGCCTTGTCGAGATCAAGGGATTGGTTCTCGAGGGAGGCCACGAGCGACTTGAGCCGTTCCATGTCCTCTTCGAAGGTCGGCTGGGCGGGAGACGGGGTCGCGGTGCCTTTTCCAGGCTTGGAGTCGGTCATGGGGAGCTTTCCCTAAAGGCGCGCGGCGCCGGGTTTGCGGTTGGGCGCGGCGGTTCCGGGGTCCGCCCGGCGCCGCAGAACCCTTATAGCCTTTTCAGGAGAAATAATAAAGGAGCCCGGCCGCGATCGCGAGAAAGCCCGTAAAAGGCCAGGAAATGGTCGGGGCCGCCGCGAGAAACGCCCCGGCGAGGGCCACGTAGCTCAACGTTTCCTGGACGGAGGCCTCCGGCCAGAGCCGCCAGGCGAGAGAGCATGCCGCGGCCCCCGCGGAAGCCCCGGCGAGGAGCCAGAGTTGGAGGCGCGCCAGGGAAAGCGGGAAGAAGCCCTCGCCCACCAGGGAGACCCTGGCCGCCAGGGGCCAGAGGGCCCCCGCGAGGGCCAGGGGGACCAGGTGCCTGGCCCAGGCCGCGGGAAGGCCCCCCTCCTGCGGCCCGAAGGCCAGAAACAGGGAGAGCAAAAAGACGTCCAGGCCCAGGGCCGTCATGGGGGAGGCGGCGCGCGCCAGGGCCGGGCCGATGGCGGCCGCGCCCAGGCAGACGGCCAGGGGGATCAGGAACGCGGCCCCCCACGGCTCAGGGAAGATCCCGGCGGCCGGGCTCTCCGCCGCCAGCGCCAGGGCCGCGGCGCCCCCTGCGGCGGCGGCCCCCAGGAAGGCCGCAGGCTTCAGGGTCTGGGCGGTCCGGCCGTAGACCAGGAGTTCCTGGCCGCGGCCGGAATCGAAGGTGAAGTATCCGAGGCTCTTCGCGGGCCAGAACCGCAGGGGGGGCTCCTCGTCGCTGTCCACATCGTAGGGAAAAAATTCATCCCCCACCGAGCGGAGCGGCCTGGCGCGCGGGGCGGTGTTTTCGCCGGGCTCCTGGGGGCTTTGGTCTGGCAGGGCGCCTGAACCGTCCGGGGAGCCGCTGCCGTTCGGGCCTGCCAGGCCGCCTGGGGCTTCAGGGGAGTGAGGGCCGCCGCCGGCGCCGACGGCGCCGTCAGGGTCCGCAAGGCCGTCCGGGGAGCCGCGGCCGTCAAGGGCCTCAGCGTCTCCGCCGGAGCCGTCAGGGGCGTCAAGGCGGCCGCTACGGTAATGGACGGCAGAGGCGGCCTGCAGGGCCTTCGCGAAGGGCGCCCGGAATCCTTGCGGGGCGGCCTCCGGGACTGCAAGCCGCAGGGAGGCGGCGGCGTTTTCGTCGCCCGCGGGACCGGCCCAGGCTGCCGGGGTCCCTATGGCCGATGCGGAAGGGTTGACGGCCTCGGACCCGGCCAGGGCTTCAGCTCCAAGGGAGGCGCCTGCATAAGCGGAAGCTTCAGAAGCGGCAGTTCCGGCATGGACTGAGGCGTCTCCCGTCGGGGCAGCGATGACGGATCCGGCAGGCCTGTCCCCTGCGGCTGGCCTGTAGGCCGCGGCGGGGCCGGAGGCTTCCGGGGGCCCCGCCGCTTCCGCGGGGACGGGGGCTTCCGCGGGAACCGAGGCTTCCGGGGACTCCGATGCTTCTGCCGGAACGGAGGCTTCGGCAGGGCCGCCCGCCTGCTGAAGGCCGCCTGATGAGATGGCGGTTTCCGCGGCTGGAGCGGCCTGGGAGCCCTCAGGCGCGGCCTGGGGGCCTTTGGGCCGAACGCGGGTGGCCCTGATCCAAATGCCCAGGCCTACGGCGAGGGCCGCGGCGGCATCGGCCAGCCAGGCCTGCCGGATGGGGCAGGCCGTGGCCAGGGCGGCGGCCCCGAGAAGCCCCGCGGCCGAACCGAAAAGCCCTGCGGCGGCCAGGGAGAAGAGCCCCCGGCCCGCGCCCCTCTCTTCGGGGAAGGACAGCTCGGCCAGGAAGGCCGGAGGCCCGCCCCACATGAAGAACCCTAAGGCGGCCGCGGCAACGGCCGCGGCCGTGACCGTCGGCGCCGCCCCCGGCCTCACGTCCTGGATCAGGTTCGCCAGGATGAGGAATACCAGGGCCCCGATGATCAGGGTGGCCGCGAGAAGCCTCTCGCTGAGCCTCGTCTCGGAGCGGGCCACGCAGGCCCACCACAGGCCGCCCAGGGCGCACGCGAGAAGCGCGGACAAGGCCATGCCCATTGCCCGCGAGGGGCTTCCGGCCGCCAGGGGGGCGAGCCACAGCCACTGCGCGAGGCCGACGAGCGACAGGGACAGCCCGAAGAGGGCCGCCATCCCCAGGCGGTCGGGAGGGCAACGGGGCGGCCGGAGGCTGCTGGGGAGTTTAAGCCGGTCAGGATGCATAATATCGCTGTTGGCAGGCGGGTTTTCGGAGCTTTGCGATTATAGCATACCGACCTTGCGGAAGGGGCGCCCCCGGGGGTTTCCCCCGGACCGTCCAGTGGAAACCCTTGGGCGCG
>JAITRL010000260.1 GCA_031288415.1 Deltaproteobacteria bacterium | reverse complement strand
CAAATCCCTCGGGGAGGCTCCAGTGCCTCGCCGCCTCGTGCGCCACGGTATTCCCGTTCTTGTCGGCCATCTCCCAGCGGTCAAATCCCTCGGGGAGGCTCCAGTGCCTCGCCGCCTCGTGCGCCACGGTATTCCCGTTCTTGTCCGCCAGCTCCCAGCGGTCGAATCCCTTCGGAAGACGTCCCCTCTCCGCTGCCTCGTGCGCCACGGTCACGCCGTCATTGTCCGCAAGCTCCCAGCGGTCAAAGCCCTTCGGAAGACGCCCCCTCTCCGCCGCCGCATGGGCCACGGTCCTCCCGTTCCTGTCGGCCATCTCCCAGCGGTCAAATCCCTCGGGCAAGTTCCCGTTGGCCGCCGCCGCGTGGGCCAATGTCCGGCCGTTCTTGTCCGCGAGTTCCCACCTGTCGAACCCGGCGGGGAGATGCCCGCACGCCGCCGCCGTGTGGGCCACGGTCCAGCCGCGCCGGTCCGTGAGTTCCCATCTGTAGAAGCCCTCAGGAAGGCGCCTGAAGACCGCCACCGAGTGGGCAACGGTCCAGCCGTCATCGTTCGCGAGCCCCCAGAGGTCAAAGCCCTCGGGGAGATGCCCGCTGACCGCCGCCTCGTGGGCGACCGTCCAGCCGCATGCGCCCGCGAGTCCCCAGCGGTCAAAGCCCTCGGGAAGGCAGCCGCCATGGGCCGCCGCGTGATAGACCGTCTTGCCTACCCAGTTGGCAAGCCCCCACTGGTCGAATCCCTCCGGAAGATGCCCGTGCCTCGCCGCCGCGTGGGCCACGGTGTTCCCGTACTTGTCCCTAAACTCCCACTGGTCGAATCCCTCCGGGAGATTGCCGAACGCCGCCGCCGCGTGGGCCACGGTCTTCATTTCATTGTCCGCAAGTTCCCAGCGGTCAAAGCCCTCGGGCAAGTTCCCGTTGGCCGCCGCCTCGTGGGCCACTGTCCAGCCGCTTTTGGAGGCGAGTTCCCACTGGTCAAAGCCCTCGGGGAGTTTCCCCTCCCTGGCCAGCCTGAACAGTTCCTGCATGTTCACGTCTTTCACTGCCCGCCCTCCCGCCGCCCCCCGGCGACCTTGCGCATCTTGAACCTTTCCTCGTGGACCTGCCGGACCGTTTTCCCCTTACCGTCAGCGAGCTCCCAGCGGTCGAAGCCTTTCGGAAGTTTCCCGTTCATCGCCGCCGCGTGGGCCACGGTCTTCCCATCTTTGTCCTTGAGCTCCCAGCGATCGAAGCCCTCGGGAAGATGCCCGCGCATGGCCGCGTATTGGGCTACGGTACAGCCGAACTTTGTGGCGAGCTCCCACTGGTCAAAGCCCTCCGGAAGATGCCCGTGCATCGCCGCCGCGTGTGCCACGGTAAAGCCGTCGGGAGTAGCGAGCTCCCAGCGGTCGAAGCCGTCGGGAAGCTTCCCGTTGGACGCCGCCGTGTGGGCCACTGTCCAGCCGCTTTTGGAGGCGAGTTCCCACTTGTCGAACCCTGCGGGAAGGCAGCCGCCGGCGGCCGCAAAGTGGGCCACGGTCCGGCCGTCCTTTGTGGCGAGCTCCCACTGGCTGAAGCCAACCGGAAGCCAGCCGTGGACCGCCGCAACGTGGGCGACTGTCCCGTACTTGTCCTCAATCCACCAGAGGAGGGAGTCAGCGGGAATCTTTCTCGCCTTAGCCAGCTCTAAGACGCTCTCAAAAGAAATCTCATGGATAATCTTCTGGGGACAACTATCAATCTCTTCCTTCGTGACAGGCTCCGCCTCCAGGAACGCCTCGAAGCCGGCCAGTGCCGACCTGCGCCAGTACTTTTGCGTCTTTTTCTCGCTTGTCGTGAGGATCGGCCTGGGAAGCTGGTCCGGATACAATTCCAGGAGCCGGGCCAGGTGCGACGGCTTGAGGCCGATCCGCCTGGCTATCTCAGCCTGGCTGACCAGCGCGTAGGAGAACGCCTTGACCTCACTCATGCCATGCCTCTTCGGAAACCTCGATCTCCCCCTCGGAGACGATCTCGCACTTTGGCCGCACGGGATCGGGCTCGCGCGCGGGCGCGCCTTCAGGCCTGTCCCTGAAGTCGATGACCAGCTCCTTGTTGAACAGCGCGGCTATCCTGTCCAGCTCCGCAGGCTTGAAATAGCCTTCCTTGAGCCTCATGGTCAGGGTGCTCACCTGCATTAACAGGTACTGAGCCAGCTCGCCCCTGGTTTTCCCTGCCTCCAGCAACATCGCAAGTATCTTGCGCGACAGGAGCGGATAGTCATTTTCCCTCATCTCTATTCTTCCTTTCCTCCTGAGTCCCGGAGCATTCGCGGGGCACGTAGCCTTCCCGCCTTATGTCGAAGCTCATGGCCAGGCCCTGCCCTCCCGTGCGCCTGTCCGGGTAGACAAGGTACTCGTGCCCCTGGTAGCACATGTAGAAGCTTTCCGGCCTGGGCTCGGCCCACTCGCCGACAATGATCCTGGCGAACAAGAGCGCCAGGCACGCGAACAGCACCGTCCCCTCAACCAAGGTGAATTTTGCCGCCGGCTCACTCATTCTTCGTCACCGTTCCCATCAGGACGACGCTCCCGTCCCCGTCCTTTTCCCTCAGCACGGCGGCCTTGTCGCTCCTGATCTCTATCCGGACCTCGCTCCTCTCTGTCATGCCCCTGACGATCTGGGCCAGGCGCCTTGAATCGAAGCCTACCCGGAAACCCTGCCCTGTAGTCGAGCCGGCCATTTCCGCCTTGGCCATGCCGGCCTCAGGGTTTTCCAGTTCAGCGGCGATCGTCCCCGATTCCGGGCCGCCCTCCAGGAAAACCACGTCCCATTTCGGGGCCAGCACGGGCCGCATAAGCTCCAGGCCCTTGAGAAGCTCTTCCCTGCCGATCTCCGCGACCGAGTCAGGCTCGCCCTCAGGGACAAGATCAGGCCAGTCAGGGAATTCCCCTTCCAGGAGCTTCAGCTTTACCGTCTCCCTTCCGGCGTCCGCGACGAGAAAGCTGCCTGACAGGGTCAGGCATACGGCCCCCGCGCCCCTGGCCAGTGCCTTGACCTGCGCCAGCCCTTTGGCCGTCACGAGGGCCTGCCTCCCGCTCTCGTCCCGGAAGTCGGCCGGCGCGGCGCCGATCGGCTGGCCGGCGTTGATGGCGCTCAGGCAGTCCGAGTCGCTTGACGCCAGGTAAAGCCCGTCCCCGCGCAGGTCCAGAAGCACCCCTTTCAGGTTGAAGCGTTCCCCGGCCTGGCCCGTGCACCACTTAACCCGGTCCACGGCCCGCGAAAGCCTGCCGCTGTCAATGCGCAGGGGACGGCCTTTCCCCGTCCTGGGCGACCTCGGGAAATCGTCGGGCCCCAGCCCGAAGATCTCCGCCTCGTACCGCTCGGCCCTTACCGCCAGGGAGAGCTTTTCACTCTCGGCCAGGGTCACCTGCCCCTCCAGCCTGGACACCGCCGCGAGCAGGGTCTTGGCCGGAACGCATATGGAGCCCTCCCCGGCGACGTCGGCGGGGAACTCCGCCCTGTACTCGGTCTCCAGGTCGGTCGCCGCGGCCTCGGCCTTCCCCCCGCCGGCTGTGAGAAGCACGTGGGACAGGACCGGCATCGATCTGAAATCCCCGGCGACGTCGGCGGCGGGCTTAAGCGCCGCCGCCAGGATCTTGGCGTCAGCTGTCAGTTCAAGCATTTTCGTCTCCTTCCGCGTTTTCCCGCGTGAAAACAAGCCCGTGCTCCGCGGCAATCGGGCACATGTCCCTGATATCCTCTTCCTCGCAGAGTCTTCTGACTCCCGGCGGGCATTCCAGCGGGCACCATCCGGAGCCATTGTCAGCCGTTTCAGACATTGCTGATATCCTTTCCGTGTCCCTTCAGCGGATTGAGATTTGTCTCGCGCCTTTTGAGCCTTTCATGGCATCGCCTCGCCAGGCCAAGCGCCGCGCCCGGCTCGATCATCCGCCCGTGCCTCGCCCCGGTCCAAAATAATGCCACGCGCACTGCCTCGTGATGCGCTCTGCCGTCCTCGGCAAGCCCCGAGGCGTAGGCGTACATCAGATCGTCCAGGTCGTCGTTATTCATTTCCTTGACTCCAGCGCGGCCTCGACAAGCCTGATGACCTCTTCAGGATCAACGAATTCCTTGTACATGTTCCCGAGCCACAGGCAGGCAACCCATACTGCCTTTTCTGGCTGAACCCCATCGTTGACCAGCCCGATAATCGAGTGCTTCAGGAACCTAATTTTCTGTATCTCTGTACTTCTCATGCCGCCTCCCTCTCATGCCGGGGCCAGGACCATCAGCCAGTATCCCGGCCCTTCCCTGTACACTTTCTCCCCCGAGGTCCGCACCACCTGCTTGTCATCAAGGTAGAACTGCGCCGTCTGCAGGCAGTCCATCAGGAACTTCTCAAGGTTGTCGATGTCCGGCTTCCTGATGAACCTGGCTTCCGCCCTGGCCCGCTTGGGCATCGACTTCGGCATAGGGAACGCCGCCGTCCAGGTCAGGCTCAAGGCCCCCTCCATCGGCTTTCCCGGCCTGTGAGGGAGCAGGGCCGCGACGAGGTTGGACTCGTCCGCTTCCTGGCCGGGGTCCTTGTAGGTGTACGCCTTGCCTCCGGCGGACCTCGACCTGGGCCTTTTCTGCGGCCTCGGCTCCAAGGGGATCTTCAGGCTCAGAACAGGTCGTTTATCTTCCTCTCCCAACTTGTCACCTTTTCCTTCCGCTCCTTTATGGCCCGGAACCCCTTCATGACAAGGAAACAGCTCAGGAACCCGGCTATGAACTCGAACATGCCCGCCTCCTACTTCTTCTCCTCGGGGGCCTTCGGAAGGGCTTCGGGCTTCCCTGCCTCCTCAAGCTTCTTGCCGTCCTTGCCCTCAGGAAGGCCCTTGATGAGCCTGAGCAGGTTGCTACCCGTCTGCGGCCTGGGCTTCAGCTTCCTCTTCCGGCAGTTCGCCTCCAGCATGCCCATCACTTCATAAGGCTTGTACTTGTATAGCCATTTCTGAGTGATCTTGTGGGTGATGCTGCTGTAAGGCCAGCTGTAGCGGCACTCCAAGTCGTAAATGCCGTGCTTCTTGGTGTCCATGAGAATCTTGCCGATCAGGTAGGCTGTCACGACTGCGTTGAGCTTTTCTGAAAGGATCTCCGCCATCTGCGTCGGGGACAGCCAAAGTTCCCGCCCGTCGTCCGCCATCTTGGGCAGGTATTTTTCCATCGGCTCTCCGGTGATGGCGCAGACCGCCTTGGCCCTGAGGCAGGCCGTCGCAGCCGGGGTATAGAACCCGGTGTTCGCCAGCTCCTTGAACTGCTCGGCCACGAGAAGCCTCTGGTCCCGGTCTATCTGCTCAGGCGAGCGCAGGAGTTCAGGGGCCCTCAGTCCCGGCACTTCGTAACGTCCGGCCTTCCGGATGGCAGGAAGCACGTGGTGGGTTATCCACCGCCTGAAGGCGTGAGCCTCCGGTTTCCTGGACTTGAAGATCAGCCTGTAGAGGCCGGACTCGGTGATGAAGTTCGCAAACTGAGCCCCGCCGCGGGTTCCTGAATGACCCTCAGAAATCCTGAGGGTCATTTTCTCATCTTCATCTAGACCTCTGAGAGCCTCAGTCACATTCCCCAGGCCCAAGGACCGACAGGCATCAGGCGCGTAGAACAGGGGATTGCCATCCTTGTCCATCAGTACCCGGATGTTCCCGAAAACCGGACTGCTAAACATCTGCAATTGATCCAAATCAATTTCCATAGTTTTCTTCTCCTTGTCCTGCCGGACGGCTTATTTGCCTTCGGTATTCGGCGGCAGGTACTTGGCCTCCGGCTCTTCCGTCAGGATCGACACCGCCTTCGCCCTGAACACCGTTGCCTGTACCTGGTTATAAAGCCCGCTGTCCGCCAGCGAACTCAAAAGCTCCGCTGTCATCAACCGGACTTCCGGCTCAAGCCGGCCTACGCTGGCCGCTTCTGTTTCCGGCATCTTTCCCTTCCCAATCTCATCAACGATCTCATCGACTTTCGCCATGTAGGACTCGGCCTCAACCGTGCCTATCCTCCCGAAAAAGCAGGACAGACCACGGTAAGCCAACGTCAGCATGGAGGAGCAAGAGCCTTTTTCCGTAAAAATCCTTCTCAGGCTCTTGAATTCTTCTGGCACGTCCTTGAAGACCCGCGTCACCTTAGAGTCCGGAATGCCGTAGCCCTTGATAACGTCAATGCCGATGAAGAAAGGATCGCCAAGCTCATCTCTTCCTGCTCTGAGCCTGCCGTGGACGCCCATCTCGTAATCCTTCACCACGTAAGCCATAGCTATGCTCCTTTTTCAGTCCGGTCGCCTGAATTTCTCAGCCGCCAGGGCGAAGCGCATCCTCTTGTGGAACGCGAGGAAGGCCTTCCTCGATTTGGCCGTCACCGAGTTCCAGTTCTTGTCCTTGAGCACCCTGTCCATGTCGATGCCGAACCGCCTGAAATCGGGCCCGCTTATCATCGGTTCCCCGCCGTAGGCGAAGTTGATGTAGAATACGCTGTATATCCGATCCTCGTAGACGAATTCCCTGTTTTCGAGCTTGCCTTTCTCAAACACCACGTTGAACATCAGCTTTCCCCCTTTCTGGCCTTCTCAGACGCCAGGGCGCCTTCCAGGGCGCCTTGAAGCCTCTTGTGGAACGCTGAGACGGCTTCCATCAATTCCTCCGGCACCGAGTCCCAGTTCCCGTCCTTGAGCGCTTTATCTATATCGATGCCGAACCGCCTGTAATCGGACTTGGCTATCATCCCTTTTCCGCCGACTGACACGACGTGGAACGTGCCGTATATTTTGTCCACGAAAAACCCTTCCCTGTGTTCCTCAATGCCGTCTTCAACCTTGGCGCCCATCGTTTTCCCTTCTCCTGGCCTCGTAAACCTCGGCCTCGTCCCGGACTGTCCATCCCTCTCTGTCCGCCAGCTCCCACCGTGAGAAGCCTTCCGGCAGCTTCCCGCGCCTCGCCGCCTCATGCGCAAGGGTCCAACCCTCGAAGTCGTGAAGGTTCCAGCCGTCAAAGCCTTCCGGCAGGCTCCCTTCAGCGGCCTTGGCCCACAGGTGGTTGTCCGCGGGTATCTCCATGCCAGCCCTCCCTTCCGCGTCAGTCGTCACAGTCAAAATCCTCCCACTCGCCCGCGCTGGCTTCAGGGTCTTCCGGGCCCAGGAGCCAGCGGCAGAAGCCCTGAGGGGCCGTGCCGCAGGGGGCCGCCTCGTACTCGGCCCTGCCCCCCTCCGCCTTGACCACGGCCCACAGCCTGAACCCGTCGGGCTCGTTGCCGTGCCTCGCGGCGACCTCGGCCACCGACTCGCCCCGCGCGTTCAGGAGCCCCCACCGGCTGAAGCCGGCGGGCATCTTCCCGCTGTGTTCAGCGGCCACGTGAGCCACCGTGTCGCCGTCCCCGCTTACGAGCTCCCACCGCGAGAACCCCGCCGGGAGATGGCCCCGGTACGCCGCCTCGTGCGCGGGCGTGTATCCCCGGTCATCCTTCAGGTCCCACCGCGAGAACCCCTCAGGCAGGGTCCCTTGCCAGGCGGCGGCGTGCGCCAGGGTCCTCCCGCGCCTGCCCTGCATGTCCCAGCCGTCAAACCCTTCGGGAAGCTCGCCGCGCTCGGCCATCCTCCACAGGGGATCGTTGTCCTTCAGCCTTTTCCCTTCGCCCATCCTTGTCCCCCCCCGCGGCTCAGGCCGCGGCCCACGACTCGCGTTCGGCCCTGAATTCCATGCGCATGGCGAGGTTGGCGAAATACTTGAACGTCTCGGCCAGCATTTTGGACTTGACCGCCAGCGCCAGCCAGCCGAGCAGCCTCCCGTTGGGCAGGGGCAGGGGGGCGCGCCCGAAGTTGGCGATCCCCGCGGAAAGCCTTCGGCCTTCCCCCCCCATGCCGCAGACCGCGCTCCAGTTGCAGCTCGGCCAGCTGACGGGCAGGTGCCCTTCCATGCCGGGCCCCTGCACTTTCTCCCATCTTTCCGCCCACGACTCGTAAGCCGGGCAGTCCAGGACGACGGACGCGCCTCTCACCGGCTGCGGAATGAACATCCAGGCCATGGCCTTTTCCAGGACGAGGGCCGAGCAGTGCAGCAGCGCCCCCGTGTCAAGGGTCCAGGCGGAGCCCGGAGGCAGCATGGCCCCTTCCGCGCCGAACCGCGCCCGCAGGGCGAAGCCTATCCCTTCATCGTTCAGGGCTATCCCGACAGGCCTCCCCAGCCAGGGCTCCCACTGGCCGGGAGGGTCCTCGATCAGGACCACCCGCCCGCGCCCGAACTCCAGGGGAAGCTCCTGGCCGTTACCCGTGTATACCGTGCCTTTCCGCCATTTCATGGATGCCGTCCCCATGAGCCGGTCCACGAAGGCGTCCCAGGGCGTGCCGCTCATCCGTTCCTCCTCTCCCAGGGCACGTAGCACATGCCCTTGCCGTCTACACTTCTCTTCACTATCTCCTTGGCCTCGATCATCAGCCTGACCGCGTCCTCGAGCTCCCTGTGTGAGCAGTCCCTGACCAGCCGGGCGGCGTTGGCCGTCTTGACCCCGCCCCGCTTCCGTATTGCCGCGAGTATCCTGCGCCTCAGCGCATCCTGGCGGTTGTAGGAGACGTTGTCCCTGATCATCTGCGCGGTCCTCGGCACGCTCCAGTCGACCAGCCTGATCGCCCTCTCGGCGTCGCAGGCCTCCACTTTTCCGGGAAGCTCCGGTGCCGCGCGGCTCACCGCGTAAACCAGCGAGAGCTTGCGGGCGTGCTCCGCCGCGCGCGCGTAGATCGTGTCCAGGTGGTCCTGGCCCACGCTGCCGTTCTGTATCTCGGTGTATTTCGCGTCGAAATCCGCCAGGAGCCGCGAGGCGTCGGGGGCAAGCCCGATCACGGACGGGTCCGGGTACCTGAAGTCGCCCTTGCCGTACCGCATCTTCCGCTCGAGCCCCGCCAGGGCCTGGATCTTCACCGCGAGGCCGGGCGGCACCTCGCGGCTTATCGGCCTTTCCGGGGCGGCCCTCTTCTTGAGGTTCAGGCTGAATATCAGCATCCTTCCCAAAAGGCCCCCGGACACGTCGTTGACCGTGACGTTCCGCCAGAGCGCGTCTGGCGTCCCCGTGCCGAAGAAGCTGACGTGATGCCACGGGATCCAGTAATCCTGCTTCGAGTTGGCGTACCTTTTCCGCACCCAGCCCTCGCAGGTGAACAGCTCCTTGAGCGTCTTGTTGAGCTCCGTCTTGTGCGGGTTGTTGAAGCTGTTGACCGAGCCCACGAAATCCCCTATCTCGTCCATCAGTATCAGCTGGTTGCCCTGCGCCGTGAGGCTCTTGAGCAGGCCGGCCGCGGAAGGTATGTTGCCGTCCCCGAGGTGGTCCAGGGCCAGGTCAAGGCGGCCCATGAGGGCCCGCGTGGCGGAAATCGCCGCCTCCTTGCCCGTGCCTGACCTGGAGAGCCCCATCGCGTAGACGTTGGTCCTGAGCCCGGTGTCGGTCCGGATCTTCTCCCCCACCAGGGTCCCCGTGAGGCACAGGGCCACGGCGTGGGAGAAGAGCGGCACGTTGAAGTGGTATCCTCCGGACACGTAATCCATGACGTCCCCGATGAGCCCTCCGGGCCGCTTGAAATCCTCGGGCACGGCGTCCTCGACGAAATCCTCCTCCTCCGGGTCAGGAGGGATCTCGTCTTCCGCCTCCAGCGTGGCCGTGCCCCCGCCCGGCGGGGAGGGCGCGGCGGAAACCTTGACCCCGTGGTTGCGCTCGTGGGTCCGGGCGATGCTTTCGACCGTCGCCCTCACCCTGTTCTCGGTCATTGGCTGGTCGTTTTCCTGGTTCCACCGCAGGGCCGCCAAGAGGGCCGTCCGCTTGTCCATGCGGTACCTGCGGAACCAGACTCCAACGTATTCGGCGAGAGTCGCGTTCCTCTGGCCTTTCGGAACGGGGTCCCCCAAGCGGCGCCCGGGGCACCTTTCCGGCGGGTCCTCGCCCGGCTCCGGACTGGATGACTCTTCTTTCCGGGAACGGAACAACATTTTCATGGACGCGTGGCATTCCGCGTACAGGCCCGAATTCAGGATGTTCCATTCCGGCGGAAGCCCTTCCCGCGCTTTCCATAAGTATTCCCTTCCGTCATCCGGCCTTCGGCTCGGCGGGACTATGGCCGTGCCGCCCTCTGCCCGGATGTCTATCGCCTGGAGCTTGCCTTCCCGGATCGGGTGAGGCCCGAAAATCCCCCGGAATATGTCCACATCGTTCCTGAGTTTCGAGCCGGGCGGCATCCGGTACCACCAGTGCTCCCCCCCGTTCGGCGTGACCGCCTTCCAGCCCGTCTCCGGGCATCTTCCCTCCGCGGCCCGAGCCTCCATCCAGGCGATCGGGTCCGGGCCGTCCAGGTCCAGGACCCAGCACCCGTGGGACACCGGGCCGAGGATGACCGCCAGCATCCTCTCTTTCGCCTCCGGGCCCGAAAACCATCCCTTGACGACCTCCTCGGCAGGCAGCTCCGTCTGGTATTCCTTCCAGGTGGGCGGGGCCGCCTTTTTTTTGTCCCCCTCCATCTTGAACGACACGACCGAGAACCCTGACTTAAGGTACTCGAGCGCCTCGGCCAGCAGCGTTCCGGCGTAACCGTCCCCTGGCATTTCAGCGCGGCTCGAAGCTTCCGCAGGAGCCGAGCCTGTCCGCAGGGGAATCCGTGAGAAGGCACAGGCCCGAGGGGCTGTCCGCGCCCGCCTCCATCAGCCTGAACCGCGACACGAACCGGGCGCACCTCCCGCACAGCGGCTCTTCCGCGTCGTCCGCGCGCGGGCACATGCCCGCCCGCCACTCGCACCACCAGCAGTCGCCGGCGTCCTGTTCCCTGCCGCTGACGATGACCTTCTTCAGCTTCGGCGGGGCCGTGTCCGCCCTGAGAAGCCGCAGGGCCTTTTCCCTCAGCAGTCCCGCCTTCCCAGGGTCCGCCTCCACTATCTGGAAATGAAGGGCCTGGGTGTTCTTGTTCTCCACCGCGAAAAGCGCGCGCGGCAGGCCCAGGTAATGCATGTAGAGGAGCACCTGGGCCTCGTACTCCGGCCGGCAGGATATCCCCGCGGACCGGAACTTCCTGAAGGCCGCGTCGTTGGCCGACTTTATCTCCAGGAGCATCGGCTCCGGCGTCGCGCCCCGCAGGATGCCGTCAGCGTGCCCCCTGAACCAGCCCCCGAAATCCGAGCATTCCGCCTGCTCGTCCGTGACCTTCCACCTCAGCCTGAGATCCCTGAGCATCCTCGCCTCTACCGCGAGGCCCATGTCGAAGATCCTGGCCAGCTTCCCGTCTATGCCCGTGCCCGATCCCGCGGGCGCGTTCATCCCGAGCCAGGTTTTCCTCGCGCAGGGATGCCCGACCGAGCTCATGCCCAGGTGCCGCCTGCCCGGCTCCGCCTCCCTCCGCTCCCGGCAGGCCTCTACGACCTCCGCCGCCATGCCCGTGGCGAATCCCGCTTCTACCGCCATTCCCGTATCACCCTGAACCCGTTGGGATCCTTGGAAACCGTCAGGGATTCCGGCAAGACAAGCTCGCCGGCCCTGGCCACGGCGTCGTCCACGCTTTTCGGGGCCGCCGCTCCGGGCGCCAGCCTCAGCCAGACCTGCCGGGCCCTTTTCCAGCCCATGACCGAGGCCTGCCCCTCGACGTCCAGGTACGTCGGCACGGGCCGGGCGCCCTCGAAATAGACCGTCAGCCTGGCCATGCGGTCTCCCCGCCTTGTCACGTAAGGCTCCAGGAAGAGCCCGTAAGGCCTTTTCCCCTCGCCGACGCCGTTCCCGTTCCCGCCGCGCGGCGCCTGGCCCGGCGCGACTTCCTTCAGCTCGGGGACTTTCCTGGCCTCTTCGGGCTTCTTTACGGGGAACTCCCAGCCGCAGGCCGGGCACTTCGCGCTTCCCAGTGGCACGGCCGACTTGCAGTCCGGGTTGCCGCAGACCTTGAAGGGCGCCTCGCCCTCCCCGGAGCCGTCCCCGCCAAGCCAGGGGAACCTCGGCGAGGAGGGGTCGCCGTGCCTTTTCCAGTTGTCGGCCAGGTCCAGGAAGAGCAGGTCCTTCTTGCCGGGCCAGGCCCTGAGCCCGCGCCCCAGCATCTGGACGTAAAGGCCGGGCGACATGGTGGGGCGGCACAGCATGATCAGGTCCACCGGGGGGCAGTCCCATCCTTCCGTGAGGACCCCCACGTTGGCTATGAACTCCAGGCGGCCTTCCGCGAAGTCCCTGAGCGCGGATTCCCGGTCTTCCCTGCCGAGCCGGCTGTGGACCGCCGCGGCCCTGTGCCCGGCGCCCCTGAAGGCCTCCGCCAGGATCTCGGCGTGGGCCACGGTCACCCCGAAAAGGACGCACTTTTTCCTGCCCTCGCCGTAGCGCGAATAGGCTTCAACCGCCGTGCTCACGTGCCTTTCCCGGCACATCAGGCCTTCCAGGTCTCTTTCCGAGTACTCGCCGGCGATCCTGCGGACCCCGGAAAGCTCGCCGCCCATGTCGACGGGCACCTTGCCCCGCCAGGGGGCAAGCCTCCCGAGGGCCACGAGCTCGTCTATGGTTATCGACCAGTCCAGGGCGGGGAAGAAGTTGGTCCTGCCCGGCCTGGAGGGCGGGCCGTATATCGGCCCGTCGGCGAGCCTGTAGGGCGTGGCGGTGAACCCCAGGACCCGGAGGCCCGGCCTCGCTGCCTCCCATTCCCCGATCATGGAATGCCACTCCCCGCCGTCCTCGGCGCAAGGGATGTGGTGCGCCTCGTCCGCTATGAGCAGGTCGAACGGCCTGGGGAAATCCCTTCGCCTCAGGGTTTGTATGCTGCCCACCGTCACGCGCTTCCCCGTCTCCACCCTGCCGGCCGAGGCGCAGGCCATGCCGACGTGGAAAACCCCTTCGGGCCAGACCTTGATAAGCTTGTCCGCGGCCTGCTCCACCAGCTCCTTGCGGTGCACCGCGAAGCCTATCCTCATCTTCGGGTACCGTATCGCGTAGCGGCGCATGATCTCCGCCGCCAGGACCGCCTTGCCCGCGCCCGTGGGGGCCTGCAGGAGAACACGGGGGCTCTCCCGCAGGCGCGTCTCAAGGCGGTCGACCGCTTCTTTCTGGTAGTCGAACAGTTCCACGGGGCGGCTCTCGCGTGTCTAGAAGGGCATGTCGGGGGGCGGCCCCTCGGGCAGGCCGTCCGGCTGCTGGGCGGGCGGGGCCGCCTGGGGCGGCGGAGGGGAGATCGGGGGCGGCGGCCCCTGGGCCCATGCCTGCTGAGGCTGCGCCGGGGGCGGGGGAGGCGCCTGCGCCTGCGCGGGCGGAGGGGGCGGCGGGGCCTGCCACTGGCTTTGGGGCGGAAGGGGCGGCGGAGGGGCCTGATGCCCGTTCCCGTTGCCCTGCGCGGCCGGGGGAAGGGAGGCCGAGGCGGCCCCCAGCGGCAGGTACCCGTTTACCTGGGCCCTGCCCGCGTAGTCCCCGGCCTTCTGAGCCGTCACGCGCACCTTGAGCGGCTTGTGCAGGAGGTCGCGCACGTCGCTCAGGAAGCCCGGGTTCCGCGCCCCCAGGGCCACCTTGATGTCCCTCAGCTTGACCTTGCCGAAGCCGACGGCCTTGTCCATCGCCGGGACCGGGCCGCGGACGACCGTGTCCAGCAGCTGCCGCCCGGCCCAGGGGCCGTCCTGGATCGTCAGGGCGAGCTTCCAGCCGAAGCTCTTGTCGGTCTCGTAGTCGTTGATGTCCGACAGAACGCAGGCGTAGTCGCCGGGGGGCACGGAGCCCCCGTTGCCTGAGGCGCCGTCCGAAAGGTCGATGTTGACGACAGGGTTCTCTATCACTGTATTCCTCCGAATATCTTTCTCTTGACCTCTCCCAGGTCAGCCGGCTCCGTAAGGGCGAGCATCCCCGAGCGGTCCTTGGCAGGAAGGTCGTTGTACGGCTGGGTGACGAAGTACCGCCGGAAGCGCCCGCCCTCTACCGGGGCCTCCGTCATGTAGAAGGCCTCGTCGAAGTACCTCAAAAGCTCCTTCTGGAGCCGCTTGAGCTGAATGTCAGGCATGATGACCCGCCTCTTTTCATAATCAAGCTCAAGGGTGTCCAGGCAGGTGAGGATCACGTCAAAGCCCTGGAGATTCCTGACCCGCCTGACCACCTCCATGAAGCGGCCCTCGTAGGCGTACCACATGTTCCACTTGTCTTTAGGGTCAGGGAATTTCCGCTGGTAATGCTTCAGGCACTGGGCCGAAAGCTCGGTGAGGGAGTCGACGAAGATCCAGCGGAACCTGATCCGCCATTCCGGGTTTTTCTCAAGGTTGTCCAGTGCCGCCTCGATGTCGTCGATCCTTCTGGCCACGATGCCCTGGACCCTGCCGCTCGTGACCAGGTCCCGCACGGAAAGGAGCCCGGCCTCCGCCGAGATGGTGAAGACGGGCTCGCCCTCCGGGATCGTCCTCAGAAGCGAGGTCTTGCCGATGCCGGACCTGCCGATGACCAGCACTACCATGCGGCTGTCGGTCTGGGGGGTGATGAACTCGAACTCCATCAGCAGACCTCCATCCTCTTGAAGGAGACGTAAGGCTTGCCCTTTTTGATCGTCCTGGCGGACTCGATGAGCTTCCCGTGCTCCCCGAAGGCAATGGCCGCGTCCACCGTCTTCTTGTCTATGGGGGAGAACTCCCACTTGAACACCTTGAGGAAGGCCTCGTCCCCTATCTCGGCGCGGATCTTGGCGAGTATCCCCTGGTCCCACGTGACCGACTCCTTTTCCTGGACGGTCGTGGAGAAATGGTTCCCATCCAGGTGGCCGGTCTTCGAGCCCGGCTTGAACAAGGCCAGGGGGACAATCATGGCCTTGAGCCCGTCAAGCTCCTCGCCCCTGGCCTTATTCTCTTCGTCTATCGCCCCGGCACGATCCACTATGTCCTCGGGCGACACGCCATCCATCCTTACGATCCTGATTTCCGGCATCTTCGTCTCCTTTCCTCTCCGGCTGTCCCGTCCTTCCGGGTGCCGTCCTGACGGGCTGAAGCCCGTGGTTTCAATATGTCAATCATAATAATCTCCGAATCGGAGATTATCAAGAGGTTTTAAAGGTGGAACTGTATTTTTTCATTTTTAATTTTTTATGCTATATATAGTACTTAACGATAAATTGAACACTACAACAGGATAATATGTTGTATTCTTAAAAACCCAGGAAACATATTTGGGCTTGTGAGAAAAGTCGGAATGCGCTACCTTATCTTCATGGAAAAACAACAATCTCCGAAAAGAAAAATGGACGGCTCGGGCGGTCGCATAGGCTCCAGAATGGCGCAAAGGCGAAAAGAGCTGGGGCTGTCCCAAGCCAACCTCGGAAAAGTCCTGGGCTTGTCTTCTAAAGCCGTGTGCAATTACGAAGTCGGCCGCAGGGAGCCGGACATGGACACGCTGGCCAAGCTGGCCAAAAACCTTAAATGCTCCGCCGACTGGCTGCTGGGCACTGGAGAAGCCCCTTTTTCTCCTCCGGCTGTCCCGGAATGGCTGAGGCCTCTCATGGGCGACCTTGAAGAGATACGGAAGCCGGAGAAGCGGAAGGCATTCAAGTCTTTCGTGAAAATATTAACAAAGGAGGTTTAAAAGGTAGAAAGCGGGCCGCCGCCGTCTGTTCAAATCATAGGCGGCCCGCTTCAGACTAGTCAGGTTCTTTAGTAGGTCGTCCCCGCCGATTTTTTTGACGGGTTGAGATGATCCCACTTCTAAGCCATCTTTGAGGTTCCCCCAGGATGTCTTCTAAGCGGTCCCAAAGTCCTACGGATCCTTTGACTTCGCCAAGCTCCAGCCAGGAAATGGATTGTCGAGTGACCCCTGCCAGGGTCGCCAGACTTTTCTGACTCATGCCTAACTCCAGTCTTTTGCGTTTTAGATTGCTCATTGCCGGGTCCGTTTTCCTGACTAACATCGGGTATGTTACAGCAAGTGTGACTTGCTTTCCAGGAAAATCAGGGCCGTTAGAAGAAAGGTTCGGCTTTGAATCCTCCTGATGAAAAATTTCGTGAGAGATTACTGATATTTATGGCTCAAAAAAATATCTCTCAAAATGATCTTTCCAAGCAAACGGGAGTGGCTAGACAACAGATCAATAACATCGCCATTGGCAAATCTGGGCCTTCTTTCGCCAGTTTTCTTCGCATAAGAGCCGCTCTTGGCGTTTCTGCCGATGCATTGCTCGGTCTGGACAGTCTTTCTTTGCCGCCAATCCTGCCAAAATGGCTTGTAGATGCCTTGCCGGAGCTTATTTCTTTGGATGCCGGTCAAAAAAAGGCATTATTGACTGTGCTTAAAGGGTTTGCCGCTATCAGAAAAGCGCAAGATGATGCTGATAACGGATTTGATGCCCCTCGTTCGCCTAAACATATTGAAATTTCGAAAAGGGGCCCTGGATCCACTGAGCCGGTTCCGGAAGGGCCCAGGCCGGACTGAGCCGTCTTCTCACGTTTCCCGGACCCCTGCCCCTTGATTAGGACGATCGACATGCGGCGGCCCGTAGGCTGTCCTTACCTTATTCACTCCCCCAGCCCTCTCCAGGCGTCGAGATTACGTTTCCGGCCCCTTCCCCGGAGGCAAGGAAAACCCTCTATGAGCAATTTCATGCCAGCGCCTGGAAAGCCGCTGGTCGGCAAGTTCTTTTGGATTTCCCTCGGGGTCACGGCCGCCGTCATCATCTCCTTGCTGGCCATATATCATTTTCGTGAGAGGGCTAAACTGGCTGAACGTGAAAAATCAAGTCAGGAAATCAATAGGCTCAGGGAAGAAACAAACGATTTCATTGACAGCCTGGCAGGGCTGAAGAGGCCTATGAGCGTCCAATACCTCACAGGCGAATACGAAAGAAACGAATACGCCGCTGATCAGAAATACAAAGGTAAAATCATCGGGATTTACGGCCTGGTTGACAGGGTCAAAACTTCAGTCGGCGGCCGCCCGGAAGTTTACATCAAGGATGAAAACACGACAGATCTGGCTTTGGTCGAATTCACGGATGAGGCCGGAGAAATTTTAGTCCACGCGGAAAAAGGCGATCCGATTGCCGTTTTATGTGTAGGAAGCGTGTATATCGGAGTCCCGTCCGCAATTGGCTGCATTTTAAACGCCGACTGGCCGCTTCCCGGCCATCGTTGATTTATCGTTTCAGGAAAAGATCTGATATCTTTTTATCTTCCTAATAGGCAAGAAAGCTCAGTCAGGCCGCCTAATGAACAGGCTCATCTTCGGCGACTGCCTCGAGGTGATGCGCGATTCCGTGCCCCCGGGCTCCGTGGACCTCGTGTATCTCGACCCGCCCTTCAACTCCAAACAGGAGTACAACGTCTACCTCGAAGGCTCCAAGGCCCAGGCCACGGCGTTCAGGGACACGTGGACCTGGACCGAGGACGCCCACGCCAGCCTCCGCCACGGGGCGGAGAACGACCGCGGCCTCCACGAGGTCATTACCGGCGTCCGCGACTTCATGCGCATGGCCCCCATGAGCGCCTACATGGCCTACATGGCCGCGCGCCTCATAGAGGCCAGGAGAGCCCTCAAGGACGCGGGAAGCCTGTACCTCCACTGCGACCCCTCGGCCAGCCATTACCTCAAGATCGCCGCGGACGCCGTCTTCGGCGCGGACCGCTTCGTCAACGAGATCGCCTGGAAGCGGACCTCGGCGCACAGCAACGTCAGGGGTTACGGCAGGATACACGACTGCATCCTGTTCTACTCCAAGTCCGGGGACTTCACCTGGAACAGGACATTCACCGGATACGGCGAGGAGTACGTGAGGAAGTTCTACCGCCAGGCCGACAAGGACGGCAGGCTCTTCCAGGCCGGGGACCTCATGGCCGCGGGCAAGAGGCAGGGCGAGTCCGGAATGCCGTGGCGGGGGATAGATCCGGCCGCCCGCGGGAACCACTGGGCCATAAGGCGGAGCTTCCTGAACGACCCGGACCTCCCCGCCGCGCCCCTGGCCGCCCTTGACTACCTCGACTCGATCGGCAGGATCCACTGGCCCGAAAAGGGCGGGGTCCCGAGGATCAAGCGGTACCTGGACGAGATGCCCGGAGCCGCCCCCCAGGACATGTTCCTGGACATCCCGCCCCTGTCGGCCAAGTCCAGGGAAAAGCTCGGATACCCCACGCAGAAGCCCGTCAAGCTCCTGGAAAGGCTGATCTCCGCCTCCTCGAACCCCGGGGACGTCGTCCTGGACCCCTTCTGCGGGTGCGGCACGTCCCTCGAGGCCGCCGAAAGGCTGGGCAGGAAGTGGATCGGGATAGACGTCACCCACATCGCCGTGGCCCTGGTGGAGCGCAGGCTCAAGGACGCCTTCTCCCGCGAGGAAGGCTTCGCGTTCGAAGTTGAAGGCGCGCCCAAGGACATTGACGCCGCTCGTGACCTCGCGGAGCGCGACAGGCTGCAGTTCCAGTACTGGGCCTGCTCCCTGCTCCTCGCCCGCCCCGTCGACAGGCCGAAAAAGGGCGGGGACCAGGGCGTGGACGGCGTGATGTTCTTCAACGACGAGGGCCCCAAGGCCCCGCTCAAGAAGATCGTCATCTCCGTCAAGAGCGGGGGGAACCTCAACCCCGGCATGGTGCGTGACCTGGCCGGGACCGTGAGGCGGGAGAAGGCCGTCATGGGGATTTTCCTGACGCTCGCCGAGCCCACCAAAGGCATGCTCCAGGAGGCTACGGCTTCAGGGGAATACGTCTCCCCCCTTAACAGGGAACGGTACCCCGCCGTGCAGATCGTCACGGTGCAGAAGCTTCTCGGGGGCGGGAGGCCGAAGCTCCCGCCGGACTTGACCTCCGGCGAGGCATCCCACAGGAAGAACAGGGCGGCCGCCAGGGGCCCGGAACCGAAGGGCCTGGACATCGCCGCGCTGGACTCGCCCGAGTGACCTTGTCCCCGGCCTTGCCTTGCGCCGGGACTTGACCTACAATGTCCATAGAGTAAATCCTTTCGGCCCGAATCCGTTACGGGCCGCGTCAGTAAAGGCCCCCTTATCCCAGGGGGCCTTTTTTCACGCCGGGCCCGAAAGCGTGAGAAGGCCTTGACTTCCGCCGCGGGAACCCTTATGTTCCTGCCCGTTGACACGGCCCTCCATTATCCCGCCCGGACCCCCTCCCTTATTCCCCCTCGTTCCCTCCAGAGCCCTCCGGCCTCCCCGCCGGGGGGCTTTCCTTTTCCTGCCCGAAACGGAAAAAGCCCCCCGGCAAGGACGGGGGGCCCGGGAACAGGGGCCGAAAAGGCCCCTGCTCAACCGTACGGGCATCATGCCTCGGCCGCCTCCGGAAGTCAAGGCCTGCCGGGCGGGAAGGCTAGTGCCTCCTGCCTTTGGCGGCGTCTCCGGAATTGCCGCCGCCTTGGCCGTTCTGCGCGCCCCAGGCCCGGCTCATCTTCAGCAGCAGCTCGTACGCGGCGGCCTCGTCGCGATGGCCGCAGGCGGGGTCGACGCCGTACTTCCTCAGCCAGACCTTCAGAAGTTCTGCGGGCACGTCAATGCCGGTGTCCCGGAGCACCCACTTCGCCGCCTCCTCGATCGGCCAGGCAGGCACGACGGGCGGGGCTTCCTTCGGCCTGGCCTTGGACTTGGACGCGGGCTTGGGTTCCGGCTCCGGCTCGCGCCGCAGGATCTCCTCGACGGGCCTCCCCGTGAGAACGGAGATGGCTTCCGCCTTGTATCTGTCCCGTTCAACGATGCCGAAGCGCTGGGACTTGGCCAGGGCCTCGTAGTTCCTGGCCACGATACGCCTGTCCTCCTTGCTCAGGGACGGCCCGCCTCCCAGGCCCGGAGACTCGTACCTGCCCTTGATCCGGATATCCTCAAGCACCTCGTGGGTGACCCACCGCCTGAAGGCCTTCGCCTCCGGTTTTCTGGAATTGAAAATCAGGTTGTAGAGGCCGGAGGGGGTGAGGGCGGTCATCTCCTGAGGGCCCCCAGGGGTGTCGGCTATAACGACGTCCTTTTCGTCATCGTCTAAAGAGGCGACTGCGTCTCTGGAATTCTTGATGCCCAGGACCCGGCAGGCGTCAGCCGCTATGAACACGGGGTTGCCGTCCTCGCCTACCTTGACCCGGATATCCCCGAACTGTTCATTAGTGAACGTAATAAGCTTGTTTTGTTTCTTTTCAGTCAACGTGACCTCCTTTTATATTCGCCGGGCAACGCGCCCGGCAAAGCCTTCAAGGCTTTTGTCCCGATCATGCCCTGACTTCGCCCCAGGCTCCGGAAAACGGCCCCTGGCGGCCCGATTGACTCAAGGCCGGGCCCTTGTGGCGTGGCCATTGACACGGAAGCCCGCCCAGGCGATAATGAGTCTCCTTTTCTCCGGCTCCGCTGGAGCCGTCCGGTTCAGCCCCGCCCTACCCAGGACGGGGCTTTTTCTTTTGCTTACAGGGGGCGCGGCGCGCCGGGGAAAAGCGCGTAATAGTCAGGCTGCTCGCTCCCTATGAATTCCCCGGACATGCCGCCGACGTACATGCCCGAGCAGTCGTCCGCCGACTTGATTTCCAGCTTGTCCTCCGCCGCCTCCAGGCAGGCCGCGTACCAGCCCGCCGGGGGGGGCGACATCGGGTCCCCGCGCAGCGTCCAGTAGTCGGTCGGCTTCCCGCTCCTGTTGGGGCGCGTCTCCCGCACGAGGCCGCCTGAGGCCTCCATGCGCCTCATCGCGGCATCCGCGGCCGCCCGGGGATGCCCGCTAAGGCGCCTCCGCACCTCGCCGAAGACGAACGGGTTCCCCAGCCTCTTCGCCACCAGCCCGTGCAGGGCCCGCATGAAACGATACTCAGCCGGCTCCCTGGCCCCCGTCAGCCGGAGAAGCCTCAGGACCCGCCCCTCGAGGCCCTTCGGGGCCTTTTCAGGGTTTTCCTCCGCGGCGTTCGCCTCGAGCCGGACCTTGCGCCAGAGCTGCGGCGCGGACTCGTCCGGGACGGCCCGTGGCCTGCCCATGCGCCGGATCGGCGGGCCTTCCCTGAGCCGGGCCTCCTCGATGGCCGCGATCCGGGCCGCGAGGCCCGCCGGCGAGCCCAGGGCCTTGGCCAGCCGCCGCCTGAGGCCCTTCCTGCCCTCGAACCGCGAGTTGCAGGCCACGTCCAGGGCCGCCAGCGGGGTCAGGCAGAGGCTTAACGCCTCGCCTTTCCGGTCGGGCGGAACGATTATGTCCTCGTCCTCCAGCAGGCCAAGCTCGTTGACCGTCACCATCACCCATTCGCTGAATTCCTGCGGCGGCCCTATGGCCTTCCAGAGGTCCCACGCCCTGAACCCCAGCACGGTCCCGAACGCGCTTTCCAGCGTCCTCAAAGGGACAAGATCCTCCAGGTCCATCTGTTCCTCCTTAGCCGGAACCGGCTCCGGAAATGCCGGAACCGTGGTATAAATGTTTACTTCCACTAAAGCTTATTATTAATTCCCAATAATTTTAGGGCAATGGAAACAGTATGTCAACACGTGATTTTTCAGTACCCGGAGCGTGATAATATATGTTTTCATGATTCTAATTATGCTGTGAATCCATAGGCCGTTGCTGGCCTGGAGGGCTGCTGATTTTGGGCTGTAACGCGATTTTGACGTGTACAGATAGTCAGAAACTGCAAAATGAGAATTAGAGGTAATTCCGTTTTAACGGCCACCAAAATTATTATTTATGTAATATTTATATGACATATTCAAATTTTATAGAAGTCGAAATTCTCATTTTGAAGAGAAAGAGGTGAACGACTGACAGGTATGTATACACTCTTTTTTTTATATATAAGATCCTCTGGAGTTTCCTCCCGGTTTCCCGTGGAAAAGACGATTTTTTAAAATAAATTCTAATTTTGGGCTGAATACCGTATCCCGCTTGAATTAGAAACATTGATAAAACTGCCTAATTTTTTAAACAGCCTTAAGAAGGCCACTGTCATGTCAGCATGGCGAAATGGGATAATCATAAAATCAAAAATTACATCAATAAAATCATAATATGAATGTCATAATGCGAATATCGTATTTGAGGTTGTCGATAAGTGTTGAGGTTTTCCAGGCCGCCTGTTTCCTGGCCTCAGTCCGTTAGAAAATGCAGTGGATAAACCGTGCCGTATTTCAGGCAGAGAGAGCGGCAGGTACGCCACGATTCATATGACATGGCGCGCCTGTTGCCCTTCTAGAACCCGATCGCGGCCTCGGCCTCGGCGCGGGTCCCGAAGATGCCCATCGGGATCCAGCGCGGGCTGTCCATGCCGAACCTGAACAGGGCGCACCTGGCCTCCCAGCCCCCGGCGGCAGGCCTGGCCTCGAAGGCGGCGGACCGGTACAGGCGGCCCCAGCGGAGCCCCGGCCTGAGCCCGTGGTCAGCCAGCAGGGCCCGGAGCCGCCCGCGGCCCATCAGGCCCCCCAGGCACGCGTATTCGGCCCGCACGGCCCCGATCGCCTCCTGGCCCGGCTTCCGGTCAAGCCTGATCGTCCTGACGCCTAAAACGGCTTCCAGCGCGTCGGCGGCTGCAAGCGCGCCGAACGCCTCGATCTCCCCGCGGAGGCTTTCGGGCCATGCCTCGGGCAGGCCCTTGAGGAACAGGGCGGCTGCCGCGCCCGGCTCCAGGATTCTCGTCAGGGGGCCGGTCCCGGCCGGCCCCTCCCTGAATTTCAGTACGGCTGTCATGTGATTCTCCCTCCCGTCAGGGCCGCGCTAGGCGGCCTCGGCCAGCCCGGCCAGCCGGGTCCTGCGGAGCCTGCGGCCGGGCGTGGTCGAGCAGTCGCCGCTGAAGGCGGCGGTCAGGACCGTGCGGGCCTCGGCGTATTCCGCGCCGATGACGCCCAGGTCATTCAGAAAAACCCTCCAGTCGTAACGGGCCGACTCCGGGGTGTACTCCCGCGAGCCCGCCTGTGCCGCCTTGGCGTTCCTGGCCTTGGCCGTCAGGGCCATCGCGAAGAGCGCGTAGGAGACGATCTTCGCCGGGTCCAGGGTGCCGTTGAAGTAGCGGTACTCTACCGTGCCCTGGAAGAAGAGCGCGTGGAGGTTCAGGCCGTGGTAGCGGCTGCTGTTGTACTTGTGCTCCCGGCTGAGGTCCCCGCCCGCCTCGTACCACATGTCGGCGAACTCCTCGCGGGTCTCCGGGGTCCTGGCCTTGAGGGCCGCGAGCAGCCTTTTCTCCACCGGCCGGCAGTAGCGGTGGATCCTGCGGGGCTCTATCCCGAAGGCCGGGGTGAAGTAGGACTCCATCTTGGCCGTGAGCTTGACCAGGTTGGCCATCTCCGGGCCGGTCATCTCCGGGGCCCCCACGTGTATATGGAGCCCGCACGAGCTGTCGGCCCTGGCCCCGGCGTCGGAGAGGGCTTCGGCCACCCTGCGGACCATCGGGAAGTCGGCCTCGGTGAGGATCGGGGAGACCGCCTCGCCGGACCTGATCCCTCCGGAAAGGCTGCCGTCCCTGACCACCTTCCATGAGCGGCCGTCCGGGAGGAGCGTCTCCCACCTGCCGTATCCGCCGTTCGGCGCGGCGTCGTATTTGGCCCTGCCGCCCGTTGCCTTTGCGATCGCCTTGGCTATGTCGCCGCGGCGGAGTCCCACCGTCTCGATCTCGATCCCGAATGTCTGGGCTTTCATGTCTATCATGGCCGGCTCCTTTTCCCTGGGCTCGCGCGGCGCCTTCCGCCGCCCTTGCCCGGATACGGAGCAATTAGTATGCCAATTGGTTGACTTAAGAGACGTAGTACAGGCTTGTTAACCGTAAAAACCTTGTATTTACGAGTATTTAAGGCATATTATGCCGCTTATTAAGCCTGCCGGGCAGCCTCTTTTAGACGCGTAAATTTTACCGTGTCGGCCGACTTCGAGCAGTTTAGGTCCACCGGAAGGCGTTCCCGGTAGACCTGAATTGACTGGCGCGCACGAAAAGTTGACGAACGTAAAGTGAGAAAATAAGCAGTTCCGGTCTACCGCAGTCAGTTTTGGTGGACAAAAATTGACTGACTGACTATAATATTTATGACAAATTCAGGCGGATGGGCAGGCATGGCCGCATCGGAAAACGCTCATAATAAACATGAAATCAAGCCAATGCTGAGTTTCCTGCCTTGAAGCGGGCGTACGGCAAATATTTTCCTAGCTAGTGGCATAAAAATTGCTATATATCATGGCATGAAACGCGGAGGCAACGGCGCCCCGCGAGCCTCCCTGAAGGAGACAGGCCATGAAAAAATCAGCCGCCGCTTCCTTTTCCTTCCCTTCCGAGATCTTTCC
>JAITRL010000228.1 GCA_031288415.1 Deltaproteobacteria bacterium | reverse complement strand
CGCGCATGAATTGTCCCAGGGCCTTGGCTGCGCGCCTGCCTCGTTCCGGCTCCCCGCGGTCCCATATTGTCCAGTTCCCTCCCCGGCCTATCCTTAACCTTGGAACGAACTTGCCATGCGGGTCCAGGTTTCCCCAGGTCACCCCGTCCGGGTCCTCCCGCCTCTCAGGGCACGGGCTTATCCTTTCAAGAAGGCCTTCCCGTATCAGAACGCGGTCAACCGCGTCTAAGAGCCCAGCCAACCCTCCGTACCCGATAAGTCCTTCCGTGAATTCGTCAACGTAGTCCTTGAAGAATCCGATCGCCACGTTCCCGGCTTCCAGCCCGTCACTCGACATCGGCATGCCTGCCTCCTCCGGGCAAAGCCCCGGCTGAAAAAAAAATGCCGCGTCAGGGCGGTCACCCCCTGGCCGCCTTCCTGGCCCTGGCCTCCGCCTCCCCGGCCTCGGCTCCCCCCGCCTTCAGCCCGTCAAGGTAGTCGGCCCATGACTGCATCATCATCGCCCTGTCCTCAAGGTAGCCCGCGCGGTTGTAGGCCCGGCGGACCTGGTTGGGCTCCCGGTGCGCCAGCTGCGCCTCGATCCAGTCGGGCCGGAAGCCCAGCCCGTTAAGCATGGTGCTCGCCATGCCCCGGAACCCGTGCGGGGTCATCTCCTCCGGGCCGTAGCCCAGGCGGCGGATTGCCTTGAGAAGGGAGTCGCGGCTTATGGCCTTCAGCGGATCATGGCCGGGGAAGACGTGCTCCAGCCTCCCGGAGACCTCCCGCTGCTCCCTCAGCACGGCCAGGGCCTGCGAAGAGAGCGGCACGGCGTGATCCTCCCCGGCCTTCATCCTCCCCCCCGGGATTGTCCACACGCCCCGCTCCATGTCGATCTCGGCCCACCGCGCCCCGCGGAGCTCGGAAGGCCGCAGGAAAACGTAAGGGGCCAGCCTCAGGGCGTTACGGACGGAAGCCTCGCCGCGGTGCCCGTCCAGGAGGCGCATGAGCTCCCCCGCCGCCTCCGGCGATTCCAGGGCGGCCCTCGGGCGGGGCCTGTAGCCCTTGAGATCTTCCCTGAGGCTCAAGGGGGCCGTAGGGTCCGCCAGCTTCAGCCCTTCCGTCTGGGCCGACCTGTAGACCTGGCCGACTATGCACATCAGCCTGCGGGCAAGGTTGAAGCTCCCCGCCTTCAGGTGCGGCTCGATCACCCGGCGGCGGATTTCGAGCGCCTCGATCGCCGCGGCGGGGCGCCTGCCCAGGGCGGGCAAGATGTGCCGCTCCAGGCACCTCCTCGCGTTGGCCAGGCTGGCGGGCTTCAGGCCTCGCGCCTGCCTCTCCAGAAAAGCCTCGGCCAGCGCCTTGAATGTCACGCATTCGGCATCCTCGGCCCCCGCCAGGGGCGCGCCCCTCTTCGCCGCGCTCTTCGCCGCCGCCGGGTTGACCCCCTTGGCCAGGAGCCTCCTCGCGTCGGCGTGCGCGGCCCTGGCCTCGGCCAGGGTCATCTCCGGGTAGTTCCCCAGAGTCAGGGTCTGAGCCCTGAGCTTCGGCCTTCCGGTCTTCCCGTCTGTCTCCGCCGGGTCCGGCCAGCGGAACCCGTACCTCCAGGCCCGCCCGTCGGCAGGGGATATGTGAAGGTAAAGCCCGTGCCCGTCCGGAAGCTTGAGCCCGCCGGGCTTCGGCCTCGCGGCCCTTATCCTCGCCTCTGTCAGCTTTTCCGCCGTCCTTTTCCCCTTTGACATCCGAGCCTCCTGTTCCGGGCGGGCGCCGTGCCGCATCGGCCCGCCCGATTTGCCTCAATTTACCGCAAGGAGGGGGTATATGTCAATAGGTCTTCATGTATCCATATGGACTCGGAGGGGCGGCTTTCCGCGAATAAACCCTAATGAATTCAATGTCTTAATATGCCACTGTGTAACCGTGTGGGTCACTATGGATTTGCAGGTCTTCCATCTTTAGCAGGTGTCGTAAGGGAATTGAAGAGGGCGCGGACGTAAAGAGGAAACGACGCGGAAGCGCGAGCCTGTAAGGATGCGGAGAGGCCAGGATGCGATAGCGCAAGTATGCAAGGCCGGAACCAGGGAAAAACCGCGGCTGGCGACGCCATGCCGCGCCACGGCGGAAGGCGCCCGGCTCCTGTCGGTTTCCGGGCCCTCTCAGGATCATGAGGGGGGGAAATGTCCTGCATGGCCGGTTTCCCGGATTTCCGGGCCGGTTTCCGCGGCCTTCCATGGCAGGCTATCCGGCCTTTCGTGCCCGCTTTCGCGCGCTTCAGTGCCCGCCTCCGCGGGCTTCATCGTATGCGCCGAGCGTAGCCTGCCGGAGGGCATTTACGGCAGGCGGAAACGGCGGGCCCTCCCGAGCGGCCTAAACTGGCGCCCGCCGCTGGCCAGGGATGCGCTCGCTTGGACGTTCAGAGCGCCGTCTGCCGCCTTGGCCGGCTTTGCCTGACTGAGCAGCGTTCGGAAAGAGGATCAGCGCGGAGATGACGGGATTTTAAGCGAGGCGGCGGAGACCGGGGAGCCAGGGAACGCGCGGCGGGGCGGCTCGCGGCCCTTTTCCGCAGGCATGACCATGACGGCCGGATCGGTCAGGAGCCTGTAACCCGCAGGTTCAGCGGAGTTCCTGCCGCTTGTCCTGCGCGGTTACCCGGCGGGTCATGGCCTTAGCCGGCTTGCGTGCCGCATTTCGATGCCTCAGACGGGGTCAGGCGGCAAGGAGGCTGCGGAGAACGGCATGGCAGATGATTTTGCGCCTTGGCTTAAGCCGTCTTGCCTGTCGCTGACAGCCCGTTATGTCCAAAAACGCTTCGATAGCCGTATAAAAAACCGCTCGACGGTCTTGTCCAAAAGCCGCAGTTTTGTTTCGTCTAAAAGTTGGCTCTTCACAAGGATGCCTACCCTAGGGGGAGGCAGCGGCGGGAACAGCGAACGTAAGTCTTCAGGAATTGATGATGAAAACACTGTCCCTGCAAGCGTTTTGCGAGCTTTTGAGTTTTGACAGAGTCCCGCGCGCCGCTGCCAGGCGGCGCGCGGGCTCTTAAGAGGTCGCTCCATGATTTTTTCAGTGGATGCAGTGCACAAGATATTGATCCGAGGGCATTCTGGAACCATTGAGCTGAGGCAAGGGATCGGGCCAGACCGCCCCTGAGCGAGAGGAGCCGCCTCATGCGCTTCGCAGGCCTGATCCCGGGCGCAACCCGCCTTTCCCGGCGGGCGCGCCTGCGGGCGCCGGGGCGGCATGAGACCCTCCTGTCCGCGGAAGGCCGCGCCGGCCGCGGCCCTTTCGGCCCTACGAGGTGTCGAAGGGCCTCAGCCTGTACGGGTCGATCACCCTGGCTGCCATGACCAGGAGCTTGAAGACATGCATGTTCCTGTACCCG
>JAITRL010000214.1 GCA_031288415.1 Deltaproteobacteria bacterium | reverse complement strand
CAGCGCCCCGCCCGAGCCCGCCCCGCCCCGACTCCCGTTGAGGTCTTGCCCAAGGCAGCCAGGTCCCCGGACGATCCGCTTGTCCCCGGAGCTTGTCAGGCAAGGCGCCGCAGGCGCCAGAAGGCAAGGCCCACGCGGCTGACGGGGAGAAGCCCGCAGGCGGAGCCAGAGGGCCGTCCTCCAGAAAATGGCCTCCTTTAGCCACCGATTCGAATTTTGGCCCGCATCCCCGCCGTCTTGGAGTTCAAGGCAAGGCTGCGGCTCAACTGGTCAAGGCAGGCCAGCGAGCCGCAGGCCCCTGGCAGTTGCCGGAGGCTTGCCCGGAAAGCCGCGGAACCAGCGCCCTTTCCCCTTCCGGGCCCTTTTCAGCAGAGGCCCCGCCAAGCCAAGCCGGGCAAAACAAGGCCCGGCAAGCCCCTGTCACAGGCACGCGAAGCGGCAAGCGCTTGGACGTCCAGGAGCAAGGCCGCCTCCTGGCCTCCGGCAAACCCACCTGAACCCACAGCTTGGCCGCCGCGATCAAGGAAGCTTCCCACTTTGTTCGGCTTTAATTGACAACCTAAACAACAGCATTGACATAACGTTCGGATAGCTTTTTCACTCAAAACAAAAGAGAAGGCAGATTTTCTGTGAAACTATAAATTTGAATTTTAACGTTATATTATTGAATTTATTAAGTTTTTGTCCAGGCTATTTTCGCTATCCAAAGGCTGTATTCCCGTCATTTTCCTGATAAATGGCGGTTTTCCGGCATTTCAGCGGCCTGAACACCACTTCAAAGGCAATTATTACTCTATTCAGAGGTTCTCTTTCCCTACACACGTATTCAGAGGCGTTTCAACAGGCCAAAAAAAATATGAGACCTATTTTTTCTGTGAAGTATCTGTAATTATTGATATTTTAACACCCTTCAAGAAAAAAAATGGGTAAAATCTAGGCTTGACCCCTTGCCGGATCAATTTCCATGATTACATTATGCTCATGGAGGAAACTCCAGAAGTTCAGAAATGGAAGCCCGAGGATGTCAGCGAAAGCCTAACACCTCGGAAATCCAGGCCCGGAAAACCGGGCCCTGGACCCTGAAGAGCCCCTCCCCGGTTTGAAAAAGGCGTCCCCCGGAGAGCCGATAAGGCCCCCGGAGCCCGCAAGGGTCTTAAGGGATGCCGGATACGGCCCGCCGCCCAATGCGCCGGCGGGCGGCCCCCTCCGGGCCCGGCCTCCGCCGGGCCGGGACAGGGGATCCCCTGTCCCGGAAACGGGCGGGCGGGCGAAAGCACCCACGACACGGACCGGCCGCGGCGCCTGAGGCCTTAAGCCGACAGGAGGCTCACATGAAAAACAGCGATGTCAATCCCGCGGACAAGAGGCACGCAGGTTCCGGAGACCTGACTTACGAGCTCGACATGGTCTCGGCCGATCTGCCCGATTTTCTGAACCTTCTTCCCATGGCCGAGCTCAACAGCTTCCCGGGGCTCACCTCCACCATCCTGGTGGACGAGTGCATGAGCCAGGAGGTGGTGCGCAAGTCCGAGCGGGGGGACGGCCTCATGGCCCTGTTCCCCCTCAAGACCCTGGACATCGACACCTGCGACCTCAAGCCCTCCGACTTCTACCCCATGGGGGTGGCGGTCCGGATCGTCTCCGTGCGCGAGACCGAGCAGGGGGCCCTCAGGGTCTCGGTCCAGGGCATCTCCCGCATAGCCTTCACGCAGCTGCTCTCCGGGGACATCCCCAGCGTGAAGATCATCCCCCACCGCGAGCCGCCGCTCCGCGAGGACGGCAGCCTCAAGCCCCTGGTCCTGGAGGCCAGGAGGCTCTACGCCGAGGTCCTCAAGCTCATCCCCGGCCTGCCGGTCGAGCTCTTCAAGATCAACAACCTCCTGGACGGGGAGCCGGTCATCCTGGCCGACCTCATCATGGCCTCGCTCCCCCTCAAGAGCCCGGCCAAAGCCGAGTACCTGATGATCCAGGGGCTCAAGCACCGCTACCTCAAGCTCCTGGAGCACCTCACCATCGAGGTCTCCAACCGCAAGGCCGGCCAGGCAATAAGCCGGCGCATCGAGCAGGGCCTGGACCGCAGGCAGAAGGAGATTCACCTGCGCGAGCAGCTCAAGGCCATCAAGGCGGAGCTGGGCGAGGACGAGCCCTGCGAGTCCGAGCGCAACCGCGACCTCTTCCTCAGGCTCAACGACCTGCCCCTGCCCGAGGCGGCGCGCGGCGCCGCCGAGCGGGAGAAGGCCAGGCTCAGCAACTCCCAGCCCCAGTCGGCGGAGTACGGGGTCATCATGAGCTACCTCGAGTGGCTCGCCGAGCTCCCCTGGGGGCTGTCCTCCGAGGAGTGCCGGGATCTCGCCAAGGCCAGGGAGATCCTGGACCGCGACCACTACGGGCTGGGCAAGGTCAAGAAAAGGATCCTGGAGTTCCTGGCCGTGCTCAAGCTCACGGGCGAGACCGCGCGCACGCCCATCCTCTGCCTCACGGGCCCTCCGGGGGTCGGCAAGACCTCGCTGGCCCGCTCCATCGCCGAGTGCCTGGGCCGGAAGTTCGTGAGCGTGTCCCTGGGGGGCCTCAGGGACGAGGCCGAGATCCGCGGCCACCGCAGGACCTACGTGGGATCGCGGCCGGGCAGGATCATCACCGAGATCCGGCGGGCCGGCTTCGACAACCCGGTCTTCCTCCTGGACGAGCTCGACAAGATGGGGGCGGGGCCCAACGGCGACCCCTCGGCGGCCCTCCTGGAGACCCTCGACCCCGAGCAGAACCAGAACTTCACGGACCACTACCTGGAGGTCCCCTTCGACCTCTCCAAGGTCCTCTTCATACTCACCGCCAACGTGCTCGAGCATGTCCCCGCGCCCCTCCGGGACCGCATGGAGATCATCGAGGTCGACGGCTACACGGTCCAGGAGAAGACCGAGATAGCCTTCCGCCACCTCTGGCCCAGGGAGCTCGCCCGGCACGGGCTGTCGGAAGGCGAGCTCGAGCTCCCGCGGGAGGTCCTCGAGAAGACGATAACCCTCCACACCTGGGAGGCGGGGGTGCGCGAGCTCTCCCGCAACCTCTCCGCCCTGGCCCGGAGCCGGAGCGTCGCCAAGGCCGAAGGGAGCGGCTTCCCGGCGAGGATCGAGGAATCCGAACTCAAGGAGATCCTGGGCCCCCCGGTCAGGCACCTCGAGGTCAAGGAACTCGCCCCCCAGACGGGAGTGGTGACGGGCCTGGCCTGGACCGCCGCGGGAGGGGACATCATGTTCATCGAGGCGGCGGGCATGCCCGGCAAGGGCCGCCTCTCCCTCACCGGCAAGCTGGGGGACGTCATGAAGGAGTCGGCGCAGGCGGCCATCAGCTACGTGCGCTCCCGCTCGGCCCTCTGGAGGCTCGACCCGGAGTGGTTCTCCCGCCACGACATCCACCTCCACCTCCCCCAGGGCGCCATACCCAAGGACGGCCCCTCCGCCGGCGTGGGCATCGCCGCGGCGGTGGTGTCCCTGGCCTCCGGCCGCAAGGTCCGCTCCGATCTGGCCGTGACCGGCGAGATTTCCCTGCGCGGCCTGGTCCTCCCCGTGGGCGGCCTCCGCGAGAAACTCCTGGCCGCCCAGAGGGCCGGCATCACCACGGCCCTCATTCCCGCCGGCAACTCCCAGGACCTCGATGAGGTGCCCCCCGAGGTGCTGGAGGGCCTGGAGATAGTGCCCGTCCGCACCCTGGACGAGGTGATCGACATCGCCCTGCTCCCCCCTGACTGCATGGTCTACCCTAACAAGCAGGAGGGCCGCAGCCCAGCCTGGGCCTCAGGGAACCGCTTCGGTCGCCCGGCGGGGTTCACCCTGCCCTAGCGAGCGGCTCCGCCCGGGCCCGGACCTGCAGGTCCGGGCCCGGGCGGGCCGGGCACGCCTGGCGCAGGCCGGTCCAAGGCGGGAAAAGGATCAAATCCCTCCAGCAAGCGGCCAGGGCATGGCCTGGCGCGGAGCCGCGGCCAGGAAAAGGCCAGGCATGGCCTGGCGCGGAGCCGCGGCGGAAAGAGCGGCTGCCCGTCAAGGCGGCGGGGCAACCTTCCGGAAAGCGGCGGCCTGCGGCAATGATGCGGCAGGCCCTGCCCGCAAGGGCTCAGGACGGGCCCGGGCAAGGTATTCAGGATCCTCACCCTCTCCCGGCTTAGGCCCGGTAGGAGCCGGGCCCCAAATGCAAGGCCCGGGGCCCGGCGAGAGGGGCCGGTGCCGGGCCGAGGCCAGGACCTCGGCCCGGAGTACCGGCGGCAGGCGCGGTAAAGCCCGCGGGGATTCCCGCGAAAACCGATGCCATGCCCGAAGGCCGGCCTGCGGCGCGCCAAAGCCGCCGCCGAAAGCCGGGCGGGGCTTCCGGGCGGCCCCGGGAGGCCGACCGGCGCCTCGAGTTCCGCGCAGTGCGAGTTTCAGGCGGGAGAAGCGGCCGGTCGGGGCGTCAAGGCGTTCCGGCCGGCCGCTTTTCCTCCAGCGCAACGGATGCCGACTGCGCAAGCCGGCCCGCAGGCGCCGCCAGGCAAGGCCTGAGCTGAGGACGTTCAGGCGGGATTTCCGCTTCCCTGGGACGCCTTGCGGCCTCCCCTGAGCCTCCTGCGTGCTTCCTCTGGCTTCCCCCTTGGATTTCCCCTGGACTGCCCAGGGAACTCCCCCGGAACCGCCATGACTCGCCTTTCGGCCGCTGGAGAACCGCAGGGCCTGTCACGGCCTCTCCGGCAAGCGCGCCCGCGCCTTCCGGACCGCCTTCCCGGCCGACGCCCCGCGCGGCTTTGACAGCCCTTCCCGGCACACCTAAAATGAGTCCCTTATGGGCGCCGTGATTCTGGAAACCGCCGAAAGCGTTGCCGGGCTGTACCTCGTGGGACTCCTGGGGTACGTGCTGTCGGCCACGGGCTTCGTGGGACCTGAGGCCAAGAAGCTTTTCCCCCGGCTGGTCACCCAGGTCACCCTGCCGCCATTCCTGTTCGTCTCGGTGGTGCGCTCGTTCACCAGGAGCGAGCTGAGCCAGCTCATCTACGGCTCGATCATTCCGGTCCTGTCCATACTCGCCGTCTTCGCCATCCAGACCCTCTACGCGAGAAGGCCCGGGGGAAGGCCCAAGCGGAGGGGGGTGATCAGCGTGGGCTCGGCCACCTCCAACACCATCTTCATCGGCCTCCCCGTGAACATCGCCCTTTTCGGGGAGGGGGCGGTGCCGTTCGTGCTCCTGTACTTCTTCGCGAACACCACCTTCTTCTGGACCCTCGGCAACTATACCCTGAGCCTGGACGGCGCGAGTCCGGGCGCGGGGTTCAGGCGCGGCCTCCTGGTCAAGGCCGTCCTCTCCCCGCCTCTTTTGGGCTTTCTCTTGGGCATAGCGTGCATCCTGGCCGGATTCGCCCCCCCGAGGTTCCTGATGGATTCGGCCAGCCTCGTGGGCAGGCTCACGAGCCCCCTGGCCCTCCTTTACATCGGCATGGCCCTGTCCGAATCGTCCCTCGCCTCGCTCAAGCCCGACCTGGATCTCGCGGCGGTCCTCATGGGCAGGTTCGTCCTCAGCCCTCTGGCGGTCTTCCTCTTGGCCCGCCTCATCTTCCCGCTAGCCTCGCCCCTCATGCTCAAGGTCTTCCTCATCCAGTCCTCGCTTCCCGCGGCGGCCACGTTGGCCCTCATGGCCGCCTACCACGGATCTGACTCGTCGTTCGCCGGAGCCGCGGTCTCGATCACCACCCTCCTTTCGCTTCTGACCATCCCGTGCTACATGCTGGCTTTCAGCTTCCTGGGCCTCTGAAGCCCCCCGCCGCGGCCTCCGGCGGCCCGGGGCCGCCTCCCTCAAAGGGGCCCGGACTGCCGCCGCCGCCGAAAGCCAACGGAGTCACGTCATGCGGGAGCGGGTGGGGCCGCGGCCTTCAGGTGTCCTGAGCGTTCACGGCCGCCCCGGCTGGCGGCGCCTCGGCTTGCGGCGCCCCGGCTTGCGGCGGCTCTGCCAGCCTTGCGGCGCCGGGAAAGCCGCGCCTCCGGCCACGTTCGGGACGGCGGACAGCGCCCCGCGCCTGCTTCCGCGTCGGCGCGCACGGCAGGACAGGGCGGCCGTCTTCTTTTCCGGGCATGCCTTGCCCCCTTTGCCTTGACCGGAAGCCGTTGCCGTGTCAGGGCAGCCCCCGCGCCATGAAGCTGAAAAGCCCGCCGCCCCGGGCATGCCGGGGGGCGGGCTCTTCGTGAGAAAGGCTGTATCGCGTCAAGGCCGCGCCTGGCCTGCTGAACGCTGACCGCGCCTGGTCCGCCCGGCGCCGGCCGCGTTCGGATTGCCGCATGCGGGCCGCGCTCGGCCTGCCGGAACCTGGCGGCCTGCAGCGAAGCCCGAAGGCGTCAGCGGATCGCGGGCCGCAGGCGCCCCGGGGCGACCTTGCGCGGCCTGCGGAAGGCCTAGAACTTCAGGGAGGCGATCCGCCCGGCGGCCTCCTTGAGGCGGGGGACCTCCTGGACCAGGGCGAAGCGGACGTAGCCCTCCCCGGAAGGCCCGAAGCCGTTGCCGGGAGTGGAGACCACCCCGGCCTCCTCCAGGAGCCTCGCGCAGAAGCCCTTCGAGTCGAGTCCTTTGGGCACCTTGGCCCAGACGTAGAAGGTATAGTCCGTGTGGAGGTAGGCTATCCCCGCCCTGTCCAGGCCGTCGCAGAGGGCCTTGCGCCTGTCGGCGTACAGCCTCCCCATCGCGGCCACGTCCGAGTGATCGGAGTTCAAGGCTTTCATGGCGGCCAGCTGCACCGCCTGGAAGACTCCGGAGTCCAGGTTGCTTTTCACGAGCCCCAGGCCGCGGATGAGCGTCTCGCAGCCCGCCGCCCAGCCTATGCGCCATCCGGTCATGTTGAAGGTCTTGGAGAGCGAGTGGAACTCCACGGCCCTGGCCTTGGCCCCCGGCACCTCAAGAATGCTGGGATGGGGCTTGGGCCGCGCGGTCACTTCCGAATAGGCGGCGTCCGAGCAGACGATGAGGTCCCACTTCTCCGCGAAGGCCAGAAGCTCGTAGTAGAACTCCAGTGACGCGGCGGCCCCGGTGGGGTTATTGGGGTAATTCACCCAGACGATCTTGGCGCGCCTGAGGGTTTCCTCAGGGATGGACCTGAGATCCGGGAGGAACCCGTTTTTCTCCAGGAGCGGCATGAACGCCGCCTCCCCTCCCGCGAACAGGGTGCCGCTCCTGTAGACGGGGTAGCCGGGCTCGGGGCAGAGGACCACGTCCCCGGGGTTGACGAAGGCGAGGGGGAAGTTCGCGATGCCCTCCTTGGAGCCGATGAGCGAGCAGACCTCGGCTTCGGGGACCAGATCCGCCCCGTGGCGGCGGCGGTACCAGCCGGCGACCACCTCCCGGAAGGAGTTCATGCCGGAGTACACGGGGTACTTGTGGTTGGCTCCGTCGGCCGCGGCCTCGGAGAGGGCCTCTATCACGAACCCCGGGGTGGGCCGGTCGGGATCCCCCACGCCCAGGTCGATAACGTCCACGCCCCTGGCCTTCACCTCGTCGCGGACCCGGTCAAGCTCCTTGAAGAGGTAGGGCGGGAGGGCCTTGAGCCTGTCTGAGAATTCTATGGCCATAACGGCTCCTTGAAGCCGCTCCCCGGAGCCTCGCGGAGGCGGGGCCGGGCCGCCCCGGAGGTCCGGGGAGGCCGTGCCTGCAAGGCAGGGAACGCGGCGGGCTTGAGGCGGCTAAGGCGCGGGCGGCCGCGCCGGGGAGGCGGGGCCTGGAAGGCCCGGATCGGAAAGCCGGCGCCGGAAAGGCCAGGGCGCCGGGGCCTTGGGGGCCGTCAAAGGGCCGGGGCCGCGACGGGAGCTTGGCGAGGCCGGGCCATAAGGGCCTTAACGCCGGACAGGCCGGCAAGAGAGCCGCAAGGCGCGGATCCTGAAGCTGCCGCGCCCGGAAGCCGCCCGCCGGCCGGGGTCCTTGAGTGCCTGCGTCAGGCCGGCATGGGGCAGGGCCTTAAGAACGTCAAGCCGGCGAACTCCCTGCGGGGAAGGCCGCGAGCAAGAGCGCCCGCCGGGTTCCTCGGCCCGTCAGGGCCAAGCGGCGCAGGCGCCGCTCCCTGAGGCTGAAGAGAAGCCTCCGGGCTGCGGGGAGGGAAGGCCTGAGCCCGGTCCGGGCCTCACGTAAGGCCAGCGGCTTGAGCCGCCGCGCCCTCAGGCCGGGAACCTCCGCCGGCAGCGCGGCTTGAGCCGCCGGGCCCGGAGGCCTGCCGGGCTACTTCCCCCAGAGGGCGGCGGCCTGCTCGCGGAGCTTGAACTTCTGGATCTTCCCGCTGGCCGTGAGCGGGAACTCCGCGACCGACTCCACGTAACGGGGGATCTTATAGTTGGCGATGCGGGCGCGGAGAAAGCGGCGGACCTCGCGGGCGTCCACCGGCGGCTGGCCCTCGTGGACTATCACGAACGCCCCCAGCTCCTCGCCGTGGAGGGTGGAGGGCACGGCCACGACGGCCACGTCCCTGACCTGGGGCATGGCCCGGATAGCCTCCTCCACCTCGTTGGGGTAGATGTTCTCGCCGGCGCGGATAATCATGTCCTTCCAGCGGCCGGTGATGACGAGGTAGCCGTCGGGGTCGAACTTGCCCAAGTCCCCCGTGTGGACCCAGCCCTCTTTGTCCAGGATGGCGGCGGTGGCCTCAGGGAGGTTGTAGTAGCCGCGCATGTTCACGTAGCCGCGCACCGCCACCTCGCCTATCTCCCCCTGGGGGAGCTCTTCGGTGGTGTCGGGCTCGACTATCCTCAGCTCCACCCCCGGCATGACACGGCCCACGGTGGAGGTGCGCTTCTCCAGGGAGTCGGTCGAGGTCGTCTGCGTGACCACGGGGCTGGTCTCGGTCATGCCGTAGCAGATGGTGATGTCCCGCATGTGCATGCGCTCGATTGTCTCGCGCATGGTCTTGATGGGGCAAGGCGACCCGGCCATGATGCCGGTCCTCAGGCTCGTGAGATCGAACTTGGAGAAGCTCTTCTGCTGGAGCAGGGTGATGAACATGGTGGGAACGCCGTACAGGCCGGTGCACCTCTCCTTCTCGACGTTGACGAGGATGTCCAGGGCGCTGTAGATGTCCAGGATCACCATGCAGGCGGCGTGGTTGAGGGCCGCCATGGCCCCCAGCACCAGCCCGAAGCAGTGGAACAGGGGCACGGGGATGCAGATCCTGTCCTCGTGCGTGAAGCCCTGGCGGTAGCCTATCCAGTAGCCGTTGGTCACGATGTTCTGGTGGGTGAGCATCGCCCCCTTGGGGAAGCCGGTGGTCCCGGAGGTGTACTGCATGTTGATGATGTCATCCACGCGCTGGGAGTCGGCCAGCTCCCGGAACTTGTCCTGGGGATAGGACTCCCCCCCGCGCAGGAGCTCGGCGTAGCTCCAGAAGCCCTGCGGGAGGCTCTCATCCGGCCCCAGGTAGAAGGCCTTCTTGAGGCAGGGCAGCCGGGCGCTTTTGAGCCCCGTCCTTCCCTGGGAGGCGATCTCCGGAGCCACCTCCAGGAGGGCGTCCACGTAGCTGAAGCCCCTGAAGCCGGGTATCGTGAAGACGTAGTGGCTCTCCGACTGGCTCAGGAGGTACTCGATCTCCGCCCGGCGGTAATGGGTGTTCACCGTCACGAAAATTACGCCTATCTTGGCGCAGGCGTAGCAGACCGTGAGCCACTCCGGCACGTTGGTGGCCCACATGGAGAGCCGGTCGCCGGGCCGTACCCCGGCCGCCAGGAGCCCCCTGGCCAGGAGGTCCACCTCCGCGTCCAGGGAGGCCCAGGTGTAGCGCTTGCCCGTGTTCGGGTAAACGAGGGCCTCGGAGTCAGGATGCTTGCGGGCGTTTTCCTCCAGGACCTGCCCAATGGTCTTGTCGACGAGATGTCCCTCCATAAAAGCCGTGTCTCTCTCCCTGCGGTTCGCAGATGCCGGGGCGCGACCTGCGCGCGCCCCGGTAAGTCCGGGTTAAGGATCCCGTGCCCCGCTCCGGGCGTGGCGGAATGCCTCGGAAGTCCCCGGCGGAAGGAGGCCTGCGGGGGTCATGGGCCCTGAAGCGTCCTCCGGGAGCCAAAGTCCAGGCCCTGGCCGCAAGGCCGGGCTCGAGGCGTGACAAACCACGCATTTTAGCAGAAAGGCGCTCCCTTGAGAAGACTCGCCTTAAGCCTCAAGCCCGCCCTGGCCACCCCCTTAAGCCCGCCCTGGCCCCCCTGGCGCAGGCCTGCGCTCCGTCGGCGGCCGGCGAAGGGGCCTTGCCGCGTTGCGGAGAGGGAGGCTTAGGCCAGCGGCCGTTCGCAGGCCAGGCCGCCTTAACTCCAGGAAGAGACCTTAGAGACCGGAGATGCCTTAGAGACCCGAGATGCCTGGGAGACCGGAGATGCCTGGGAGACCGGAGATGCCCGGAAGACCGAGATGCTTGAGAGGCCCGGAAGACCAGAGATATCAGGGATACCTGGGATACCTGAGATTCCTGGGAGGCCTGAGAGGCGCTGCAAGGGCAGGCAAGGCGCTGATGGGCTATAAAGAGCCGCCGCGCCCGCAAAGTCAGGCCCGGGCTAAATATTGACAGTAAAGGCCCCGTTGGGGTATATTTCCGTCACAGATTTCCGGCCCCGGCGGAAAGGAACACCTGACGAGGCGGCATAGCCAAGTGGCTAAGGCGACGGTCTGCAAAACCGTTATTCGGCGGTTCGAATCCGCCTGCCGCCTCCACGGCCCTTGCCCTTCGCATTCCGACCTTCCAGAAGCCCTTCGAGGGCTTTTCTTTTTTCAGCGTTTAGCGCCGCTGATTTCGGACGATCACGGCGCCTTCGCCGGCACCGGTTTCAGGCGCATCGCGGCGCCGGTTTCAGGCGTATCGCGGCGAAGGGTCTGGATTATGCCGCGGCTGCGGGTTCGGAAAGAAGCCGCCGCTCCGGCCGACTCGCCTCACCCTGAAAACCGCTGGACTTACCCGCTCCGCTTTCCCCGCCCTTGCGCGGCGCCGGCCTGAAACCGCCTCTCTCAGGCCAGCCCGCCCTGATGCCGTCCGTTGCCGCCCCCCAGGGCAGTCCGCCCGGCGCCCTGGCGGTTTTCCCCTGACGGCCTCCGCGACCCCCCCTCCCCTCGCGCCTTGCCCTCGCTTCCCGCATACGGCTTTCGGCCGGCCGGGGCCGCGTAAGGCGGCCCTGAAAAGAACCTCCTTACGCGGCCATGAGCCGCCCCCCAAGGCCGCCCTGAACCGGGCCTTGGAAGCCTCCCCGTGAAGCCCTCATGAGGCCGCCTGAGACCCCGCCTTAAGGCCGCCTCACCGCGAGACGGGCTGAGCGCCTCATGGGGAAGCCTAAGGCCGCCGGGAGGCAAGCGAGCCCCCCATGCCATTCACCAGCCTAGACTTCGCCCTGTTCTTCGGGATAGTCCTCGTGCTCAACTGGCGCCTGCGCCGGGAGACGAGGCTCTACGTCCCGTCTCTCCTGATCTTCAACCTGATATTCTACGGCCTGGGGGCCCCCAAGTTCCTGCCTCTCCTGCTCGCGGTCGCCTTCTTCAACTGGCTGGCGGCCTCCCTCATGACGGCGGACAAGACGCCCTTCAGGCGCAAGCTCATCGTCTGGGCGAACGCGCTCCTGAACCTCGGCATCCTGGGGTTCTTCAAGTACTTCGAGTTCATCCTCACGACGCTCGAGGACCTGGGCTTCGCCCTCCACGGCGGGCTCTTCAGCCTCCCGGAGATAGTCTATCCGGTGGGGCTCTCGTTTTTCACCTTCCAGGGCCTGAGCCTGGCCATCGACAAGTACCGGGACCCCGCCCTGGAGACGCCCTCCTTCCTGGAGACCCTGGTCTTCGTCTCGTTCTTCCCCACGGTGCTCTCGGGGCCGATCCAGCGCTGCGAGCCGTTCCTGGCCCAGCTTCAGCGCTCGGTCACCGGCCCCAAGGACTACGGCCTGGCGGTGACGCTCATCCTGACGGGCCTCTTCAAGAAGGTCGCCCTCTCCAGCTACCTCTCCGAGCAGGTGGTCCGGGACGTCTTCACGATGCCGGACAGCTTCTCCTTCATCGGGGTGCTGGGCGCGGTCTACGGCTACTCGGCCCAGATTTACCTGGACTTCTCGGGCTACTCGGACCTCGCCCTGGGGGTGGGGCTCCTGCTGGGCTTCAACGTGGGCGTCAACTTCGAGGCCCCCTACCTCGCCTCCAACATCAGGGACTTCTGGCGCAGGTGGCACATCTCGCTGTCCCGCTGGCTGAGGGACTACCTCTACATCACGCTGGGCGGAAGCCGCAAGGGCTCGACGGCCCTGAACCTGGTGGTGACCCAGACCCTGGGCGGCCTCTGGCACGGGGCGCACCTGAGGTACCTGGTCTGGGGGCTGGCCCACGGGGCCCTCCTGGCAGTGACCCACGCCTACCTCTCGGTCAAAAGGCGCCGCGAGGAAGCCATGGACGCCATCGGCTTCAAAAGCTGGCAGCGGCCCAAGAAACGCTACCCCCGCCTCAAGAAATTCCTGGGAGTTTTCTTCACCTTCCATTTCGTGACCCTCCTCTGGATACTCTTCCGCGCCGAAACCATGCCTCGGGCCTGGGAGATCATGAAGGCCCTCTGCGACCCGCTTCGCCCAGGCGAGGGGGCCCCTGTCCTGGCCTTCGTCATCGTGGCCCTCACCTTCCTGGGGCAGTGGGCCGGAGGGGCCGTCAAGGACCTCATGACCGCCCTCCAGAACCGCCTGTCCCTGCCCCTGCTATCGCTGTGGTGCGCGTTTTGGGTTATAATAATCATGAGGATGGGCCCCGACGGGATCCTGCCTTTCATCTATTTCCAGTACTGATAGCGCCCGGGTCCGGGATGCCTCCGCCCTGACAGGCGCCTATATCTTCATG
>JAITRL010000211.1 GCA_031288415.1 Deltaproteobacteria bacterium | reverse complement strand
GGACTCTGGGTGGTTATTCGGACCGGAGCCGCGCCGTTTGGAGAGCGAGACAGCCGGAGCTTCTGGAGTCTGCGGCGGGGTTCCCTTTTCGTCTTCCGACATGTGCATGCTTTCGCGTGAGGGGTCAGCGGCGCCGGCGCGCGGACCCGGCGCCCCGCCGCTCTGGAACCCCTGCTGAGGCGGTCCCTGCGGCCCGCCGAAGGGGACGCCCTGCTGAGGCGGGCCCTGCGGCCCGCCGAAGGGGAAGCCCTGCTGAGGCGGTCCCTGCGGCCCGCCGGAAGGTGCCCACTGCTGAGGCGGCCCCTGCGGCCCGCCGAAGGGGAGCCCCTGCTGAGGCGGCCCCTGCGGCCCGCCGAAGGGGAGCCCCTGCTGAGGCGGCCCCTGCGGGCCGCCGAAGGGGAACCCCTGCTGAGGCGGTCCCTGCGGCCCGCCGAAGGGGAACCCCTGCTGAGGCGGGCCCTGCGGCCCGCCGGAAGGCGCCCACTGCTGAGGCGGCTCTTGCGGCCCTCCGAAGGGGAGCCCCTGTTGAGGCGGCTCTTGCGGCCCGCCGAAGGGAGGGACCTGAGGTCCGTTAAAGGGAGGCCCTTGGGCAGGAGGCCCCTCTTGGCCGCCAGCGGCGGACTCTGGGTGGTTATTCGGACCGGAGCCGCGCCGTTTGGAGAGCGAGACAGCCGGAGCTTCTGGAGTCTGCGGCGGGGTTCCCTTTTCGTCTTCCGACATGTGCATGCCTTTCGCGTGAGGGGTCAGCGGCGCCGGCGCGCGGACCCGGCAAAGATTCAGGCGTTCCCAGCGGCCAAGGGGAGGCCGGGGCGGCGAAGGCGGCTAAAGGATTTCGCTCATGTCAGCCTCCGGAGGGCCTCCATCCGCCGACGCTGCGGCAGCGAAAGCCGTCGGAATCAGGGAAGGCGGCCCGGCCCGCTCGGGGCTGAGCGACTGTCAGGGTATTCCTGCGGCCGGCTGCCGGAAGCCGCGATCAATTTCGCGGAATGCCGGCGCCGGGCCTGTGCGCTCTTGTTCTCAGGCTGTCGCGGCCTGGCCCGGGCATGGGCCGAGCGAGCCGGCGGCGGCAATGCGGGAACCCCGGTTGGCTTTCATTTTTGTCAGGCCCCGAAGCCCGATGAATTCCACGGGGGGCTTGAACCGTTACTCTCGTGATTATCACGCGGGCCCCGGGCGCTGTCAAGGCGGAGGCCGCTGAACGCGGACGGCTAACGCGGCGCCCTTGCCGTTCAGGCTCAGCTGTGCCGGGTTCTTTCCGGAATCCGGAGCGTCAAACGCGGTTGTTTCCGGAAACGTGGAGTCGGGCGCGGCGCTGTCCAGGACCTTTTGAGCGAAGCGTCGCGACGTTTCGCAAGCCGGCGAGCCTGGCGAGAGGCGGTCCCGGAAGCCTCGGATCCCGCGCGGCGCCTGAGGCGCGTCTCCGGCGCAAGCCGTCTTCAGTCTTATGCCTTCCCTTGCCGCATATGACGGAAAGTCCCCGCGTCCATTGCGCCCTGGCGCGCTGCCGTTTCCGGGCGAGCGCCCTGGCGCGCGAACGCCTGTGGGGCGCCCTCTCCGGCGCGCCGCCGCCTCAGGGGAGCCCGCTTCAGGCCCGCCGCGCTCAGGGGGCCGGGCAATTGGATTTCAGGGCGGGGATGGGGTAACTTGTCTTAGGGGCGGCCCCTGCGGCGCTTCAGAAAGGCTTGTTTCATGAGGATCACGGTGGACACCCTCTCCGGCCCCGTAGCGGGCCTGGCCCGCAAGGGGCTAGTCCGCTTTTTGGGTATACCGTACGCCGAGGCGCCTTCCGGACCCTTGCGGTTTTCCCCGCCGCGGCCGCGCTCTCCCTGGCGGGAGCCTCTAGACTGCTCACGGTTCGGGCCTATCGCCTTCCAGTCCTTCCGGAAGGGCGACATCATGGCTCCCCCGCGGGGCACCTACGTGATGTCGGAGGACTGCCTGTCCCTCAACGTCTGGGCGCCTGAAAGGGCGGCCGGGAAGGGCGGGCTTCCCGTGTACGTTTTCATCCACGGGGGAGGCTTCGCCGCAGGGTCGTCGGGACAGCCGCGGTTCGGCCTGCCGGCTTTCCTGGGGGACCCCGGCCCCCTTTACGGCGGGGAGGCCTTCGCGAGGGCGGGAGTGATCCTGGTCACCCTCAACTACCGCCTGGGGGCCCTGGGCTTCCTGGCCCTGGAGGAGTCGCTCAAGGAGCACGGCACCGCCGGAAACTGGGGGCTGTGGGACCAGATCGAGGCCCTGCGCTGGGTCAAGGCCAACATCAGGGCCTTCGGCGGCGATCCGGACAACGTCACGGTGGGAGGCGAGTCGGCGGGGGCCGTGTGCGCGTCGATTCTTGCCCTGTCCCCCGCCGCCCGCGGCCTCTTCAGGGGGGCCGTCATGGAGAGCGGTACCGCGCTTTCGCTTCCCGGGTTCCCGGTGGCCAAGGGGTATCTCGCGGTCGCCTGCTCCCTGGGAGCCTCGTTTCTGAGGCTTCTGGGCCTCCCCTCCGGGCCCCGCGGCCTGGAAGCCTTGAGGCGGGCCGATCCGCGGGCGCTCGCGCGGCTCTCGGCCCTGGACTTCGACTTCAGGCGGCTTTCGCCCATGGCCTTTTCCCCCGTCGCGGACGGGGCGGCCGTGCCAAAGGACCCGCACGCCGAGCTCGCCGCGGGGAGGGCGGGCTGCGCCAGCTTCCTCTTGGGCTTCAACCGCGACGAAGGCAGCCTCTTCCTCCCCAGGGAGCGCGACCCCCAGGTCCTCGCGGCGATGGAGCAGTGCTTCCTGGGGCCCGAGGGCCTTGAGGCCTTCGCCAGGGCCTGTCCGCAGGAGCCCGGGCGGCGGGAGCCCCCTTGGGCCAGGACCCGCAGGGCGATCGCCTACGCCCTCTTCACCGCCGGCGCGCGCAGGTTCGCGGATCTCGCCTCGCGCGCGGCTGGCGTTTTCCTCTACCGCTTCGACCACGCCCCGCCCGCGATGCGGCTCAGCGGCCTGGGGGCCTGCCACGCCCTGGAGCTCCCCTTCGTGTTCGGGACGGCAGGAGGCCCGGGGCTCCTTTCCGGCTACGGGACACGCGATCTTTCCGCGCTCATGAATTCCCGCTGGGCGGCTTTCGTCAAGACAGGATCCCCCGGCCCCGCAGGCGCAGGCCCAGGCGGCGACGTCGGCCCGCCCTGGCCCCGTTACTCTGAACAGGCACGCCGCTGCCTGGTGTTCTCACGCCGGAGCCGGGAAGACACGCTTCCTGACTCTGGCGGCCTGGCCGTGATGGCCGAGGCCTTCTTCGGGAAGCTGCCCGCGCGGGGACGGTTAGAGGAGGCCGCCGGGGAAGGCCTGCGGGAGGCGCCCGGCGGAGCTGGCGGGCCGGCGGCGGCCGAGCCGCCGGCTGGGAAAGCTTGATCAACATGCAAAAAGTCCCTCTTTCG
>JAITRL010000205.1 GCA_031288415.1 Deltaproteobacteria bacterium | reverse complement strand
CGCTCCAGGTCAGCTTCCCCCGCCGCCCATGCCGCCCGCAGGATAGGGGGCGCGGCGGCAAGCTTTCCGCCTGTCATGAATGCGGCCTGCAGGAGCCCGGCTAGGCTGAAATCCGACGCGCCGGCCTTTCCTTACCTGGCAGGCCGGAACGTTTTTGCATCGAAACAGTCTCGGCCGCGACTTAAAGGCGCGCCGGCATTCCGGGGGCCCGGCCTACGCCAGAGCCGCGGCGCGGCCGTAGCTTAGGCCGCCGCGGCGGAGCTTTCCCCGTGACCGCGCGGCAGCCGCCGCGGCGAGGCCTCCGTGAAAACGCCGGCGCCCTTGGACGCCGAAGCCGCAGGCGGCGCATGGCGCGGCCCGCGCTCAGAAGACCCGCACCTCGGCCCTCTCGCCGTCCTTGGCGCTCAGGAGAAGGACCGGCTGGCCCTTGGAGTCGGCGAAGGCCAGCCCGCCCGTGTCCTTTCCGCGCCAGACGGCCACCCTGTCGGCCCCTTCGGCATCCCGCAAGAGGAAGGTGGGCTCGCCCTCGCGGCTGAGCGCGAGCACGGCCCGCTCGCGGTTGCGCTGGTCGGCCAGAGTCAGGGAGGGGCGCCCCCGGGAGGAAAGAGCCAGCTGCACCTTGCTCGCTCCGTCCGCGTCGCGGAGCCAGACGTGAGGCTCGCCTTCCTGGCCCAGGCCCATCTCGAGCCGGTACTCGCCCGCGTCGTCCAGCATGAAGAGCCTGGGTTTGCCGCGCACGAGGGTCATGAGCAGGCGCGTGCGGCCCGTCTCGTCGACGAGCCTGAGCTCGCCCGTCACCAGGGCCCTGGAACCCGGGTCCTGAGCCTCGGCGCTGCCTGAGGCGAGGCTGAAGCAGAAGGCCCCGGCGGCCCCGCAGAGGGCGGCGAGGGCCGCGGCAGTGAGGCGCCTCAAAGCGGCTTTCATGGGTTCCTCCCCGGGCGGGCGCGGCCGGAGCCCAGCGGCCGCGCGAAAAAAAACGCCCCTGCGGCGGGGAAACCCTTCCGCAAAGGCGGCCGAAATGCGGGCCTGGCGGGAGCGGCGCGCCGCAACGGACGGGGCGCCTCCCCGGCCCCGCAAGGCGCCTGAAGGCCCGCCTACTCGGTGTTGTCCGTGAACGACCAGATGAGGGCGGCGATCCAGGCAATGCCGTAGACCCAGCCCAGGAGGATGTTCACGAGCAGGATGGGCACCCTGTTCCTGTGGCCGCGTTTGAAGGCGATGATGGTCGGGATGAGGTAAATGACGAGAGCTATCGCCACGCCGATGACAATGCCGATTACGACAAGAACAGTGGCAATCATGGATCGCTCCGTGCGGTTGCGGGCATCGGCGTCGCCGGGACAGGGCGGGCTCTTGGGATTCGGGCGCGTGATCGCGTAAATTCCGGAAAGCGGAAAGGCTCCTGAAGGCTGAGAGGAGCAGGCGGGCGAAACTGTCCGGAAAACGGCGCGGCTCCGGACAGGGGCGCGGCTGCCAGGCCCGCCGCGTCGCCGGACTCAGGCGCGTGAGCGTAATAACATGACTGCCCTGAACCGTATAACAGACGGGGCCGTTTATTTCAAGGCTTCCGGAAAGCCGGCCTGCCGCCGCCGCGCCGAGGCGCGGGCCATGCGGACCGCCTGCGGGAGCGGCACGGAGGCTCCGCCGGGCCGCTCCCCCGGCCGGACCGGCGGATGCGCGGATGTCAGGAAGCGCGGATGCGCGCCCGGCCGCGCCCTGCGGCAGGCAAGGCCCCCGAAGGCATTCCTCACCTGGACAGCATAAGCGGCATGGCTTTGCCGAAAACATTAGACGCGGCCTCCCGCGGCGCGGCCGGATGGCCCGCTTCGATTTCCCGCGCCCCGCGGAAAGCTCCGCAGGCCGGGCCCGGTTCCGGGGACGCTTGCCGGGCCGCTCCCGCCGCGGCCCCCCGTCGTTTGCCGTCCGAAAGCGGCCGGGCCGCGGGCGGCGTTCCGCGCGAAGCCCTCAGGCGCGCCGACAAGGGCGTTCGCTCCCGTGACGGGCAACCTGCCGCGCGCTTCGCCTCTGAAGGCGGCGGAGGTCTGAGCCGGGCAACCCGGAAGCGCGGGGATCGCTCAGGGAGGACAGGCGCGCCGGAGTTGACGCCAGCGCCCGACAGGCGGGTTTGCCCCCCCGCGCGCCGCAGGGCTCCGGCGCGCGGGGGCTGCCTCAAGGGCGGCCGGGCCGGAAGCGGGGCCCGGCCGGGATTACTTGGCGGGGATAACGAATGCTGCGGAGCCGGGCCTCCGCGGAAGCGCTCGGAGCCGGCTTCTCAACGCGAAACCCGCGCCCAAGGCGTCTCAGGCGCGGGTCTTGGCCGCCGGGAGGGAGGTTTTCCGCCGGCCGGTTTCAAGGGAGGGCCGGCGGCAGGGCGCCGGAGGCGCCCCTGGCGCCTCAGAAGCGCCGGGGCGGGCCGGGATAGCCGGGGTTTTGCGGGCCGCCCGGCTGGGGGCCGCCGGACTGTCCAGGCTGTTGGGGGTAACCGGGCCTCTGGGGCTGTCCCTTCTGAATATTGACACTCGGCTGGCCAGGCTGGGGAAGGCCTGGCCCCTGGGCCTGGCCCGGAGGCGGGTAGCCCGGCACCTGGGGCTGGCCCTGCGGGGGGTGGCCGGGCTGCTGGCCAGGATAAGGCTGGCCCTGCGGGGGATATCCCGGCCGCTGGGGCTGGCCCTGCGGGGCGTAGCCGGGCTGCTGGCCCGGATAGGGCTGGCCCTGCGGGGCGTAGCCGGGCTGCTGGCCCGGATACGGCTGGCCCTGCGGCGGATAGACCAGCGGGGAATACGCCGACTGCTGTCCAGGCTGAAGTCCCTCGCCCGGCCGCGGCTGCTGGACCAGGCCAGGCTGCGCGTACTGGCCAGGATACTGCGGAGAGCCGCCGTAAGGCTGCTGGGGCGGGTAATACCCCGGATGCGCGCCGTAGGGCGGCGCCGCGAGTTCGGTGTCGGACGAGAACGCCCAGATGAGAATCGCGATCCAGACGAGTATGGTCCACCCCAGAAAGATGTTCAGGAGAAGGATGGCGACCCGCTGGTTGTGCCTGCGGCGGAAGGCGACGATGGCCGGGATGAAGTGAATGATAATGCCGACCAATGCCAGCAACAACATCAGAATGCCGAATCCTCCCACAACGGACGCGCCCAAAAATTCATCCATCAGTCCACCTCGATGCCGGCCAGACGTATTTCGCGGCCGGCCGTGGCGCCTTCCAGAAGGCCGGGACCGCAAATTAAGCAGGATCAGAATTGCCTCTTTTACGGCTATAACAGATCCCCCGGCCAAAAACAAGCTGAACGCCCAAAGCTCCGGCCGGCAGAGCGAAACGCGGCGGGAGGGCCGTGACCGGGCCCGCCTGCGGCCGGGCCTTGTCCCGCCGGCGGGCTTCCCGGAAAACAGCAAAGCCCCCTCTTCAGCGCCGGCCGGAATCGGGCGGCCCGCCGCCGGCCCGCTTGAGGTGCCCGGCCTCCCTTAACGGCGGCTTCCGCGCCGCGGCAAGCCCTAAAGCTTCGCCCGCCGCGACCCGCCCGCCGGAGAGAGCCCGCGGCCGCCGAAACCGCGCCGCCTTCAACGGCGGCGCCTTACGTCAAGACTGTCCGGCAAGCCCGAAGCAGGGCGCGGCAGAAGGAAGGCCGCGGCTGACGGACCCCGAGATCCGTAACGGGCTCTCCCGCGCGGGCCTGTCGGAAGGGACTTGCGGGGATGCCGTGCAGGATGGCAGCTTTGGACCGTTGCGGCCCCGGATAACCGGAGCCGGGCCTTCAGCCGCGCGCCGCCTCACGAAACGCTCGAGGCGTTACGGCTTCCGCAGTCTTTCAAGCGGTCTTCGCCTTGAGGCCTCACCCGGAGCCGTCAGCCGCCGGCCGTTCCGCAGAGGCCTTTCATCGGAAAATCAGCCTGAACCCCCTCCGCATGTGCCCTCCGCGGAAATGTCAACACGAACCCTGCCCGCGGAGGCCCGCCGCGGAAGCATCGGCCTGAACCCTGCCCGCGGAGGGCCGCCGCGGAAAACGAGCCTGAACCTGATCCGCTGAGGCCTCTCACGTAAGCGGCATCCTGAACCCTGGCCGCGGAGGCCCGTCGCGGCATCGGCCGCGACGCCGCGGCCCGGAGAAGGGCATGGGCAGGAGCGCGGCCCAATCCGGCGTGAAAGCGGCGTGACACGCAGAGGCGGCGGGAACGCGGGGCGCTGACGCCTCCCGAACGCCGGGACACGCCCTGCGGGAAAACCCTGCCCTGCGGCAACGCCATGGCGATCGCCCCGCGCGAACAGTCAGGCGCCGGCCGGCGCGCGCAAACGGACCCGATCCGCGAAAGAGGACACGCGCCTTGCCCGCGCGATGGAGCCTTGCGCTGTGCCCGCGCGGCCCTGACGCCTCTCCGGACAGCCCTGCGCGGCGGCGCCGAAAGCCGCCGCCGCGCGGCGAAGCCGGACCCGCCTGCAAAAGGCGCCTGCGGCAAATCCGCTCTTGTCCCGGCCGCGGCGTGCCCCTGACGGAACGAAACGGGGGAGGCCTTCTCCATGACGGCTTCCGCTCCAGGCCGAACAGCCCATGTCCCGCGCTCATTTCCGGTTCGGCCTTCAGGCGTTCCCTAAGGCTTGGTCAGGCGCGCGCGGAGCGCCGCCGGCGCGACGGATATTTCAGCCTAGCGGAAACCTCCAAGGCTATCCCGCCGGCAATGGCGGATGCCGCCTTGAGTCCCCGCCGCCGCGGCGGGAGAGGCGCGACAAGCCGCCTGACGGCTCTCCCTTGCCCGCAGGAGGTTATCCGCCCGCGCCAGGCCGCCAAGGCCGCCCGCCGGACGTCGCGCCCCCCGGGGCAAAACCATCGCCGGTCAGGCCGGGGCAGGCTCCCGGCTCCGGCGCGCGGGCCTTTCTGCATTCACCGGAGCTTTCGGAAGCGGCCGCCAAAGCCCTTCAGCGGCGCCCTGAATTGCGGAAGCCGGAGCCTTACCGATATTCCGCATGCCGCATGGCCTGAAGACCGGATGATCCGGAGGCCGGCCCTTTCCGCGCAGGAATCGGACGGCCCGCGCGGGCGAGGCGGGCGTCCGCGGCCGACAGGGAAAGAAAGCCTCACGTCCCTGCGGAAACAGGCGCGCCCGATCCGCCTGTCCGGCCATGCGGCTCATGTTCAACGGATTCAGGCGCGCCGGGCCGCTTCAGGGTTTTCGCGGCGTCGGCCGGGTCCGGCGGGCGCCGCCGCGTTCACAGGGCCGGCCAGTCATGCCGGGCGCCCGTCGCGCGCCTGGCGCGAACCCCATAATCGCGTATCCCGGCAGAACCCTCATGATCCTCTTTCCCGGCGCGCCCCGCGCTCGCGTAATTCTCAGTTTTGGGGGGGGGCGCCGGCGCCAAACCCGCTTTCCCTGACGCTTCCCCATGTCTTTTTGACGGGTCGGGGCGCGACAACGTCAAAAAAATTACTTTTCGCATATGAATCGGAAATGATGCCCCGGCTTCCGCCATAGTGGCGCCAGGCGCGCGAAAACAGCCGCAGGCATGCGGACTTGAAAACCGTATTCCCCAGGCTGCGCCGAAGAAAATTATCCCGTTAATAAAAATCACCATTTGCGCGTCGCGCGCGGCCGCGATTTCTCGGCCGAAAATAACCGCGTCAATTAAATTTTTCAGATATTGCGTTCCAGGCAAGGCAGGAAGCATGTTTTACGCTGATGACGCGGCCTGCCTCCGGCCTTCGCCGGAAAAACAGCGCGAAGCGGAAAAGCTTCAATCAACATATTTTATAAATTATGAATATAAGATATTAATTTCAAATGAATTATATCTAATTTATTATAAAAAAATATGAAAGTCGTATTTGTGTACGAATTTCATTAGGCGAATTGGTTCTTGGATACCCTATATCCGGCGCAGGAAATCTTCAGCCGTGCCCAGGCCCAATAAAACACTCAAACCGGCCTGGGCTTTTTCATGCCCCTGAAAGCTCAGGTTTTTGCGGGCGCGGAGACTTCCGCCGCGCGGAAAGCTTACAGGACAGGCAGAAAAATTTTTTTTCGGCTGAAATCCGCCAGGAAGGCGGGCTCCGCCGGCCGGCAGGCCTCCGCGGCGCCTCAAAAAGCGAAATACGCTTGACGCGGACGGCCCGGCGTTGTATTTTTTTCCCGTGGATAAATCTTCCTGCGCCTGCCGAGCCTGACCCTTCCGGCCAAACCTGTACAGCCCAGCCTTTGCGCCGTTACGGCCCGCCAGGCCGCAGGCCTCCCGTGATTTTCCCGCCGGCGCCGGTTTTCCTGACGCCGCTCCGTTTTTCCCGCCTGCAGGCGCCCTCCCTCACGGGGCGCGCGCACGGCGCACTACAAAACGAAACCGCTCCGGCGGTTTCGCGGGGCCTTGTGCCTGCTCGGCGCGACCGCGAGCGGGACAAGCGCGTTCTGAATCGCTCCCTTCGCCGCCGGGCGCAAACCGCGCCGGTCTCGTCATTCCCTCGCTCCGGCGTGTTCCCGTGCCCGCGCAGGCCGCTCGCTTTTCCTTCAGGGACGTGCCGCTCCGAGCCTGTTTTCCCCGGCCCGCCCCTGAGTGAGGCCCTGCCGTTTTTATTTTCGCTTGCCTGAGAGCCCGCGATTCAGAGCCTGCTGCCCTGACTCCTTACGATCCTGCGGCTCTCGCGAGCCGCGTTCCGCATACGGCGCGCGAGCCCGTTTCGATCCTGCGCGTTCCGCCGAAGTGCCAACTCCGTTGGCGCCTTACTCTGTCACGTTCCCTGTCGTCTTCTTAGCCGCATACTCAGTTATGACATATCGAGGCGCGTTTGCCTTTTCCTCCGGCCGCGCGCTCCCGGCCGGCCGGCCGACGGTTCCGCGGGCGCCTGCCCTCATGGCCGGCCTGCGGATCACGCTCATAGCCCCTGACATGGCCGCGGGCCGGAGCCTGTCGGCCTGAGGCTTACAGTCAGCCTGAAGGCAAAGAAGATACCTCCCGCGACCGCCCTCTGCCCCGGCCCGCCGCCGAGGCGCAGGCGGGCCGGAGCTCTCGCCGCTGACGCCGCCCGCGCCCCGCGCCGCGCCGCGCCGCGCCGCGGGATCGGCCTTTTGGCCGCGCTGATCTTCCGTTGCCTCCCGCGCCGAGGCGTCTTTAGGCTCTCCCGCTTCCCGCTCCGGGCTTCCCTGGCCGGGCGCCCCCGCGGGAGCGGGCTTTTTTCAGCGGAACTTCCCGGCTCCGGCCTTTCCGGCCGGGGCTCCCTCCGCAAGGCCCCCTTCCGGCGCGGCCGGGCTTTTTCCTGAGCCGTCCCCTTACCCGAACAACAGCCAGAGCCAGCCGGCCGTCATGGCCCTGCGCCCTTAACGCCACCTGAGGATCTGATATAAATGCAGCTCTCGCAGATTAGAAAACGCGACGGGAGATCCGTACCTTTTGACGCCTCCAAGATCACCGGGGCCATCGCGGCCGCAGCGCGGGCGACCGGGGAGTTTTCCCCGCAGGAGGCCGGCCTGCTGACGCTGAGGGTGCTCTCCAAGATCGAGGCCCTCGCCGAGGCTCCCCCGCTGGACATCGAGAGAATCCAGGACCTGGTCGAGGAGGCGCTCATCGAGTCCTCCCGGTGGCGGACCGCCAAGGCCTACATCCTTTACCGCGAGCAGCGCGCCGCGAGCCGCAAGCTCGCCGAGGCCGGCAGCTCCGAGCTCATGGACTCCTACCTGGAGGCCCTTGACTGGAAGGTCAAGGAGAACAGCAACATGGGCTACTCCCTCCAGGGCCTCAACAACTACGTCGCCTCGGCCCTCACCTCCCGCTACTGGCTCGACAGGATCTACCCCGCGGCGGTCCGCGACGCCCACCGCTCCGGCGACATCCACCTCCACGACCTGAACCTCCTGTCCGTGTACTGCGTGGGCTGGGATCTCATGGACCTTTTGCGTTCCGGCTTCAAGGGCATCTCGGGGAACATCGAGAGCGCGCCGCCCAGGCACCTGCACTCGGCCCTGGGCCAGCTGGTGAACTTCTTCTACACCCTTCAGGGGGAGGCCGCCGGGGCCCAGGCCGTCTCCAGCTTCGACACCCTCCTGGCCCCCTTCGTCAGGGCCGACGGCCTGAGCTACTCCGACGTGGTCCAGGCCTTCCAGGAGTTCGTTTTCAACATCAACATCCCCACCAGGGTAGGGTTCCAGACCCCGTTCACCAACATCACCATGGACCTTACCCCGCCCGAGTCCTACAGGAACGTCAAGGTGGTGATCGGCGGCAGGGAGCGCGACTCGGTCTACGGCGACTACAGGGCCGAGATGGACATCGTCAACCGCGCCTTCGCGGAGGTGATGATGGCCGGCGACAGCCGCCAGCGGGTCTTCACTTTCCCTATCCCCACTTACAACATCTCGAAGGACTTCGACTGGGACAACCCCACCCTCGACCCGGTCTTCCGCATGGCCGGCCACTACGGAATCCCTTACTTCTCGAACTTCGTCAACTCCGACATGAACCCTGAGGACGCCCGGAGCATGTGCTGCCGGCTCCGCATCGACAACAGGCTCCTCAAGCGGCGCGGCGGCGGGCTTTTCGGCGCGAACCCCCTCACGGGGTCCGTGGGCGTCGTCACCCTGAACCTGCCGCGGCTGGGGTTCCTGTCCAAAGACGAGCCCGAGTTCTTCTCGCGCCTGGACGCCCTCCTGGATCTCAGCCGCGAGAGCCTGATCATCAAGCGCAAGGAGCTTGAGCGCTTCACCAGGGCGGGCCTGTACCCCTACACCCGCTTCTACCTGCGCAGCGTCGAGGCCTGCTCCGGAAGCTACTGGGCCAACCACTTCTCGACCATCGGGGTCCTGGGGGCCAACGAGGCCTGCCTGAACCTCATGGGCGAAGGGCTGGGCACCCAGCGCGGCCGTGACTTCTCCCTGCGGATCCTCTCCCATATCCGGGCGCGTCTCTCGGACATCCAGGAGGAGACGGGAGAGCTCTACAACCTGGAGGCCACCCCGGCCGAGGGCTGCTCCTACCGGCTGGCCAGGCTGGACATGGAGAGGCATCCGGGCATGATCTTCGCGAACGGCCGCGCCGAGGACTGGGACGGCCCCGCGGGCGGCTTCAAGCCCTTCTACACCAACTCCACCCACCTCCCAGTCAACCACTCGGACGACCTCTTCGAGGTGCTGGAGCACCAGGATCCCCTTCAGGCCCTCTACACGGGCGGCACGGTGCTGCACTCCTTCCTGGGCCAGGAGATCCGGGACGTGTCCGTGGTCAAGTCCCTGGTGAGGAAGATCACCGGGAACTTCCGCATCCCTTACTTCACCTTGACGCCCACCTTCTCCATCTGCCCCGACCACGGCTATGTCAGCGGCGAGGAGGCCAAGTGCCCCGTCTGCGGGGCGGACACGGACGTTTACTCCCGAGTGGTGGGCTACCTCAGGCCCGTCAGCCGCTGGAACGACGGCAAGAAGGCCGAGTTCGCCATGCGCAGGACCTACGCCGGCCCGGGCTACGGCGAGACTGAGGCCCGCGCGGAAGAGACGGCGGGCGCGGCCAGGCCCCTCGCCGGCCTTGCGGCCGCCGCCGCAGGCCTTGCTCCGGAGATCTCCCTGGCGGCGCCGCCCGCCGCCGAAAGCGGGGGCCTCCTGGCCGCGGCCGGAGGCGATGCCGCCTTGCCCGCCGCAGGGAGCCCGCCCGAGGCGCGCCCCCTCGCCGCCGCAGGCAAGCTGAAGGGAAAGGAGGCCGGCGCGCGTGCGGGTAGGAGGACTGGAAAAGGTTTCGACCGTGGACTTCCCGGGGCTTCTCAGCGCGGTGGTGTTCACCCAGGGCTGTAACTTCCGCTGCCCCTACTGCCACAACCCGGATCTCGCGCGGCCCTTCGGCGAGCTCCGGGACGAGGAGGAGGTCATCGGCTTCCTGGAGACCCGAGTCAGGTACCTGGACGGGGTAGTGATCTCAGGGGGCGAGCCTACTCTCGCGGAGGACCTGGGCGAGTATGTCTCGCGGATCAAGGCCTTAGGCTTCCGCGTGAAGCTCGACACCAACGGAAGCCGCCCGGAAGCGGTGGAGTCCCTGGTCAGCCGCAACCTCGTCGACTACGTGGCCCTCGACCTCAAAAGCTCGCCTGCGGCCTATCCCTCCGAACTCGCCCCGCCGGAGGAAAGCCGTGCGGTCCTGGAGACCGTCGGCCTCCTCAAGCGGCTCGGCCGCGCGCACGAGTTCCGCTGCACCTGCTGCTCCCCCTTCGTGGACGGCGAAGCCGTGCTGGCCATGGCCAAGGCCGCCCGCGGCGAGGCCCCCCTCTTCCTCCAGGAGGTGAAGCCGACACGGGTCCTGAACCCGGGCTTCATGGCCAGATATCCTGACCAGCCCGGCCCCGCCGAACTCGCCCGTTTTCGGGAGATCGCCCTCCCGTACCTGCCCTGCCATCTCCGCTGACTCCCCCGCGCGGAGCCTCCAGGTTCCCCCGTCCTTTCACAGGGCCGCCCTCCGGAAAACCGTTCCGAAAGGCGGCCCTTTCCCTTGGGCGGCCCCGGGCCGGCCTGCCGCCTTCCGTAAGGAAGGGCGGCTCTCCTTACGGAGGCGGCAAGCCTCGGGAAGCGAATCCCTCGCTTGGACAGGCCGCGCGGTTTCGCCTCCGTCCGGGGCGCAGGCCGTCATTCCCTGCGGAGACGGGTTTCGGCTCTGCCGCGCGTAAGGCGGATACCTCTCCTGCCGAGCCCCTCCCGCGCCGCGCTGGGAGGGCGGCCTCCGCCTCGCCTGCCCCCCGCCCCAGGAAACCCCGCCTCCGGGGGGCCTCACGGACCCCCCGCCTCCGGTGGGCCTCACGGGACCGTTTCTTCCGGGGGACCCGCGCCCGGCCTCAATTTCTCAATTTCCCCGCCCCTTGAAATGTGAGGCTATACCCTGTATATCTATTAGATTGCCCTTCAGGCCATGCGCCTGAAGCGCCGCAGGCCGCCGCCTGGCGCCCCTTCACGCCAAGGCCCCCCGCCCTTGCCATCCGCCGCCTTCAGCGCCCAGGGCCTCAAAGCCCCTGAGCCTTCCCGGATCGCCATGTCGCTTATTACCTTTTCGGAAGTCACCCGCTTTTACGGCCGCCAGGACGTCCTCAAGGGAGTCACCCTGTCCGTCGAGCCCGGCGAGCGCATAGGCCTCGTGGGCCGCAACGGCGCAGGGAAGACCACGATCATCCGCCTCATTCTCGAGGAGGAGCGCCCTGACAGCGGGCAGGTTGTCCGCGCCAAAGGGCTCAGGATTGGCTACCTGCCGCAGGAAATCCTGACGCAGCCGGGAAAACGCCTCCTGGAGCTGGTGCTGGACACGGATCCCGAGTACCGCCGCGTGGAAGAGTCCTTGCGGAAGCTGGAGCGGGAGCTCGGCGAGCTTTCCTCCCGTCCCAGGCCCGAGGCCGAGGTAATGGAGATGGTGGAGCGCCAGGGCGCCCTGCTCCACGAGTTCGAGAGGCTCGGGGGCTGGGAGAAGGAGTCGGCGGCCAAGAAGATCCTCTCCGGCCTTGGCTTCACTGAACCGGACTACGGGAGGGAGCTCGCGGAGTTCTCAGGCGGCTGGATCATGCGCGCCGTGCTCGCCCGCCTCCTGCTGATGCGGCCGGACCTCCTGATCCTGGACGAGCCCACCAACCACCTGGACCTCGACAGCCTGGTCTGGCTCGAAAGCTATCTCAAGAGCACCCCTTCCGCCCTCCTGCTGGTCTCCCACGACCGGGTCTTCCTCAACAACCTCTCCACCAGGATCATCGAGCTGCGCCAGGGCAGGGCCGACTCCTACCCCGGCAACTACGAGCAGTTCCTGGAGGCCAAGGACATGAGGATAGCCAGCGAGTCGGCGGCCTTCCAGAACCAACAGGACGTGCTCAAGCAGATGGAGAAGTTCATCGAGAAGAACCGCGTGCGCGCCTCCACCGCCAGGCGGGCCCAGAGCCGCATCAAGGCCATGGGGAAGATCGACCGCCTCTCCGCCCCGGACTCCGGGCTCGACCCCAAGTTCAGCCTCTCGCTCCCGGTGGGCCGCAGGGGGCCGGACATGGTGGCGGAACTCAGCCACGTGGCCAAGCGCTACGGCCCGATAGAGGTCTTCAGCGACCTGAACCTCAACCTCAGGCGGACCGACAGGCTGGCCCTCCTGGGGCCCAACGGGCGGGGCAAGTCCACGATCATCAAGCTCATAGCCGGGGCGGCGGCCCCCACCGAAGGCACGGCGAGGCTGGGCCAGAACGTGGACATGGGGTACTTCTCGCAGTTCCAGATGGAGAGCCTTGACGCCTCCCTCACCATCCTCGAGGAGTTCTCGAGGATGACTCCCGGCATGACCGTGGGCCGGCAGAGGAGCATCCTCGCGGGCTTCCTCTTCCACGGGGACGACGTCTTCAAGAAGGTGCGAGTGCTCTCCGGGGGGGAGAAGACCAGGCTCGTGCTGGCCAAGATCATGATGGGCGCGCCCAACCTGCTCCTTCTGGACGAGCCCACCAACCACCTGGACATCGCCGGAAGGCAGATGCTCGAGGAGGCCCTGGCCGACTACGCCGGGACCATGGTCATCATCAGCCACGACCGTCACTTCATCAACCGGCTGGCGACATCCGTGGGCGTCATCGAAAACGGCGGCCTGACCGTGTACCCCGGCGACTACGACGACTACCGGGACATCTGGCTCAAGAAGATCGAGGAGGAGGAGCAGCAGTCCAAGGCCTCGCCGCCGGCGCCCGCCTCCCAGGACCATGCCCGCCGGCCCCAGCAGCCGCCCTCCCCCGCGAAGGGGCAAAACGCCCCTGAACCCAAAAGGCCGCCCAGGCCCCCGGAAGCCAAAAGGCAGGAGGACAACCCGCGCGCCCCATCCCGCCGGAAGGAAGGGGGAAGGCAGCGGGCGGCGCTCAGGAAGTCCATGACGGAAAGCGAGGGCCGCCTCGCGGAGATATCAAGCCGCCTCAGGGAGATCGAGGCCGCCTTCTCCGGGGCGGAAGTCTACAGGGACAAGGGCCGCATGAAGTCCCTCCTCAACGAGCAGGGCGCCCTGCGCAGGGAGGAGGAGGCGCTGGAGCAGGTCTACGAACGGGACATGACGGAACTTGAGGAGCTTGAGCGCGGCGCCGGCGCCTGAAAGCCGCGAAAACGCCTGAGCGGCTTGATCGCGGCCGGCGCGCGCGGCGCCCTCTCCTGACGGTCCGCGGCGAGCCTGGACCGAAAGCCTGCGCGCGGCGGGCGCGCCTGAGAGCCTTTTGAACGCGCCGACGGGCGCGGCGCAAGCGACTTAAGCCTTTGAGCGAAAAAGAGCCTCCGCGCGCGCCTGAGAGCCTTTGCGCCGCGCCGACGGGCGCGGCGCGGCGGAAGCGACTTAAGAGCCTTTGAACGGCAGAGAGCCTGCGCGGGCGCGCCTGAGAGCCTTCTGACGGCTGACGGCTCCAGGCCAAGCCGTAACCGGCCGGATCGTTTGGCCTGCAGGAGCGATATCCCCCTTGTCACGGGGGTCGGCTGGGGTTTGCGGCCCGCCCGGAGCCGCCGGAGGGAGGAGCCGGAACCCGCCCGGAAGCCGCCGGGCGGAAGCGCCGGAACTTTCTTCCGCAAGGGTCACGTCGGCCGCGGCCCAGTCCCTGCCTTTGAGGCGCGGCGCCTCAGCAGCGCCGCGAAATGCCTTGACGCGAAGGCGCACATGAACGCGATCGCGAGGTAATCCAGGTAGAACCGGACCTGAGGCTCGCCGTAATCGAGAAACGCGAACTCCTGCCGCGAAAACAGCAGGCCCGGAAAACCCCTCCGGAAAAACGCCCAGGCCCCCCAGGCCGCGGCCAAGAGCCCTGCCGCGGACAGCAGGCGGCCGGCCGCCCCGCCGCCGGGCCTGAAAAGAGAGCCGGAGGCCCGTGCCGCCCGGCCCAGGTTCAGGCCTACGTGCATGCCCGCCAGGATGAACGCCCAGTGGACCCCGAGCATATGGAGCCTTCGCGCGAAGGACAGGTCCCCCTCCAGCCGCAGGAAGGCGGGGAGGTGCGCCGACAGCACAAGGGCTGCCCAGAGGACTGAAATGGCCGCGGCGAGCAGGGCCAGGCTCACGCAGAGCCTGTAGACCCGCCAGGGGGGGTATTTCCCCGTAAAGAGGCTCGCGTGCCAGCCTGCGTTAAGCAGGTGGTGCGCCGCGAAGAGCGCCGCCAGGAGAGCGCCCGCCCACTCGTGGATCGGCCCCTCCCAAAACTGGTAGCCCATCTGGAAAAGCAGGAGCGCCGCCATGAGCGGGCCGACCAGGAGCCGCGCCGCGGTTTTGCCCGTCAAAGCGGTATCCTCCAAGGCCTCGGGAGACGCCGGGGGCCGGGTTCGGCGGGCCCCCGGCCGGCGCGGGCCGCCCGAAAAGCTCCGCAGGGGGGCCCTTTCACGCGAGCCTGCCGTAATCCTCTTCGTTCACGGGCTCAAGCCAGACAGTCGCGGCGTTCTCGCCGGGAACCTCGACGGCGAGATGGGCGAACCAGCTGTCGCCGGCCGCGCCGTGCCAATGCTCCGCGCCGCAGGGAACCGTTACCGCGTCCCCGGGGCCGAGCTTTCGGGGCGGCCTTCCCCGCTCCTGGAACCATCCCCTGCCGTCCGTGCACAAAAGGACCTGCCCGCCGCCGCTGTCCGCCGTATGGGCGTGCCAGTCGTTGCGGCAGCCCGGCTCGAAGGTTACGTTGAAGACGCCTTCCGCCAGCCGCTTCAGATGGCTTCGGCCCGCGAAATGCCGCGAGTACGCCTCGTTCGGCTCGCCGATCGGGAAGACGGGGGAGAAGGGGATCACGTCACCGCCCTCGGGCCAGATATCCATGGCCAGGCGGAACGCCGCCCACGCCCTGGGCCAGCCGGCGTAAAACGCGAGATGCGTAATGGCCTCGGCGATCTCTGCCCTGGCAACGCCGTTCTCCCTGGCCCTGGAAAGGTGATGCGACAGCGAAGAGTCCAGGTTCCCGGCGGCGAGGAGGGCCGCTACGGTGACGAGGCTGCGGTCCCTCGCGGACAGGCGGTCCCCGCGGGACCAGACCTCTCCGAACAGGACGTCGTCGTTGAGCCTGGCGAACTCGGGCGCGAAGTCCCCGAGCTCGTCCCGGCCGGCGGTCGTCTCCCATGAACGCATCGAAGGGGCCTCCTTGCCTTGCCGGCCGTCGCCCGACGGCCGGCCTTGCGCCATGCGGGCCGTCACTTTCCGGCGACTCCGTTTTTCGCCAGCCAGCCGGCGATATCCCTGTCCAGGGAGGGGCCTCCGGAATAGTGGACGGAGAGCGGCTCGCCCATCCTGGCGGCAGGCGCCAGCTTGGCGATCGCGGTAAGGCTCTGCCCGAGGCGCCCGCCGCCGTGGCTGCAGAACGGGATCACCGTCTTGCCGGAAAGATCGTGCCCTTCCAGGAACGTCGCCACCGGCATGGGTATGGACGCCCACCAGTTCGGGTAGCCGAGGAGGATCACGTCGTAGCGGGCGATATCCCCCGCGCCCCCCGCGATCTCAGGCCTCGCCTGGGCCTTCTGGTCGCGCTGGGCCTCCCTGAGCACGGTGCCGTAGTCCTGCGAGTAAGGCCTCACGGGCACGATCTCGAAGACGTCCGCTCCGGTGGCCAGCCGGATCCGCTCCGCTATGCCCCTCGTCGTGCCGCCCCAGGAAAAAAAGGCTATCAGCATTTTCGTTCCTCCCGCTTCCGCCGCCCGACCCGCGCCGCCGCCGGCGGCTTCGCCCGGCCCCGCGGCCCCGGCCGTCCCGGATCCTGCCCGCTGCGCGCCGGCGCCCGCGCTCGCCGCAAGGGGCGCGGCGCTCAGCGCGAGCCTGAACCCGACGGAGGCAAGCGCCTTGTCCGGCGGGAGCGCCGCCCGGTAGGCGGACCTGACATTCTTGGCGAAATCGTTCCAGCCGCCCCCCCTGTAGACGCGGAGCGGGCCGTCCGGGGGTCCTGCCGGATCACGGGCGTCTTTGGCGTCGTACGGCCCGTAACGGTCCCAGACCCACTCGCCGACGTTCCCGTGCATGTCGTAAAGCCCGAAGGCGTTCGCGGCGAAACTGCCCGGCGTGACCGTCTTCTGCCTGTACAGTCCCGGCTTCTTCTCCAGGTTGCCCTGGCTGAAGTAGTTCTCCTCTATGAGATAAGGGTAATGGCCGTAGTAGTTGGCCTCATCCGCCCCGATCGAGGAGCCCGTGCTGAACGGGCCGGCGGTCCCGGCGCGGCAGGCGTATTCCCACTCGGCTTCGGCGGGAAGGCGGTACCCCAGGGCCGCCCTGTTCCAGGACACGCCGCCGCCCTCGATCACGTAGGCCGGCTCGAGCCCTTCCCTGAGGCTGCGGGCGTTGCAGTACCGGGCCGCGTCGATCCAGGAGACGTTCTCGACGGGAAGATCCCCGCCCCGGAAGGCGGAAGGGTTGTTCCCGGCCGCCTCCTCGTACTCGGCCTGGGTCACCTCCCGGGCGCCCAGGTAAAAGGCGCTGACGGAAACCTGCCGCTCGGCCTCGTCCGGGCCCCGCCACGCCTCGGATTCCGGGCTCCCCATCCGGAAGGGAGCCCCCTTCACCAGGACAAAACCTTCAGGCGCCCTCATGGCCGCCACCCCCGGGGCGGCGGCCCCTTCCGCCGCTTCCGCGCCTCCGCTTTCCAAAGCCCCGCCCGCCCAAGCGAGGAGAAGCGCCGCCGCCGCGGCGAAGGCGATCTTCGGCGCGGGCGCCTCCCGAAATTTCACTCTCGCCCATGTCCTCAACCCCTCCCTGACTTCACGCGGCGCGGGGGCCTCCCGTAATCTCATGCTCTTCCTTATCCTCAATCCCGCCTTGACTTCACGCGGCGCGGGCGCCTCCCGTAATCTCATGCTCTTCCTTATCCTCGATCAGGCCTTGACTTCACGCGGAAAAGCCATGCCCGGCCGGCAAGCGGCCGCGGACGCGGCGCCGCGGGGCACGGCTGGCCCGGCCGCCGTCAGGCGGCTCCCTTCCGGAGGATCTTTTCCGGAAGTTCCCTTCCGGAAGCCTCTTTCAGGCGATCTCCGAGCCGCGGCCGGAAACCCCTCGCGGGCCGCCTCCCCAGCCGCCCACGGGCCGCCTCCCCAGCCGCCCGCGGGCGGCGTATCCTTTCCGCCCCGGCAGGCCCGGAAAAGCCGGGGAGGCCCTTTCGGCATGGAGCGACTCTAGCGCGCGCCCGCGCCGGCGTCAAATGCTTATTTCCTATGGCCGGTCATGCCTGCAGGGCATTTTTCGCGTGCTCGATGAAAGCGCCCGTAGTCCTGGACAGCGCCGCGCTTTTTTTCCACGCCAGCACGACCGCGCCTTCAAGCTTCGGGCGCAAAGGCACGAACCTCAGGCCCGCGTAAGACGAGTCGAGCATGAGCGTGATCGCCGCGCCCAGCCCCTTCCGGGCCATGAGGGCGACGTTGTAAAGCAGGTTGTACCCGCACACGATGTCGGCGGATCCGTACAGGTCCCCGAACCAGCGCGAGAGCGCCTCCCGCAGGGACGGCCGGTTAGGGACGAAAAGAGGCGTGCCCGCCAGATCCTCAGGACCCGCATGCTCCTTGCCGGCGAGCCCGGAGCCGTCGCGCGCCAGCACCCCCCATTCCTCCCTCTGCGCGATCCGGAAACTCTCGCAATTGCCCAGGTCAACCGGCTCAAGCAGGAGGCCGACGTCGACGAGGCCGTTCTCGATGCGTTCCCTGACGCCGTCCGCGCTGCCGCTGAACACCTCGTAGCTCACCTGCGGGTGAATCTCCCTGAAGGAGGCGAGGGCCTCCGCCAGCCGCGAGAATGAGCGCAGCTCCCCGCTTCCAACAGAAACCACGCCGCTGAGGCCCCCGTCCCCGCCGGAGATCTCGCGCCTCGCCTTTTCCTCGAGAGAGACCATCTCCTCCGCCCTCCGCCTGAGAAGCCGCCCCTCTTCCGTCAGGGAGATCCCGCGGCCGCCCCTCTCGAAGAGCTTCGCGCCGAGCTCCAGCTCAAGGTCACGTATCTGCCGCGAAAGCGTCGGCTGGGTCAGGCGCAGAAGCTCCGCGGCCTTGGTGATGTTCCCTTCTCCGGCCGCCGCCAGAAAATATCTCAGGACCCTGATCTCCATGCCGGCCTCCCCTGCCGCCCTGCCGCCGGCGGAATTTCATCCCGGCGGTCAATTTCAACATGGCCGTCAATTTTTTCCTGGCCGTCAATTTCTTTCTTGCCTTCAATTTCACCCTGGCAGCAAATTTTATGCCGGCCGTCAATTTTTTTTCGGGGCATTGCGCCATCCTCCGCCTTCCCAGCGGGGCCGGCTAATTTCCCCCGGCTTGCCGAATCGCGCGCCCGAGGGTATCCTCCGGACATTCGCCGTAACGACGTCCGCGAAGAGCCGGCCCGCGATTACGCCGGCCTGAGCGCTCGCCGCGAAGCCGCCCGCGATTCCCGGAACCGGCCCGATCGCCCCTTGCGATCGCCCCAGGCCTCCGGACCGGCCGCCCCCTCCTCGACGCGGAGCGCCCGCTCCGCCGGAAGACCCTGCTCCTCAAGGAAAGTCGCGTGCGGCGCGCGAGCATGCCGCAGGTCACCGCTTCCGGCGGCAGGCGGCGGCGCAGTCGCGCCGGCCTCTCCAGCCTCCCTGGGGACGCCGCCTGGCCGGCGCCTGCAGCCTGCGCCGGGACTCGACACCCGCCTTCCCTTGAGCCTGAGGCCCAGGGACGGAAGGCCGCAGGGCCTTCCGTCGGCTCCTCTTCGTCCCCTCGCGCGATTTCTTCGGAAGACCTCCCCCGTTTAAGCGGCGCTCTGAGCGTCTTTTATTCCGCTTCCTCCTCTTCTCCTCCGGCCGCTCAATTGCCGTCAGCCGTTTACCGCTTGCCGTTTACGGCTTCCCGCCGCTTCCTTCACGCCCGGCTTTTCCGGTTTCCCGCGGTTTCGTTCACGCCCGCCGCTTCCCGCCGCTTCCTTCACGCCTGCCGCTTCAAGCTTCCGTCTGCCGCCTTCTCCGGTTTTACATCCAGGCATAGGACGCTTGAGGAGCCGCGATCTCCCTCTGACGCGCAATTCGGGGGTTGCTGCATCCCCTGCATCCTCGCCGTCGATTGCCTCACGCTTCCGGCGCGCAGCCGCTTCCGCCTCAGGTAACGCCTCAGCCGGGGAAACCGCCTCCGCCGCGTCATCCGCCTCGCGTTCCCCGGCGCGGCGCCTGCCCGCGGTCTTTTCTCGGGCGGGCCTGCGCGGCATGAATTTCATGGGGACTTGCGCTTCACGCGCATCCGGCGCCTCATGCGCGCCCCTGACGGTTGCCGCTCCCGGCGCGGATTCGCCCCCCGCGCTTTCCTCGCGGCCGCTCCCCCTGCCCGCCCCGCGCCGGGCTCATTCCCCATCCTGGCGCTTCCTGGCTCTTGCGGGCTCTTGCGGCTTGCGGCCGCCGCGCTCAAGGGACGGCCGCGGAAAACGGCGGGCGCCTTTCAGTATTTTTCCCGCCGCTCCTTCAGGAACTTGATGGCCAGAGCCCTCGCCTTGAGGTCCTCCTCGAGGGCGTCCTCTATCCTGAGGAGCCTGGCCGCCCCCAGCTGTGAGAGGCAGTCGCTGATCAGCCTGGGGATCCCCAGAAACCCTATCTCGCACCGCAGGAACGCGGCGACCGCCACCTCGCCCGCCGCGTTCAGGACGGCGGGGGCCCCCCCTCCGGAGCGCCCCGCCTCCTCGGCAAGGCGCAGGCAGGGAAAGCTTTTCCGGTCAGGCTCCTCGAAGGCGAGTTCCCTGTCGAAGGCGAGCGGCCCGTAATTCTCAAGGGGCTTTTCGCCTGCGGCGCCCAGGAGCGGCCAGCGCCGGGGGAGGCCCAGCGCGTAGGAGAGCGGCGCCCTCATGTCGCAGGGGCCCAGCTGGGCGATCAGCTGGCCGTCCTCGTGCTCGACCATGGAATGTATCACGCTCTGGGGATGCACCAGGACCTTTATCCGGTCGTAGCTGACCTGGAAAAGATGCCGCGCCTCGATGACCTCGAGCCCCTTGTTGAGCAGCGTGGCGGAGTCTACGGTTATCTTCGGCCCCATGGACCAGCTGGGGTGGGCCAGGGCTTCCGCCGGGCTCACTGACTTGAGGTACTCCCTGTCCCGGCCCCGGAAAGGGCCTCCCGACGCCGTGATGATGATCCGCCTGACCCCGCTCGCATCCAGGGACCCGCCCAGCGCCTGGAAGATCGCCGAGTGCTCCGAGTCCACCGGGACGACGAGCCTGCGCTTGGCGGGCATGATGAAGTCCCCGCCGAGGACCAGGCTCTCCTTGTTGGCGAGGGCCACTTTCCTCCCCGCCGCCAGGGCCGCCCAGGTGGGCCTGAGGCCGGCCGCCCCCGAGACGGCGGAGAGGACGACGGTGTCCTCCGGCCCGGAGAGGGCGACGGTCTCCATGCCCTCCGGCCCGATGAAGATCTCCGGGCAGTGGCCCTTGCCTCCCTCGCGCAAAAGCTCCAGAAGCCGCCCGCGTTCGGACTCGCCCTTCACGGAGACGACGTCCGGCCTGAACTCCTCGACCAGGTCCTTCAGCCTTTCCACGTTGCGGCCCGCGGCCATGGCGGCCACGGTCACGCGCTCCGGATAGCCTCTGGCCAGCGACATGGCCGCGCCGCCGACGGAGCCGGTGGCCCCCAGCACCGCGAGCCTGACCGGGCCGGCCGGGACCGCGGCCTCCCCGCTTCTGCCCGGCAGGGGCCTCGGCCTCCCCCGGTCCGCGCGAGACTTGAGCCCCATATGGATCCCTCCGTTCAGGCCCGCCGTCCCGCGTGAACATTTCCCGGGCGGCCGCGGTCCCGGAAAGCGGCCGGGCGGCAAGGGCTTAAGGCGTGACCCGCAGGAAAAGGTAGAAATAGAAAAGCGGGAGGTTGAACAGGAGCGAGTCCAGCCTGTCCAGGAACCCCCCGTGGCCCAAAAGGATCGTGCCGGTGTCCTTGATTCCCCGGGCCCTTTTCACGGCGGACTCGAAAAGGTCGCCCAAAACGCCCCAGAGGGAGAGGACAAGGCCCGCCGCCGCCAGCTCGAGGGCGCCGAAGACGTCGGGCAGGTAAAGCGACGAGAGAAGCGCCCCCGCCACCGCGAGGGCCGAGCCGCCCGCCACGCCGGAGATTGTCTTCCCCGGGCTCACCTTCGGGTAAAGCTTCGGGCCCTTGAGCCGGGTGCCCGCGTAGATGGCCCCGATGTCGGCCAGCGACGTGACGAGGATCACGAAGATGAGGAGCCTGGACCCGTAGTCCATGGTCTTGATGAGGAACACGAAGCTGAAGAAAAACGAGATGTACAGGTGGCCTAAGGCGTAGCGCGCCAGGAGGTTGAGGGACACCGGGTCCTGGCCCGGCTGGAGCGAGCGCATGAAGTAGACGGCCCCGCAGGCGAGCGAGAGAATCAGGCCTGCCTCCTGGCCCTCGGGCCCCAGAAAGCAGGCCCCCAGCGCGGTCAGGGCCCAGCCCGCGATGCCCAGGGCCGCCAGTCCCTTGTAGGGCGGGCCGAAGAGCTTGGAGGCGTACTCGTGCCAGGCCGCGCCGCCGGCCAGGAGCGCCACCAGGAGCAGCCAGAGCTTGTTCTCCACGAGGACCGCCGCCGCGGTGGGCACGGCCAGGGCCAACCCCACCAGCCAGCGCCCCAGCTCGCCCTTCCTGATGCTGTCGAGTCGTACCATGGTTCCCGCCTTTCCGCGCCTCCTGCCGGCCCGCGGCCTTCAGGCCCGGGTCCGCCGGGAACGCCGGCCCCGGCCGCGCGCGCCGCGGGGCCTGAGGGCCTCAGGCCTCCGCCGGGCCGCCCTGCCTCAGAAGCCTGACCGCCCAGGAGGAGGCCTTCCTGTCCTTGATGAAGGCGAACCCCCGGCTCAGGTACTCGCCATCCGAGACCGAAATCAGGGACTCCTGGCCCCAGTACTGCCCGCTCTGGGACTGCCAGGGCATCAGTATGCACTCCTGCACCACCACGAAGAGCCCGTACACAGGCTCCGGCCCGCCGATATGGCTCTTCCACTCGGTGAAGGAGGACCCCTCCTTGAAGGGGGTGACCGTGTAACGGGACACGAAGTCCCGCCGGTCGGTCCCGGAGACGTTCATGCGGCTGTCGATGGTCCAGACGTCAGGGGCGTGCTCCACCAGGAGCTCCCCGCTCTGCACGTGGGGCTTCTCCAGCTCATCGAAATAGATGCCGTCGGCCGTCCACAGCCCCGGGCGGAAGAGGTAGGTGTGGGGCCTTCCCTTGAGTTCCTGCTGCTCTGCGGTCGTCATGTTCCTCCAGGCCTCCGGCGCCACTTGCCCGGCCCCGCCCGGCCGGGGGACGCCCCCCGGCCGGGCGGGGCCGGGCGCTG
>JAITRL010000165.1 GCA_031288415.1 Deltaproteobacteria bacterium | reverse complement strand
CTACCCTTAGCCACAGCTTCCAAATTGAAAGTGTCTACATGATGTTGTTCAGCAATAAATCCGTCTAGATGCCATTGTTGGTTAATACCGCCATCCAAACGATACATTAATTGTAAATTTTCAGTATTTGCTTGATCAAGGGCATGGTCAATTTCAGCTGCATATTTGCCAATATCAGTAACCCCTTGTGCTTTGGCACCTGTTTCGATGGCAGATTTCAGGCAACTTTCTCTGGACAAACCTTTATTTCGATATTCCGCAAATTTATTATTCTCAGCTTTAAATCGTTCTACACTTTCGACAATATCTTTAGTTGCTTTTAAACGTTCATCATCGTTTTTCCAGATCATTGGATATTTAGCGAATTCATCATTAAGCCATTCTGTATTTGTAGTTAGTTCACGTTTTTTGCTGTAAGACTGAATAAATGAGATGACTGTATTCTTAGTTTTGATTTTTTCGTCACCTGAGGTATTAATATTAATGGCATTATTGAAACTATCTGGAATAAAATCTTCATCTTTTACATCACTTTCCATTGTATTAGCTAATTGTCTAAATTTAGCTATAATAATATCTGATTTCTTATTTTCTGAATCGCCTACAGGCATTGACCACTCCTATACTAATAAATTTTATTAATGTTTGATTTGCCGTAACTTTCATATAATATTATTAAATTAAACGACTAAACACTAATTTTAATATTTAAGCACTTCGCTTAATTAAGATTTAATCAATAATAATTTTATGTTGAAATTAAATTTTACTTAGGTGAGTATTAGTTTCTTTAACGTTACATGCAAATTAGATTAAATAATATGTTATATGATATTACTTATTTATCATCAAAATTCTGTTTGAATCATAATATTAATATTTTATTATAAAAATTTAATATATTTATAAATATTTTATAATTGCTATATAAATATTTTTTTAAAAAAGCATATTTAGTGCCCTCCCTTTTGGAGATGAAAATTATGAGTACAACATATGTTATTGACAAAAAATTCTTATCATATATTTATCAAACTATAGAGTCTACTGACAGTCTTAATGAGTTTAAACGCACGCTTTGTATAACTCTTTAGTTGCGATTTCGGTTTTACTGTAGAAGAAATTTCCGAATTTCTGATGATAGATCGTACTAGTGTCTATAGATATAGAGATGACATATTAAGTATTTTAAACGGTAAAGTAGACCCAAGAGTTAATTGGGGTGGGCGCAGAAACTGCCTGTGAACAGAAAGAGACGATCAGATATCTTTCGATGTGGAAAGAAAAAGTTCTTAAAGGAGAATTGATTGATATAAAGAGCATTCATAATAATTTAGTTAACTTTGTTTATTACCCTATTCCTATTACTAAAATTGCCTGTGATCATCATGTTTCAAGATGAGGCTAGATTTGGAAGGATAAGCCTTCAAGTATTATGTTGTGTTCCTTATCCAGATAGACCAATGGGTGCATCATTCTATCGTTCGTCAAATTCGATATATTTAGGCAACTGTTTGTCCGCGATAAGGTAAATTGTACTATATGGTTACTGACAAAATGAATACAAAAAATACGACTAGACATTTATGGTAAATTTCATATAGAATAAAATCAAATTTTGGAATTATCTCGGTTGACGGAGCTTCATCTCATACTACTAAAAAATTAGCAATTCCTTATAATACCGCTTTAATTTCACTCCCACATTATAGCCCTGAACTTAACCATACCGAGCAAATTAGTAGAATCTTGCGAGCTGATTACTTTGGCAACAAAGTATTTCAGACAATTTATGATGCAATTTATCAGGCTAAGCTTGGATTGTCGAACATGGTATCAAATATAGAAACAATAAGTGCCTTAGGATGTCAACGGTACTTGGCCGACTTTCCAGGACTTTATTCCAGAACGGTAAAGAAAATACTGAAATCTTTGAAAAATCAAGGTCACCGGCTTTCCTAAGTCTGTCCTGGAAAAAAGTGATGGTGGAGCTGAGGGGGATCGAACCCCTGACCTCATGACTGCCAGTCATGCGCTCTCCCAAACTGAGCTACAGCCCCCCAACAACATCAAAGACCAACCCCGAATAAGTGCGAAAAATCTTATAACACACCGCCAGGGATTAGTCAATCTTTTTTGCTGTCCGGAACATAGATACAAAGCGACACTTGTTAAGTGCGGTTTGAAAGACAGGCGAATTAGGCTGTTAAATCTAAAGCCCTGGGCATCGGTTCACCAAATTCCACGTAAGCCGCCCGCGCGACTTCAGATTCCCACAATCCGCTTCTGGCTTTGGCCATTAAGGATAATACGGCTTGCGCGGATTCAACGTTCCAACGCATGGCGCCATACTTGAGCCTGCGGTTGACTACGGCCTTGTTGGAACCTTCTATAGCCTCGCTTCCAATAACATAACCGTTTGCTGAATATTCAGCATAATCGATATTTTTAAAGTTATAATTTATATATTCCATTAATTTACCAGAATTTATTAAATATTTATTATTTTTAGATTTTTCAATTAAATTGATAGCTTTTTCCGTTTCACTACTTTTAAACAAACGAGATATGTTTTCTGACCACGGTATATATTTACCTTTATTTTTATTAAATATAATTTTAGCATAATCAATAATATGTTCTTCAAGCTGAAAAAAATTAAGAATTTGTTGGGCCTCAGGAAATAATAATTCTTTTAAATCTCGTACCCATGCCGCGCCGTCGGATATGACGACCGTATTCAAGTAGCGGCCATACCCGTTTTTTAACGCCAATGAGTACGCTAATTTGGCGAATTCTTCCGCGCCCCCAAGATAACCGGCATATTCCCTCGACGTGATTGAAGGCCGGCGCCCTCCGTTTTCGTCAGTCAGCCAAATCATGCCGGCCGTCGAAAACGCCATGCATGACTTGTTTTCCCTGTAGACCGTCCCGTGTTTCCCGTCGCCCAGCCGGGTCGGCAGCGCCGCTCCGCCAAATTCAAGGTACAAGGTATGATTTTTCTTGGCTTCCGGGACCAATGCCGTTCCGGAACCGAACGACTTTTTCCAGGCGGACTCGGCGGCGGCCATGTCGTTCCTGAAGACGATTCCGCCGATGGCGTTCGTGATCTTCCGCATGGCGTCGTCATTGCAGTCAATTCGCGTTCTTTCCTTCAATATCTTTTGAGCCTCCTCGTATGAGTCGCGGCGGGTCGATTCCCTGGCTATCTCCAACATGGCCGCGACTGTAGCCCGGTGAGGCAGGCGGTCCAGGCCGAAAGCCAGGTCAAGCGGATAAACGTTGCCGGGAACGCCCAGCTCCCGCAGCCTGCCCGAGTCCTCCTTTGCGGCAGGCACCAGAGCCATCCGCGGGAAAGAGACCCGCCCTGCGGCCGTCAGCACGGAAGTCCGGCAGGAGCGCCACTGCCTGACTTTCACCCCTTCCGCCAGGAGTCCGGTTTTTTTTTTGCCGCCAGCGCGCCGGAAGCCGGCAAACGGCCCAGCGCGTCCGAAAACGCCTTGAGGTTGGCATCGCTGAGGCGCCTGTTCAGGGAAAGCAGCTTTCCCTCCAACTGCCCGACGGTCATGAAGCTGTCAGGGTCAGAAGTCCCCTCTGACAGGAACGCTTGATAATCCGCGATGATATCAAGCGCGTTATCGATTTGATCCATGAACGGCATCAATAACGGCGACGTCTTATATAAACCGGCACAGCCGGCAATTTTCCTGTACAGCGAAAGCAACCGTTCTTCCAGCATTTCCTCCAGTTCATGTCCAGTCTTGGCGTTCATGTCGCTCATGTCGATCATCCTTCCGGCCAGGCTTCCGGCCAGGCTTCCGTCCGGGAAGAATGATAACACTGTTTTCACGTAAATGTACAATAAAATCTAAACCTGCGGCCCGGCCCTGCCGCCTCCCGGCCGCCCCGTCTTGCCGTCTTCCTCTTTAAGGCCCCCAGGTTCCGCCTCCGCGCCGCGCCTTTTCCTCCCGGCCTTGGCGGGCCGTTCCGGCGCCGGCCGGGCGGCTGACGGCCGCTTTCCGGGCCCCGGCTCGGTTTCCGCCGGTCCGCGGGTTCAGGAATAGGCTCCCCGCCTGCCGCGGCCTTTCGGCTGAGCCTCGCCTGCCCGGAGGAGCCCGCCCTTCGGACAGCCTCCTCCGCCCCGCCCGCGCGCCGGATAACCCAGTCCCCGCGCCTGCGGAACTGCTCCGCCCCCGGCGCCGGGAGCCTCCACCGGGGCCCGGCAGGCAGGGAAATGCCCTGCGGCGGCCCCTCGTCCGGGGTCCGCCGCGGCTAAGGACGAAGCCCCGCCCGAGCGGACGGGGAAGTTCAGGAAAAAGCGCCGCCGCGGCGCAGGGGACGGCAGCCGGAAAAGGCGGGGGCCCGGCCGGCCGTTTCCCTGGCTCGGGAAGGCGCAAGGCCGGCCTTAAGCCAGCCTCCGCCCCGGCCGGACCCCTTGGCGCCTTTGCGGCTCGGCAAAAAGCCTGCGGGAGGCGGCGGTTTCCGGGGATTTTTTTCCCGGAATCCCGCAGCCCTCCCGGACCGGGGCCCGCTACTTGCCTTCCTCGCCTTTAGGCGTGAAGGCAGGGATAGTGGCGCCCCCGAACCTCTCCAGGATGAAGTCGGCCACCTCCTTGGTCTGGTAGGCCGCGACGAAGGCCAGGTACCTCGGGTTCTCCTTGTCGGCCTCGCGCGCGGCTATGACGTTCACGTAAGGGGAGTCGGAGTCCTCGAGGTAGATGGAGTCCTTGAGCGGGTTGATCCCGGCGTCCTGGGCGAAGTTGTTGTTGATGGCCGCGGCGGCGACGTCCTCCAGCGACGTGTAGGTCTGGGACGCTTCCACCTCGATTATCTTGAGCTCCAGGGGGTTCTCGGTCACGTCCAGCGGGGTCGGGGAGATGCCCTTGGCCGGATCCACCTTGATCTTGCCGGCGGCCTGCAGGAGCAGGAGGGCCCTGCCGCCGTTGGAGGGATCGTTGGGGATGGCCACGGCGTCGCCCTTCTTGAGCTCGTCCAAGGACTTTATTTTCTTGGAGAAATAGCCCATGGGCGAGATGTAGGTGGACCCTATGGAGACGAGCTTCTCGTCAGGGTGGTCTTTCAGGTAGCTGTCCAGGTAGGGCACGTGCTGGAAGGCGTTGAGGTCGATCTCCCCCGCCGCCAGGACAGGGTTCAGCTGGGCGTAGTCGCTGAACTCCCTTATCTCCACCTGAAGCCCGGACCTCCCCGCCACCTCGGCGGCCTTCTGAAGCATGTCGACGTCGGAGCCCGCCACCGTGCCCACGAGCAGGGGCTTTTCATCCTGGGACTGGGCCGTCTGGGCCGCGAGGGCCACGGAGACGGCGGCTGCGAACATAAGGATGCTTTTCATTTTCAGCATTTTTCTCTCTCCTGTTTCCGGCGGGGCTCCGGCCCCGCCGCCTGCCCCTCCGTCCGACGGCGGCCCCTTTCAGAGGGCCCCCCTGTCCGGCGGGGCCGACGTAAACGGCCCGGAACGGCGCGGCGGCCCGGGCCGGGAATCCGCTCCCCGGCCGCTTCGCCGGGGTTCCGGCCGGGCGGCCTTGAGGCTGCCTCGGGGCGGATTTTGGGGTTGCGGGTTTTACGGGTGACTGTTCCGGGGGCTCCGGGAGGCTCCGGTGACTCCGGCGGAATCGCGCGGCCCCGGCCCTGCGGTCAGCCTGGCTTTCCGGCCCCGGCCTTCCGGCGGCCGGGAAGGCCTGTTCGGCCGGGGCCCGGCCGGCGCGGGCCTGGGTCTGCGGTCAGCGCCGGGCCCTGCCTGCGCAGGCAGGGCCCGCTACCTCCGCGAGAATTTCACCACCAGGGCGTCGCCCAGGTACTGCACCAGCTGGACCACCACTACCAGGAACACCACCGTGGCCCACATGATGTCGGTCTGGTAGCGGTGGTAGCCGTAGCGGATGGCCAGATCCCCCAGCCCGCCGCCGCCTATCATGCCGGCCATGGCCGAGTAGCTTATCAGCGTGATGACGGCTATGGTCACGGCCATCAGGAGCCCTGGCAGGGCTTCCGGCAGGAGTACCCGGGTGATGATGCGCCAGTTGCCGGCGCCCATGGACTGGGCGGCCTCGACCACGCCGTGGGGAACCTCCATGAGGCAGCTCTCCGTCAGTCTCGCCATCAGGACAAAGGCCGCCAGGGTGAGCGGCACTATGACCGCGGTGGAGCCTATGCTGGTCCCCACGATGAGCCTGGTGAGGGGGATGACGAACACTATGAATATGGGGAAGGGGACCGAGCGGGTGGCGTTCACCGCAAGGCCCAGGAGGCGGTAGGCCCAGCGGTTCTCGAGGATGTGCCCCGGGCGCATCACGACCAAAAGGATGCCCAACGGCACGCCCAGGGCGACGGTAAGCCCGGTCGTGACGGAGACCATGTAGAATGTCTCCAGGGTCGCCTTTTTAAGCATGAGGAGCTGCTGGGCTGTAAGAAACATCTTTTCGCGCCCTTCCGCCCCGCGGAGGCGCGGGGCCTTGCGGCCTGGCCGGGGGCTCCGCGCCTCCGCGGGACCCGGCCCGGAGGCCGCAGGCCGAGGCGGCAAGGGGGGCCGGGTAAACCCGGCGATGCCCGCCGCCCGGCCCCGCAGGGCCGGGCAGGGCAAGCGCCAGGGCTAGTTAAGGGGCTCCACCATGTTGCCCTGGGCCAGTATCCATTCGACGGCCTCCCCCGCCTTCTCTTGCGGGCCCTGGAGATCCATGACGAGGGTACCGAAGGGGGTGTCCTTGATATGGTCCACGTGGGCCTGGAGAATCACCGGGGACAGCCCGAAGAGCCGCACCAGCTCGCCCGCCAGGGGAGTCTGCACCCTCTCGCCGGTCATGCTCACCCTGAGAAGCTTCCCGCGCGGCACGTAGCCGCTCTCCAGGAAACGGCTCCCCCTTCTCAGGATCACCTCGACGAAGCCTTTGGTGACGGGGTGCCTGGGCCGCGAGAAGACCTCCGCCGTGGCCCCCGCCTCCACTATCTCCCCGGCCTCCATCACCGCCACCCTGTCGCAGATCTCCGTAATGACCTTCATCTCGTGGGTGATGAGCACCACCGTCAAGCCCAGCCGCTTCTGAACGTCGGAGACGAGTTCCAGGATGCTGGTGGTGGTCTGGGGATCCAGGGCGCTGGTCGCCTCGTCGCACAGGAGGATCTTAGGGCGGTTGGCGAGGGCCCTGGCGATGCCCACCCTCTGCTTCTGACCGCCGGAGAGCTGGGCGGGGAAGCTTTGCGCCTTGTCCGAGAGGCCCACCAGCTCCAGAAGCTCGGCCACTCGGCCCGGTATCGAGGAGCGGGGGGCTCCTGCCGCCTCCAGGGGGAAGGCCACGTTGGAGGCCACCGTCCTTGAGCTTAGGAGGTTGAACGACTGGAAGATCATGCCCATGGAACGCCTGGCGAGCTTAAGCTCCCGCCCGGAGAAGCCCATCACGTCCTTTCCGCCGATGAGCACGCTCCCGGAATCTGGGCGCTCCAGGCGGTTGATGCAACGGATCAGGGTGCTCTTGCCCGCCCCCGAGAGGCCCACCACCCCGAATATCTCGCCCTCCTCCACCGAGAGGTCTATGCCCCGGAGGGCCTCCACGGCCCCCGGGCCCTTGCCGAAGGTCTTCCTCAACCCCCTAATCTCGATCAGCGGCATGGGACGGCGCCTGGAAGCCCCCCGGCCCTCGGGCCCTCGGGCCGAAAAAAAAGACCGAGAACCTTGGCCCAAGGGGAGCGGTCTCCCGGCGCCAAGGGTCTTGGCCTTCAGTCGCCTGATTAGCCTTGGCGGGTCATGCCCCGCCGGTTGCTACAGTACTGCCTTTAAACTCCGCCCAGGATAGCTTTTTTCACGGGCCTCTGTCAAGGTCAGGGCCCGGCAGGCCCGCCGCCCGGCCCGATGCCTCGCCGAGGCCCGCCCGCCCCGCCCGGAGAACGGCCCTGCGCCTTATAGCGACGCTTCTGGCAAGGCACAAGGGCGGCAAGGGCTCTTTCGAGCGGGCCGCCGGCAGGGAAGTCGCGGGACCGCCGCCCGAACCGGGGGCCTGGCGCATCCCCGGCCCCTGCCTTAAGATGACGGGGCTTCGCCTGCCGGCTCGAAACCTCCCGAGGTCCACGCCGGACCCGAGCCGACGCCGAACCCGGCGCCCTGGCTCCCCTGGAAGGTCTCTTTGCCTCCCCGGGGCCGGCGGCGACGGGCGGCTGCCCGGGCCTGCCCCGCCCGTCCCGGCGCGTATGACGGTTCTACGCTGCCGCTGACGCCGCAACACGGTTGGCTCCGGTATCCCGCCGCCGGCCGGGGGAGGCGGCGCAGCCGCGGGGCCTTGGCTTCCGGCTCATGTCTCCCCTTCGCGCCGGCAAGGCTCCGCCCCTCCGTCGCGCGGCCGTGACCTCGCCGCGCCACGCAAAAGGCTTCCGCCGGCCGGAGGGGGCCGAGGCTGGATTTTCCGTCGCCTTTGAGCTAAAAATGATCGCGGCATCGCGGCGGGGCCGGACCGCCGCAAGGCGCTCTCCTCGCCCGGCAGCCCGCCCGCCTGCTGAAAGCATGGACCCGGGCGGAACTCCCAGCCGCGCGCCCTTTTCGGAGGGCTCCCTCCGCCGCTTGCCTTTGCCTGCTTTTTAATTAGACGATGCTCATGGTCATATATTATTTTATATAATTTTTTGTTTAACATCACAAAATAGCAATTTTCAGCAAATCCCTCCCGCCCCTCCCAACCCTACGGGGAACCCTGCGGGCTTGGCGCGCCTGCGGCCCGCAAGCCCCCCCTTTCCCCCTCAGAAGGACATTTCAGGCTGCCCATGGAACCAACGGCCCCTCAAACAACAGCGAAGCCGCTGAAGACGCGGCTGTTCGTCGGCTTCCCGGCGGCCTCCGCTGTCCTGCCCAGATTAGCCTATCTGGCGGACAAGGCCCCGGAACTCCAGGGCCTGGTCATGCGTAACCCCCACGTCAACGTCCGCTTCATCGGGGAAGTGGACCCCGGAGCCGTCCCCGGCATCAGGGAGGCCCTCAAGGCGGCCTCAGCCTGCGGACCCTTCGCCTTGAGCCTGAAAGGGCTCTTCGTGCACCGGGGCAAAAAGGCGCATTTCCTGTGCGTCAGGGTCGAAAACCCCGCGCCGCTCACCGCCGTCAAGGAAGCGGTGGACGCCGCCCTCCTGCCCGTGGAGGGCATTCCCACCCGCCCAGTCAAGTTCTACCGCCCCTCCCTGCTCGTCAAGACCTTCAAGGCCCCTCCGGGCGCCGACCTCTTAAGCCTGACCTGCAAATGCAGGAACATGTCCTTCGGCACCTTCCACGTCGACGGGCTCACGCTTTTCCAGAGCCGTCTGGAGCCGTCTGGCTCCATCCACACGGTCATCGACAGCTACAAGTTCCTGGGACCTCCTGCCGACCCGAAACGCCGCTGCGAGGCCAGGCGGAAGGACTTCGCGCCCCGCAAGCCCTTCCGGGCTCCCCGCCCCGTTCAGGGCGGAGCCCAGGCCTCCGGCCGGCAAACCTCAGCGGCCGCCCGCGCCGCCGGTTTCCTGGCTTCCGGTAGCCCCGCGCCGACGCCTTCGTCCGGGGCTCCCGGAGCTTCCGCCGCAGGGCGCGAGGCCGAGGCCGGCAAGGCCTGCCCCGACAATGCTTCCGGAGTGACAGCCGTGACTTCGCAACCCCCCCCCGCGCCTGCCGCAGTGGCTTCGCAAGCCCCGGCCGCGCCTGCCGCAGTGGCTTCGCAAGCCCCGGCCGCGCCTGCCGCAGTGGCTTCGCAATCCCCGGCCGCGCCTGCCGCAGGGGCTTCGCAATCCCCCCCCGCGCCTGCCGCAGGGGCTTCGCAAGCCCCGGCCGAGCGGTCTGACGCCGCAGGCGCGCCGCCCGGCCCCGCCGGCGGGGAGCCCGGCGTTCCCGCCGGCGACCAGGGCTCCGGGCCTTTGCAGCCTTCGCCCCGCCGCAAAAAGACCCCGAAGCAGCCCTCCAAGGCGGGAAAGCCGAAAAACCAGAAGAAGAAAAAAGGCGGCGGCCGCAGGCGCTAGCTCGTTCCTTTTACGGGACAGCCGCAGGCGCTTCGCCTGGCCCTGCCCGAATTCCCCCGCAGGAGCCGCCCCGCGCCCGTCTCGGCGCCTGGCGCGGGGCAGTTGACAAAGACCCCCGAAAAGGGCTTGAGCCTTTCCGGGGGTCCGGATTTCCTGGGCCGATCGTTCCCCGGCCCTGCGAAGGCGCGCCCGGGCCCTGGCGCTTAAGTTCCCTGCGGAGCCGCCCGGGCCTTTCCGGGAGGCTTTCGCGCCTTCAGAACACTCCCAGGCCTTGCCTGAGTATCACGGGGTCATCGTCCACCAGGGAGACCACGGTGGAGTCCCGTCCGGGCACGGGCCCTCCATCCACCACGGCATCCAGGCTCCCTTTGAAGAGGGCCTCGATCTCCCGGGGATCGGAGGCGACGGGGGCGCTCTCGCCTTCTTCCGCATCGGCTTCCCCCTCGGCCCGAGGCAGCGCGGCCGTGGTGCTGATGATGGGGCTGCCCAGAGCCTTGACCAAGCCGATGGGGATGTTGTGGCCGGGTACCCTGAGGCCGCATTCGTGCCTGCGGGAAAGCATGATCTGCGGGACCAGGCGAGTGCCGGGCAACACCACCGTGAACGGCCCGGGGAGGATACGGCGCATGGTGCGGTAGGCGAAGTCCGAGACCCGGGCGTACTCGGAGATGTGGGTAAGATCGGCGCAGATGAAGCTGAAGGGCCTCTTGGTGCTCCGCTGCTTGAGGCGGTAGAGGCGCTCGATGGACTTCTTGCGGCGCAGATCGCAGCCGATGCCGTACTGGGTGTCCGTGGGGTAGGCGATGAGGCCGCCTTCCCTGAGGATGCCCGCCACCTTTTCGAGGAGCCTGCCCTGAGGGAAATCTGGATTGATGGATATGAGCAAGTCGACTCGGCTGAAGCCCCCTCAGGCCCCGGCCTCCTCCAGGACTATCTTGTTGCGCCCCGTGCTTTTGGCCCGGTAGAGGGCCTGGTCGGCGCGGTCCAGGAATGCCTCCAGGGACTCGGGGTGGCGGTACCGCGAGACCCCGCCGCTGATGGTCACGGGAATGGAGTTGCCGCGGATCTGTATGGAGGTCTCCTCCAGCTGGCGGCGCACGGAGTCGGCGAGCCGCTCCGCCTCGGCCAGCTCCAGCCCGCGGCACAGGACCACGAACTCCTCGCCCCCGTAACGGCAGACGATGTGGCCTTCCTTCCCGGCGAGGTTCTGCAAAATTTTAGAGCAGACCAGAAGAACACGGTCCCCTATGTTGTGGCCGTAGTTGTCGTTGATGGACTTGAAGCGGTCCAGGTCGAAGAGGATCATGCTCATGACCAGATCCGCGCCGTGCTTCTCCGCCATGGCCGCGAACTGGAGGGTCATGTACCGCCGGTTGTAAAGCTGGGTGAGCTCGTCCACGGAGGCGAGCCGGGTCTGGTCCTTGAGCTCCCGCGTGAGGGTGGCTATCACCCTGCTGGCGCTGTCGATGTGGTCGGCCAGGTCGGACTGCTCGTTGAGGGCGCTCTTCGTCTCTCTGAGCAGGCCCTCCATGGCCTCCTTGAACTTCCCGTTGGAGGAGCCGGGGTCGTTGAGCTGCACCGCGGCGTCGGAGAGGAACTCCCGGTAGCGCCCCGTCGAGTCCAGGGTCTTCTCCAGGTTGGCCTCCAGGTCCAGGCCGATGCTCCCGATCTTCTGGCCCACCAGCGTGAGCTTGCGCGCGCTGTCGCCGATGTAGTCGTAAAACTCGTGGTAGAGCCGTTCCGAGAGTTCCTGGGTCAGGACGGCGCTGGTGCGGAGAATCTCCTCAAGACGCTGCTTGAGCCGCTCGTCCCCTCCCTCGAAGTAGTCGTAGAAAAGGCGGTAGTTGTAGGGCGTCAGGGGGATGCGGCGCTTGGCCATGAAGGGCAGGAGACGCTTGGCGGTCTCGTATGTGGCCGCCATCAGGCGCTCGAATTCCTGCTGGAGTTCGGCCTCCGACGCGGCCGGGTTCCCGCCGGAGGGGCCGGCCTGGCCGCCCGTCTTGAAATCCTTCTTGTCAGGGAAGCTCGGTGTGTTGGTGGGAGGCACTGTAGAGGCTCAGGCTTTCGGCCCGCCGTTCCGGGCCCTTCGCTTCCGCGGGAAGCCCGCCGGCGCCGGGGCGGCCCCTTTAGGCGGCCGAGGCCAAGCCTCTGGCTTGTGGCGGGGTCTGACGAAAACATTTATGTGGATTATTTTAGACTCCGCCGAGCGAAAAGTCCAGCGCATTTTCATCCCCGGGCCTCAGGCCCGCGGCCTCCGGGCCTCAGGCATCCCTCCGGCGGCCGCGGGACAAGACGCAGGGATTTACCCCCGCTGGAGGCCCTGCGGCCTTGGCCGGGCCAGGGGCCCAGCGGGGCCTCGCGAGGCACGGGAGCCCCGCCTCCGTCGCGGGGCGGCGCTGCCTGCCGCCGCCCGCCTCAAGCCCGCCTCCCCCGGCGCGCAGCTCCCGCTTCGGGGGGCCAAAGCGTCCAAACGGCCGCGGCCGGGCTCCGGGCAAGGCGGCAGACCGGCCGATGCGGCTTTGCCGCCCTGCGGCAAGGGGCCTTAAGAGCCGGCGCGGCTTTTTAGAAAAGCTCCAGGGGCCGGAAGGCCGGCCTGGCTTCGCCTTTTCCGGGCGCGGCCGGCCGCCGCGCGCCCGCCCGCCCGCAAAAGCCAAGGCGGCGGCGCCCGGGGCCGTCCCGGTCCCGGGGCGCCGCCGCCGCCCGGCAGCCGCGCCCTCGGGGGGGGGGGGGGGGCCG
>JAITRL010000158.1 GCA_031288415.1 Deltaproteobacteria bacterium | reverse complement strand
GGGCCCCCCCCCCCCGGCGGCACCCCCCCCGGCGCGCCCGGCCGGGGGGGCCGCTTCGGGGGCCCGGGCGGGCGCGCCGGTCCCCCGCCCCCTCAGGCATTTCTCCTCAACCTTCAGGGCCGCGGGAAGCCTCGCCCTCAGCGGGGCCTCCCCGCGGCCGGAAACCAGGCGCGAATGTCACCCAGAATACTCATCAAAAAATACGTCTTCATAATCATCCCCGCCGTGATAGTGTTCCTGGCGGCCGCCGTCGTGGTTCTTCCGATGCTGTTCCCGGCGCCGCCCCAGGCGCGGCCTCCCGCGGCAGTGACCTTGTTTGAGGTCAGGACCGTGCCCGTCAAGGACTCCTGGGAGGCCGTGGCCTTCGCGGCGGCGCCGAGGAAGGTGGATCTCGTGGCCAGGGTCTCGGGCTTCCTGGCGGAGAAGCCCTACAGCGAGGGCGGGGCCGTGTCCGAGGGAGACGTGCTTTTCCTCATCGAGCCCGCCCAGTACCAGGCGGCCCTGGACGCCGCCAGGGGGGATCTGCAGTCGGCCGAGGCGAGGCGCGCCCAGGCACAGATAACCTTCGACCGGCAGTCGGACCTTTTCGCCAAGAAGTCCGCCCCCAAGAGCGACTTCGACGACGCCAAGGCGGCCCTGGACGTGGCCGAGGCGGGCGTTACGACGGCCAGGGCCAGCCTGGCCCAGGCCCAGCTCAACCTGGGGTACGCCACCGTCAGGGCGCCCTTCTCCGGGTACGTCAGCGACTCGCCCTTTTCCGTAGGGGCCTTCGTGGGGCCGACTTCCGGGGTGCTCGCCACGGTGGTCGCGACCGATCCCCTGGAGCTCAGCTTCGGGGTGCCTGACCGGCTCATGGCGGATCTCAAGCACGGGTCCCCGGGCTCCCGCCTCCCCCGCGGCGGCCCTGGCTCGGTGGCGGTGAGGGTGCGCGCCGCCGACGGCCGCGACTACCCTCACGCCGGGGCCGTGTCCTACATCTCCCCCATGGTGGACGACGCCACCGGCACCTACAAGCTCAAGGCCCTCGTCCCTAACCCTGACGGCCTGCTCGCCCCCGGCGAGACTCTCACGATTTTCCTGGAGGATGCCGAGCCCAGGGAGGCCCTTCTGGTCCCCAAGGGCTCCGTCCTGGTCTCCGCCGACTCCGGGAGCTACGTCTTCACCGTAGGCCCCCCTGATCCCCCCGCAGGCGGCGCGCCTCCCGCCGGGGCCCCTGCCGGGCCCGGCGGAGGCGCCGCGGCCGAAGCCCTGGTGGCCAAGAGGATCAACGTGAGCCGCGGAAACGAGTTCCCGGACGGGATCGAGATCCTGGAGGGCCTCAAGGCCGGTGACAGAATCATAGAGCTCGGCCTCATGTCCGGAGGGGCCACCTTGAGGGCCGGGGCCCCGGTGCGGGTGGTGGAGGGCTATGACCCGTCCGCTTCCGGCGCGGCTTCCGGCGGACCTTCCCCTGAGGGCGCGGCTTCCGGCGGACCTTCCGAGGGCTCCGGAACCCCTTCGGAAAGCGCGGGGGGGGAGGGCGACTGAGCCATGCTGTCCAAGATCTTCATCGACAGGCCCCGCTTCGCGGTGGTCATCTCGCTGGTGATCAGCATCGCCGGCGCCATGGCCCTCATGCGCATCCCGGTCGCCCAGTTCCCTGACATCGTGCCCCCGCAGGTCAACGTCGAGGCGGTCTACCCTGGGGCCTCCGCCGCCACGGTGGAGAGCGCCGTCGCCCAGAACATCGAGAACGCCATCAACGGCGTGGAGCGCATGCTCTACTTCTCGAGCCAGAGCTCCAACAACGGCCGCTATTCCCTGAGCATCACCTTCGAGGTCGGGTCCGACCCTGACCTCAACATGGTCAACGTCCAGAACCGCCTCAAGCGCGCCGAGCCGCTCCTGCCCCAGGAGGTGACCCGCCAGGGCGTGGACGTGGAGAGCCGCACCTCGTCGTTTTTAAAGGCCTTCATGTTCTACAGCCCGGACGGGTCGGTCGCGCCGCTCGAGCTCTCGGACTGGGTCTACAACAACATAGTGGACGCGCTCACCCGCATCCCCGGCGTGGGCGGGGTGAACTTCTTCGGGAGCACCTACAGCATGCGGGTGTGGCTCGACCCGGACAAGATGGCCGGCTACGGCCTGACCCCCGCCGACGTGTCGGGCGCCCTCTCCCTGCAGAACATCCAGGCGGCGGTGGGCGAGGTGGGGGGCGCCCCGACCCCGTCCGGACAGGAGCTGCACTTCAACGTTACGGCCCAGGGGAGGCTCACCACCGCCGAGCAGTTCGCGGACGTCGTCTTGCGGACCGCCGAGGACGGGGGCCTCCTGCGCTTAGGGGATGTGGCCAGGGTGGAGATCGACACCGAGAACTACTCCCCCATGGGCACCTACAAGGGACGGCAGTCCGCGGGCATGATGCTCACCCAGCAGTCTGGCTCCAACGCGGTGGAGACCGCCAACAACGTGGACGCCGCCATGGTCGGGCTCGCCGAGAGGATGCCGCCGGGGATCTCCTACATCGAGGTCTTCGACGCCACCCGCTTCGTGCGCGCCTCCATCGAGGAGGTGGCCAAGGCGATCCTCATCGCCATGGTGCTGGTCATCCTGGTGGTCTACCTCTTCCTGGGAAGCTGGCGGACCACGCTGATCCCCATGTTCGCGGTGCCGGTCTCCCTGGTGGGCGCCTTCGCGGTGCTGGCCGCCGCCGGCTACAGCGCCAACACGGTCTCGCTCCTGGCCCTGGTGCTGGCGGTGGGCATCGTCGTGGACGATGCCATCGTGGTGGTGGAGAACGTCGAGCGCGTGATGCGCGAGGAGGGCCTTCCGCCCAAGGAGGCCGCCGTCAAGGCCATGGGACAGATAACCGGGGCCATCATCGCCATCGCCCTGGTGCTCCTGTCGGTCTTCGTGCCGGTGGGCTTCATACCCGGGCTTTCCGGCAAGCTGTACCAGCAGTTCGCGGTGACCATCTCCGCGGCCATGCTCATCTCCTGCTTCAACGCGCTCACGCTCTCGCCGGCCCTGTGCGCCGTCTTCATGCGGCCCGCCGCGCACGAGCCCAACTGGCTGGTGCGCAAGTTCCAGGGCCTGGTGATCCGCAGCCGGAACTCCTACCATTCCCTCGTGATGACCCTTTTGAGGCGCTCCGCCTTCGGGCTGGTGGTCGCGGCCTTCTGCCTCGCCTCCGCCTACGGCATCATGAAGTTCACGCCTTCGGGGTTCCTGCCCACCGAGGACATGGGCATGATCGTGGTCCAGGTGGGCCTCCCCGAGGGGAGCTCGCTCAACAAGACCAGGGAGGTCCTCCTCAAGGCCTCGCGGATCGCCGAGGAAATACCCGGCGTCCAGAACCTCATGGCCATCGTGGGCGTCAACATCGTCAACTTCTCCATGCAGGACAACGGGGCCTTCATGTTCGTGGGGCTGGCCCCCTACGAGGAGCGCAAGACCGCCGACCTCTCGGCCGAGGCGGTCCAGATGCAGCTCAACCTCCGGCTTTCCTCGATCCTGGAGGCCAACTGCCAGGCCTTCTCGCTCCCGCCCATCGTGGGCCTGGACTCGGTGGGGGGGTTCCAGTTCATCCTGATGGACTACGGCGACCGGACCCCTGAGGACCTGGCCGTCCAGGCCCAGACCTTCATCGGGAGCGCCATGCGGCAGCCCGGCCTCATGATGGCCATGACCTTCTTCAACTCTGACACGCCGGTCATAGAGATCGAGCTTGACCGCGACAAGGCCCTGGCGAGGGGGCTGGCGGCCTCCCAGGTCTTCAACGCCCTCCAGCAGTACCTGGGGAGCTATTACGTCAACGACTTCGACTTCCAGGGCCGCAGCTGGAAGGTCAAGGTAATGGCCGACGGCGAGGGCCGCCGGGACGTGACGGACCTCGAGGCGATCAAGGTGCGCTCCGACGCGGGGGCCATGGTGCCGCTGTCTTCGGTCCTGACCGCGAGGATGACCACCGGCCCCCAGAACATCACCCGCTACAACAACACCCGCTCGGTCACCATCATGGGGTCCACCTACCCCGGCCTGGGGACCGGGGTGGGCATAGCCGCCATGGAGAACGCCGCGCTCGAGCTCCCCGCCGACATGGGCTACGAGTGGACCGGGTCCACCTACCAGGAGCGCGAGTCGGCGGGCCAGACCATCTACCTCTTTATCCTGTCGTTCACCTTCGCCTACCTCTTCCTGGTGGCCCTCTACGAGAGCTGGACCATCCCCTTGGGCGTCATCATCTCGGTGTCCGCCGCCATCTACGGGGCCATGATGGCCGTCAAGCTCATGGGCTTCTCCATGGGCCTGTACGTGCAGATAGGCATAGTCACCCTGATCGCCCTCGCCAGCAAGAACGCCATCCTGATCGTGGAGTTCGCCAAGGAGGCCCGGGCCGGGGGGCAGAGCATCAAGGACTCCGCCGCCCAGGGCTCGTACCTGAGGTTCCGGGCGGTGATCATGACCTCGCTGGCCTTCCTGGCGGGCCTCCTGCCCCTCGTCTTCGCGACCGGCCCCGGCGCCGCCTCCCGCCAGAACGTCTCGACGGCGGTCTTCGGCGGCATGATAGCCGCCTGCACCGTGGGCCTCATCATCATCCCCCTGGTCTACGCCATGTTCCAGAAGCTCAGGGAGATCTTCCACGAGCTGGCTGGCTCGTCCCTGTACGGCCGGCCCGGCAAGGCCGCCTTAGGGGCGGAGGTTGAGGCCCCGCAAGGCCCGCCGCCGGAGGGGCCCGCTCCTGAGCCCTCCCCAGGCAAGGCCGATTAAGCGGACAGGCTTTGACTCCGCCGGCTTCCGGGCCGCGCGGGCCTCTCCGCGCGGCCGGCCCCGGGCGCCGGGACTGACCGTTCCGGCGCGGGCAGGCGCGGCGCCAGGGGGGCAGGCGCGGAAAGCCGTCATCCGGGAACCCGCCTGACAGCCGGTCCGCTCCCCGTGGGCGGGGCCTAAGAAGCCCGGAAGGGAAAAGCCGGTTGCCGTGACAGGCCTGTCCGGTTTGACGGGGGCCGATCCGGAAACGGGGCTGACAGGCCTGTGCCGCGGCGCTTCGGCGGCGCTTGCCCGAAAAGGCCGCCGGCCGGCCTGCCGATTGGACAGGGAACCGTTACCGGGCCGCGGAACCGCCGTCAATCCTGTCAGTCATGCTTATGCCGCGCAGGCCGAAATGAAAATGCGGGCGTGATCATGAAAAACACGATCAATGGACTGCCGTTTTCCGGAAAGAATCAGATTCTGCGGATTCGCTGAGGGAAAACCGTTCGGCGGACGGAACCGCTCTCTGACGCCAAAGGCGACGGCCGCCCTGAAACGGGCCCTTGGCGAACCCCGCTTTGAAACCTCTCCGTCGCTTCCGGATATGCTTCCGGATAAGCGGGCGAATCCGGCCGCCCTGGTTCCTGTGCCTGGCGGGCAGGGAGCCCGGACCGCGGCATCCCGGCGGCCGTTTTGCGCGCCGTCTGAACTCCAGCAAAAAAAGTTTAGACGCGAGGATATCCCGGAAATAATCAGGCTTAACAGCCAAAAATATAAATAGCCTTGTCGTTAAACCGTTCCGTTTTGAAGAAGATTTTTTCATCCCATGATTTAGCCTTGTTTCCGTCGAAAACAACCAGCCAGCCTTCTTCTTCGCCGGCATTATCAAGATAGCCTGCTAACTGGGACAGGCTGTTCATGCCGTATGTATATTCAAGCTTGACTTCGATTAAATATTCCCTGCCTTTATATCGTACTGAAATATCTGCGGCTCCGCGGCCTTCCGCGTATTGCCTGTCGACGACAGCGCCTCCGTTCACCGTTTTCTGCAGATATGCCAAAAGGATAAAGGAATATGTGGCCTCGTCAAACTTATGTAACGCGAAATCAGCCTTTAAAAAAGGAAACGAGCGGGAATCGTGCCTCCAAAATTTTTGAAAATCAGTCAAAAGCTCTGTCATAAAAATTATACGGCCGTCGTTCCATCTGGAGCCGGAAATATTATCGCTTAACTGAAACTGTATCTGATCGGTTATAACCCTTGACATTACCTCCCGATAGATTTTATTCGCGGGCCTGAGAGTCCCGTTTTCCTCTTTTACGACCAGTCCGAGATCCTGGCAATATCGCCTGTCGTCGCTATTGACGGGAACCGGGCTTTTAGTGCCGGCGAATACGGCGTCCATGACTTTTATGACCCTGGGTTCCGTCAGGCGCTCGATAAGCGAGTCGATATGCGTGTCCCTTCTCTGAATCAGGGATTCGGCGGCCTCATCGACAAGCGGGGCCGTCACCGGGGCCGAATAATCCTTTTTCAGCTTAACCTCGACGATTTGCCTGGCTAAGGCGTTTGCCAGCCAGGGCTGGCCCTCGGACCAATGCCAGGCCCGCCCGACGGCGGCGTCCTCAAAAACCTGCCCGGTCGCCTCGGTGTGCTGACGGTAGAGCCTGCCCGTCTCCTCCCGGGTGAAATTAGCCAGGGTCATCCTTTCCGCCACGATGTTAAAAGGGCTGGCCAGGTGTCCCCCGGCGGATTCCGGGTGGTTCGAGGCGATGTAGTCCCTGATGTCACGCATGCCGATCAAGGCTAGGGACCTCGGAAACTTATTGCCCGGTTTGTGACGATAGTTGTAACCGTCCCTGATTTGTGCCAAAAACGACAAGAGCCCCGGACCGGTGAGCAAGTCCGCCTCGTCGAAAAAAACAACCAGATCCTTGTCGAGGTCCTGGCACAACTGGTTGAGCATTATCCTGATTTTTGAGTCAGAAGCTGACATTCCAGGCAAAGAATCGTATTTATAAGCTTTTGCTTTAATTGCTTCAATAGTAGAGAATTTCAATGCCGTATTAATCTGTGAAGAGATTATTGTTATTGCCTAGTTCATATTTTTAATGGGTCTTAAAGTAGCTAATGAGCAATTTAATGCATACATTTCACCTGAATTATTTATTTTATCTGTTAAACAATTTATAAAAGTGGTCTTTCCTGATTGTCTGGGCGCATGGAGGATGAAATAAGATTTGCCCTCAATCATGTCTTCCACGGCTGGCAGCCGAGGCAGGACCGGGAGCATGTAATGCTCTTCCGGCACGCAAGGTCCTGTGGTATTGAAATGTTTGGGAGGATTGGCGTACATGGGCACCTCAAATCAGGCCGGTGAATTTCCGGATAAACGGGCGGGAAATGGTCTTGGTCCGGCAGGCCTGCTCGCGCCCGGCTTGTCCTGATGCTCTGAAAAAAAATTCTACCCCAAGAAAGCCGGCCAGGCAAAGCTTGATGAAACCGCATAAAGCTCTTTCCAACAGTGAAGACAATCGCATCATACAATATATATCGTTATTATGCTCTAATAATGACTTATATAGTAGATGTTTCGTCTTCAAAATCGAAAGAGGGATTTTTTGCATGTTGATCAAACCTGCAAATTGAGCGTTTCACGGTTGCTCCGCTCGATGGTCCTCTTCCGGCATGTTTAGAATGCCCTTAACCGTTCAGCGCCCCTTCCCCCGGCCATGGCGGGCCGCAGGCTCAATCGGGGCGGTTACGGGCCCGCCGCCTGCAGCGGCGCCTTTGAAAACGGGATCTGCAATATACCGGCAGCGTAGCCTGCGGCTTTGCCGTCGGCTCTCCCGCAGTCGAAAGTCCCTAGGCGCCAGGGAAGGATAACCCGAAAACCAATTGAAATCAGCCGTTTAGGCCGAAGCTCACATGCAAGCGGCGCGGCCGGACGCTTTGCCGTCGGTTCTCCGGCGGCCGGGAATCCGTCGGACGGCCCGGGGAAAATCCTAAAAACCTATGAAATCAGCCTTTTAAGCCGGGGCTTCCGCGTAAGCGACGCCTCCGGCCGCTCCGCGCCCGGCTCTCCCGCAGATGAAAGTCCCTCCGGGTGCCCGGGGGAAAACCTGACGCCAATGAAAAAGACGCTTAAGTCGGGGCCTCCACGCACCGCACCCTATTATTGGCATCCCGTAATCAGAATTGCCCCCGCTAAAACCGTAAAATACTAAACACGCCTGTTTTTTTTGCGGCCGGCTGAACAAGGCGCTACACTCCCAGGCAACAGTCAAGCCTGCCGCAGGAGCCGCCCTAAGCCGCGCCCCGGCTTTCCGCGGAGTCCCGGCCTGCCGCCCGGCAGCCTCCGGGAGCGCAAGGCGCCTCTCGTGACAGCCTGTCCCTGGCCGCTGCTGCCGGCCCGCGCCGATCCCCGCCAGCGCCGCCAAGCAGGCCGCAGCCCCGTGCCGTCAGAAGCCAGATGCCCGAACGCCGTAGCCGCGCCGAAGGAAAAGGACGGGCCCCCCCGGGCGCGGGC
>JAITRL010000380.1 GCA_031288415.1 Deltaproteobacteria bacterium | reverse complement strand
CGGGGGCGGGCGGAGGGGGCCCGGCGGTGGAGCCTTTCGGGGCGGCGGCCCGGGAGAGGGTGTCCTCCAGGAGTTGGTGCTCAAGCTCCTCCGGGGTAGGCTGCAGAGACCTGGGCATGGGCCGCGTGGCCCTGGGGGGGCCGCCCTCCGGGGTTCCGGCCGGAGGGGCCGCGGCTCCTGCGGAAGGGGCGGAGCCGCCTGCAGGAGGCGCCGCGGCGCCGGACGGGGGAGCGGGGGCGCCTGTCGGAGGAGCGGCAACGGCTCCGGCAGGAGGGTCAACGGCATCGGCCGGAGGCGCCGGAGTCCCGGAGGGGGGCGACCCGGCCGCCGGGGGCTGGGGAGCGGAGGGCCGGCCTGCCCCCGCCGCTCCGGCTGCAGGGGCTCCGGGCCTGGCCTGAAGCACGTCCGCTCCCTCATCCCAGATCATGATGGAGATCCGGCGGTTGATGGGGTCAGTGGGGCTGGTCTCGGCCAAGGGCCTCGTGGCGGCGAAACCCGCCACCATGGTGAGGCGTTCGTCGGAGATGCCGTTGCGGCTCAGGAAGCGCCTGGCCGCGGAGGCCCGGGCGGTGGACAGCTCCCAGTTGGTGAGCTCCTGGGAGACGGTGAGGATCGAGTCGGTGTGGCCCTCGATGGAGATTTTGTTGGGTATGGTGCTCAGGCGCTCGGCGATGGTGACGAGGATTTCCTGGGCCGCCGGGGTGAGCCGGGGCTGGCCCGAGACGAAAAGGGGCCGCTTTTCCTTGTCCATGAGCTCGATCTTGAGGCCGCCGGGCACCAGTTCCACGGACATCTGGCCGTCCAGGTCGCCGCCCAGCTCTCCGGCCACGGCCCCCTTGAGGTCATCGGCCAGTTCCTGCTTGGCCTCGGCGGCGGCCTGTTGGGCGGCCCTCTCCTCATCGGTCAGGGCTCCTCCCGGCACTCCGGAGCCGTCGGCGTAGAGGCCTTCGCCCGGCGCCACTCCGGGCTGGTCCGCGCCCTCGCCGCCCTCGACCCCTTCCGGGAGCTCGGTGAGCTCCGGGTCCTGGGGCCGGTCGGTGGGCCGCGTGGCCCCGGCCTCGGGCCGGTCATCGCCCGCCGACTCCAGGGCCTGCTCCCGGGCGGTTACCGCCGCCTCCCTTTCCTCAAGTTCCTTTCCCTGTTTTATAATGTCAAAACAGCCGCCCGTCAAGATGCCCGGCGAAGGCTGGGAGGGGTCGAAGGCGGAAGGCACGCCGCTGTTGAAGACGGCGTCCGAGAGCGTGAGCTCCCTGAAATAGTCCGCCAGGGCCGCCTTGCCTTGCTCCGAGGAGATGGCGAGAAGCCACATCACCAGAAAGAAGGCCATCATGGCTGTCACGAAGTCGGCGTAGGCCACCTTCCAGCTTCCGCCGTGGTGGCCGCCGTGGCCCTTCTTGATGATTTTCTTGATGATGGGCGGTTTTTTCTCGGCAGTCACTTGAAGCTCCGCGGCGGCGGGGCGGCTGCCCGCCGCAGAGGGACCCCTCCGGGGGGCATGGCCCTTCAGGGCCGGCCGAAAACGCCAGGAAACGCGAAAAAGCGGCAAGGCCCTTCAGGGCCGGCCGAAAACGCCAGGAGACGCGAAAAAGCGGGCAGGGCCCGCCGGCGCGCGGCGGATAGCCTGTCCGTTCCGGCCCGGGCAGCCGCCTGCCGGGCCGCCGCGCGGCCTGCCGCGGGAGAGGGCCGGGCCGGGCCGGGCCGGGCCGGAGGCCCGGAGGTTCCGGGCGAGATTCCCTGCGGGGACCGGCGGTTCCGGAGTGATTCCCTGCGGGGAGCGGAGGCTCAGGGAGGGCGGCCGGCGCGGCGGAAGGCGTGAAGGCTTATTTCTTGGCCGACTTGATGAGCTCCTCGAGCTCCTCGTAGCCCGGGCGTACGTGGGAAGGCACGGCCCGGCGGGCGAACTCGATGGCCATGACCGGCGGGAGGCCCTTGGCGAAGGCCACCAGCACGGCCTTGGCGACCCTGAGGATGTTGTCCTGGTCGTGCGCCTGGTTCTCGAGGGTCTTGGCCATGGGGGCCATGTACCCGTAGCTGAGGAGGAGGCCCAGGAAGGTGCCGCAGAGGGCCGCTCCGACGCTCGCGCCCAGTATCTCGGGCGGCTCGGTCATGAGCTTCATGGTGGTGATGATGCCGAGCACCGCGGCCACGATCCCCAGGCCCGGCAGGGAGTCTGACACCGTGGTCAGCGCGGTGGGTATGAGGGAGCCGTGGTGCTCGTGGGCGTCGGTGTCGATGTCCATGAGGTTCTCGAACTCGATAGGCTCGATGTTGCCGCTCACGAAGACCTTGAGGTTGTCGGCGAGGAAGTCCTTGAGGTGGTGGTTCTTGAGGATCGAGGGGTATTTGGCGAAGATGGCCGAGCTGTCGGGCTTGTTGGCGTGCTCCTCGAGGGCCAGCATGCCCTCGCGGCGGGCGATGGAGAGGAACTCGAAAAGCAGGAGGAGCACGTCCACGAAATGCTGCTTCTTAAGCTCCTTGCCGAAGAAGATCTTCGGTATGGACCTGAAGGTCTCCTTGATGAGGGACATCGGGTTGGCGATGACGAACGAGCCCAGGGCCGCCCCGCAGATGATGATGACCTCGTTGGGCTGCCACAGTAACCCCAGGGTGCCTTCGTGCATCATGTAGCCCGCGAGAACGCAGCCTATGACAAGGATTACTCCGACTGGGGGCATTGAAAGTCCTTCCGGGAGGGGCAGGCGCCTGGAGAAGGCGGATTTCTGCGTCGAGAAGGCGCGGCCGTCCGCTTTTCTTTTCGGAACAGGCCTCCCGGAACATTAAAATAAAGGCGCGGCGTATGTTTCCGGGGCGGGCGGGGGGCCAGATGTGGATATCGGGCGCCCGGGGTCAGAGGTTGTTGCGGATATCCGCCGCCGTGAAAGGCAGCTTGGTGAGATCCGCCGGGCCCCCCTCCCTGAGCGGGAGCTCGGAACGGTCTTTCCGGGGGATCACGTGGAGGTGCCAGTGCCCCACGGCCTGCCCGGCTTTCTCGCCGTTGTTGATGAGGATGTTGAAGCCGTCGGCGCCGACGCCGAGCACGGCGGCGGCGGCGAGCCTCTTGGCCAGCGGGAGCGCCTTAGCGAGGATCTCGTCCGGGACCTCGGGGGTGGACAGGTAATGCTCGCGGGTGATGATAAGCAGGTGCCCCCTGGCGACGGGGTTGATGTCCAGGAAGGAAATGAAGTCGGCGTCCTCGTAGATCCGGATGCTGGGGATCCGGCCTTTGGATATCTCGCAGAAGATGCAGGTGTCTGACATTGGGCCCTCAGGGGAGGAGTGTCCCCGGCCGGGAGGCCGGGCGGGGAGAGGTCAGCTGGCAAGGCGGGCCGGCGGCGGGCGCGGGAGGCCTTTACAGCGCAGGGGGAGGAGGTCTGGCGGGGCGGCCGCGGCCTGCGGCTCTCGTGAGGCGGCGGCTCTCGGGGGGCTCGGCCTGCGGAAGGAAGGGAGGCCGGGGCCCTGCGGGGAGAGGGGGAACGCGGGCGGATCCCTGGCACAAGGCGCGACGTCCCGGAAATGAGACGACCGCCCGCCTTAAGTCCCGCGGAGGTTGTCGTGGACGTGCCGGCCAGCCGCAGTATAAAGCCTGCGGGTCGGATTATCAACAAGCGGCGTCTTTTCGCGCCGGACCTGCAGGGGTTCGGGAGGCTGCGGGGCCTGGCCTCTCCCCTCTCCCGGAAAACCTCGGGCGCGAAAGAGGGCCGCAGGCTCGGCGGCCTCCCCCTGGCCTTACTGAATTCCCGCAAGTCCCCTGGTAGCCTGCGCGGCCATTCCGGCAGGGCGTGGCCCGGAAGGCCTGCGCGGCGGCGCGGGGCCCGGAAGAGGCCCAGGCCCGCGCAAACGGGCCGGGCTGGGGCTGAGGGAGAGCGGCATGGCCGGCCTTCTCAGGGCAAGGCGGCAAGGACACGGTCGGCGCCGCCGGCCTCTTGGCGAAGCTTGACGGATAGCGGCCGCGGTTCAAGGCGGGCCTGGACGGCAGGCGTTCAGGGACGGCCTGGAAATGACGGCTCCTGCGGCATGCCAGGGCCGCCTGTACGGAAAAGGCCGGCCTGCGCGGCAGGACAGGCCATGCCGGACCCGCAGGCGGCGGCAGGGGATTGCCGCAGGGAGCGCCGCGCCAGGCGCGCCGCCGCGGGCGGGGGATTTCCCGCTCCGCCTTCTCTGCCTTGCCCGCCAACGCCGAGATGCGCGAGCCGCCGCCGCGGCGGCGTCAGGGCCTCAGGCCTTTGTCGCCGCGCCTTTGCGCCCGCCGCGCCAGGCGCGCCGCCGCGGACGGGGGATTTCCCGCTCCGCCTTGCCCGTCAAGGCCGAGATGCGCGAGCCGCGGCGGCGGCGGCGTTCGGGCCTCAGGCCTTTGTCGCCGCGCCTTTGGGCCGGCGCGCCAGGCGCGCCGCCGCGGACGGGGGATTTCCCGCTCCGCCTTGCCCGTCAACGCCGAAATGCGCGAGCCTCCGCCGCGGCGGCGGCGTTCGGGCCTTAGGCCTTTGTCGCCGCGCCTTCGGGCCG
>JAITRL010000363.1 GCA_031288415.1 Deltaproteobacteria bacterium | reverse complement strand
GCGGGGAGGCCCCCGCCCCGGGGCAGCTGCCCAGGGCCGCCCGGATACTGCTCGACGAGGGGCTCCTGGAGCGCGAGCCCGACAGCGGCCGCGAGCCCGAGGACCTCACGCTGACGCCCCTGTCCTTCCCGGCGGGGAGGGACCTGAGGCTCCAGAGCCTGGCCAGAGCGGACGAGGGGTTCATCCTGTCCCTGGCCTACTCCAGCCAGCGGGGCTTCGGGGGCACTCACCCCTTCGTCACGGATCTGCGGGTGGGCATGGCCAAGGTGGAGTTCACGCCGCCGGAGCTGGGCTTCCCGGTCACGCTGGGGGAGATCGAGCTCACGGAGTGCGAGACCGTCAACCAGTTCGCGGGAGGCGCGGACGGGGCGCCGCGGTTCACCAGGGGCTACGGGCTCGTCTTCGGCAACAACGAGCGCAAGGCCATCTCCATGGCCATGGTGGAGCGGGCGCTCAGGGCCGACCTGCGGGAGCTGAAGAAAGGGCCGGTACAGGACGAGGAGTTCGTGCTCGCCCACGGCGACAACGTGGAGGCCTCAGGCTTCGTCAGCCACGTCAAGCTCCCCCATTACGTCGATTTCCAGGCGGAGCTGGGGCTCCTGCGGGACATCAGGGCGAGGGCCGCGCGGCGCTGGCCCCGTGAGGGCGCGGAGACCGCCGCGGGGGCGGCGGAGGCTTCCGGGCCCGTGACGGCGCGGGAGGCGCCTGAGGCGGCGCCGGGGCCGCAGGCGAGCGGAGAGACGGCCGCAGGGCCGCCGCAGGAAGGCGGGGAGGATGGATAAAGTGAACGCCGCTGACGCGGGAGGCTTCGCCTTCCTGGGCGAGGACACCAAAAAGAGGGTCAGAAGGGCCCTGCTCAAGGCGGTGGCCATCCCCGGCCACCAGGTGCCGTTTCCCGGCCGGGAGATGCCCATGCCTTACGGCTGGGGCACCGGCGGCATCCAGGTCACCGCCTCCCTGATAGGGCCCGGCGACGTGCTGAAGGTCATCGACCAGGGCGCGGACGACACCACCAACGCGGTCTCTATCCGGAAGTTCTTCCGCAGGACCGCGGATGCGCGCGTGACGGAGAGGACGGAAGAGGCGACCATTATCCAGACCCGGCACAGGATCCCGGAGACCCCCCTCAGGGCGGGGCAGATCATGGTCTACCAGGTCCCTATCCCGGAGCCGCTGCGCTTCCTGGAGCCCAAGGCGGGCGAAAACCTCATGATGCACGCCCTGGGGGAGTACGGGCTCCTGTACGTCAAGCTCTACGAGGACATAGTGCGCCACGGGGAGATCGCCCAGAGCTACGACTACCCGGCGCTGGTCAACGGCCGCCACGCCATGAGCCCGTCGCCCATCCCGCGCTTCGACAACCCCAAGCTCCACATGTCCGAGGCCCTCCACCTCTTCGGGGCGGGCAGGGAGAAGCGCGTCTACGCCGTGCCCCCCCACACGGAGGTGAAAAGCTACGACTTTTCCGACTACCCCTTCAAGGTCCAGGAATGGGACAGGGCCTGCGCCCTGTGCGGGTCCCGGGACTCCTTCCTGGACGAGGTGGTATCCGATGACCTGGGCGGGAGGATGTTCGTGTGCTCCGACTCCGATCACTGCAGGCGCAAGAGGGAAGGGGGGGAGGCGTGACAGAAGAGCCGGTCCTTTCGGCGGCGGGGCTGTCGAAGTCTTACGGGGCGGTCCCCGCGGTCCGGGACGTGTCCCTGGAGCTCTACCCCTCCGAGATCCTGGGGGTGGTGGGGGAGTCGGGAAGCGGGAAGACCACGCTCCTGAAGATCCTGGCGGGCCACCTGGCCCCTGACTCGGGGGAGGTCTTCTACCGGGCGGCGGAGGGGAGCCTGCTGTCCCTCCACCGGATCCCCGAGAGCCGCAGGCGGAGGCTGGCGCGCACCGAACTGGGCTTCGTGTTCCAGAACCCTGAGGACGGCCTGCGCATGAAGATCAGCGCCGGCGGGAACATAGCCGAGCGGCCGCTCGCTTCCGGCCTCAGGTCCTTCGCCGAGGCGCGCGCGGCGGCGCTGAGGTGGCTGGAAAAGGTCGAGCTTCCCGCGGACAGGCTGGATGACAGGCCCGAGGAGTATTCCGGGGGCATGCGCGCCCGCCTCCAGCTGGCCAAGAACCTCGCCACCTCCCCCCGCGCGGTTTTCCTGGACGAGCCCACCGCAGGCCTGGACGTGTCGGTCCAGGCGCGGGTCCTGGATCTTATCCGCGGCCTGTCCGCGGAGTTCGGGCTCTCCGCGGTCCTGGTCACCCACGATCTCATGGCGGCGAGGCTCCTGAGCCACCGGCTCCTGGTCATGAAGGACGGGCGGGCGGTGGAGAGCGGGCTCACCGATCAGGTCCTGGACGATCCCCAGGAGCCGTACACCCAGCTCCTGGTCTCGTCCATCCTGGGGGAGGCCTGAGCCATGGAGAGGAGCCACGCCGTCGCCGCCGAGAAGGTCAGCAAGACCTTCATCCTCCACAACCTCCGAAGCCGCATCCCCGCCCTGAGGGACGTCTCCTTCGCGCTCCCCTTCGGCGAATGCCTGGCCGTGAGCGGGCCCTCCGGGGCGGGCAAGTCCACGCTCCTGAGGTGCCTTTACGGCAACTGCCTGGCCAGCTCGGGGTCCATCCTCGTCTCCCACCTGGGGGGCATCCTGGACGTGGCCCTGGCCTCCCCCAGGGAGATCCTGGCTTTAAGGGAGCGCACGGTGTCCTACGTGAGCCAGTTCCTGCGGGTGATCCCCCGGGTCAGCGCCCTGGAGATCGTCTCGGCCCCCCTGGCGAAAAGCGGCCTCGCCCCGGGGGAGGCGCGGGAGAAGGCGGCGGCTCTCCTGGCCCGCCTCAACATTCCCTCCCGGCTTTTCGCGCTTCCCCCCATGACCTTCTCCGGCGGGGAGAGGCAGCGCGTCAACATCGCCAGGGGCCTGGTCCGGGAGGCGCCGATAATCCTCCTGGACGAGCCCACGGCTTCCCTGGACCGCGCCAACCGCCGGATCGCCGTGGATCTTATCGTCGAGGCCAAGGGGAGAGGGGCCGCGGTCGTGGGCATCTTTCACGACCGGGAGGTGCAGGAGGCTCTGGCGGACCACGTCCTGGAACTCCCTGCGGTTCCCTGCGCGGAGGGCTGATATCCAGCCCCGCTGCCCAGGCAAGGGCCGTCCGCCGCGGGAGCGGGCGCCTCGCGGGGCCCGCGGGCCGGCGGCGAAAGCCGCGGCGTGTCTTCCCCCGGGGAGGCCCAGGGCTTCAAGGCGCCCCTGAGGCTCCTCTGGGGCGCCCCGCAGGGCGCAGGGCGCCCGCGGAAGCCGCAGGGCGCCGCCGAAAGCCGCAGGGCGCCGCCGGAAGCCGCAGGCGGCAAACGAAGGCCGCAAGGCGCAAAGGAGAGGCCTCAGGGCGGCAAGGGGGCCTCCGCAGGGCGGCAAGGGGAATGGCCGCAGGGCGGCAAGGGCAAAGCCGCAGGCCTGCAAGGGCAAAGCCGCAGGCGTCAAACGGAGGCCGCAAGCTACAGGACGGCTCCGCCAGACGATGCGGAACGGCACAAGGCCTCTTGAGGGAACCAAGGGACAGCGGCAGGCTTCGGGAATTTCCGGCCCTCCGCAAGCGACGGCCGGCGGGCCTATCGGGAACGGCCTCCCCGGCGGCAAGGAAAGGGAAGCGTAAACGTCATGGCCTGGATACATGCCCGCACGGACAGCGAAACCGAAAGCGCCCCCGCCTCATGGCCGGCCGGAGAGGGCGGCCTCAGGCTCAACAACGGCCTCTTCCTGACCCCCAAGGGGGCGCTGCGCGGGTCGCTTTCGGCGCGCGGCGGCCTGATCGAGTCCCTGGAAAGCCTCCCTTTGGCGGGCGGCGAGGACCTGGAAGGCGACATGGTGATCCCGGGGCTTGTCGAGCTCCACACCGACAACCTGGAAAAGCACATCATGCCCCGCCCCGGCATCTACTGGACCGATCCCCTGGCCGCCCTGGAGGCGCACGACGCCCAGCTGGCGAGCTCCGGCATAACCACGGTCTTCGACTCGGTGTGCGTGGGCGAGCCAATAGACAAGGGCAGGCGCCTCATGCTTTCCCTGTCCCTGGCGGCCTTGGCGGAGGGCAGGGGAAACCTGCGGGCGGATCACCTGCTCCACCTGCGCTGCGAGGTGAGCGCCCCCGACATGGAGGAGCTTCTGGACGAGGCCCTCCGGGCGGCCTCCCCGGATCTCGTCTCGGTCATGGACCACACCCCGGGCCAGCGCCAGTGGCGCACGCCCAAGGACTGGCTGGTCTACCACCAGGAGAAGATGGTCCCCGAAGAGCTCATGGCCACGGCGGCCAGGCTCAAGGAGGCCAGGGACGCCTGCGCGGCGCGCAACACCCGCAGGATCGTGTCGCTGGCCAGTGAGCGGGGGATCACCCTGGCCAGCCACGACGACACGGACCTGGGGCACATCGAGGAGGCGGTGTCCTGGGGCGCGCGCATCAGCGAGTTCCCCACCACGCTGGAGGCCGCCAGGGGGGCCCGCGACGCCGGGCTGATGACTGTCATGGGGACCCCCAACCTGGTCCGGGGCGGCTCCCACTCGGGGAACGTGAAGGTCTCCGAGGTGGCGAGGGAAAGGTGCCTGTCCTGCCTGTCCTCGGACTACGTGCCGTCGAGCCTCCTCCACGGGGCCTGGAAGCTTTTCCGCGAGCACGGCTACGGCTTCGGGGAGGCGGTGGACACGGTCACCCGCAACCCCGCCGAGGCGGCGGGGCTCCGGGACCGCGGGGAGATCTCCCCCGGCAAGAGGGCGGATCTGGTCAGGGTGCGGGAGACCGGCGGGCGGCCGCGGGTGATCGCCGTCTGGGTCAAGGGCGAGAGGGTCTTTTGAGCGGCCCCGGCGGAGGCCGCGATCGCCGCGGCCCGGACGGCCCTGCGGCGCGCCCCGGGCCTGCGGCGGAGGCCGGGGGCGGGCCGGCCGGAGATGCCTTCGCCGGGACCGCCTGCGGCGCTCCCGGCGAAGAATCCGGGGAGGCGACCGGCCGGGCTTCAGCCGAGGGTTCCGGTTGGGGCGCCCCCAAGGCTCCGGTCGAGAAATCCCGGGAAGCGGCCCCCAGGGCGCCGGGCGAGGAATCCCGGGAGGCGGCCGGCATGCCCCAAGGCGGGCCCGGGGTCTTGGGACGGGAAGAGGCCTGCGGCAAGGCTTCTGACGAAATTCCCCTCCGGGTCAAAGGCGCCGGACTCGTGTACGTGATGGGCCCTTCCGGGGCCGGCAAGGACAGCCTTATGGAAGCCGCGGCCAGGCGGCTGCCGCGCGTGCGCCTGGCGAGGCGGCTGGTCGCCGGAAACCGCGGCTCCGGCCCCTGCGATCTGCGCGTGACCGCGGAAGAGTTCGCAAGGCTCCTGGAGGCGGGCGGACTCCTGTTCCACTGGCGAAGCCACGGGCTCGCTTACGGCATCAGGGGCGCCGAGGCGCAGGGCATTCCCCCGGGAGGCCTTGTCCTGGTGAACGGCTCCAGGGAGTATCTGGAGGAGGCCTTTCGCCTGGCGCCGGGGCTCGCGGCGTGCCTGGTGACCGCCGGCAGGGAGGCCCTGCGGGAGCGGCTCCTCAAAAGGGGCCGGGAGGGCCCGGAGGAGATCGAGAGGCGCCTCCTGCGCGGGGAGAAGAGCTACAGGATCCCGGAAGGCGCGCGCGTTGCCGTGATCGACAACTCCGGAAGCCTGGAGAGGGCCGCGCGGGAGTTCTGCAGCCTGCTCGAAAGGCTTTCCGGGGAGAATCAGGGGGATCCGGTCACCGCCCGGGCGGTCACCCTATGACGCGCCGGGCGCGCCCTGAGGCTTTCCCGGCGGCCTTGGCGGGCGGGGAAGCCTGGCGCCCGCCTGGGCCGTCGCCGCGCAAAACCGCCGGTTCTTCCGCATCGCCGCCGAAGCGCGCAAGCCCCGGCGCGCAGGCGCCGTCCGCGGCGAAGGCCGTCCGCGGCGAAGGCCGTCCGCGGCGAAGGCCGTCCGCGGCGCGCCTTCAGCCGGAGACCGGCCCGCGCGCGTGAAAAAACCCGGCGGCGCCCTTCTCCGGCGGCGGCCTGTCGCGGGAGGGCGCGACGGGCCGCCGCCGGAGCCGTCGGCATCTCCGGGGCAGCTCCCCTGAGGCCGCCGGCATCTCCCTCGGAAGATCCCTGCCGTTTCAGCCGGGCAAGGGGGGAATCCGGGGGCATTTCAGGCCTCAGGGCACAGCCGCGGGCGGAGGGGCCTGCTTTCCGGCGCCGGCCGGCGAGAGGGCCGCGAATATCCTCTCCCCGATCGCCCTGGACAAGGGCGGGGGGAAGGCGTTGCCCACCTGCCTGTAGGCGGGGGTCTTTCTCCCGGCGAACCGCCATTCCGGCGGGAAGCCCTGGAGCAGCGCCGCCATGCGCACGGTCAGCCTCGGCTTGCCCTTGAAGCCCCTGTCCGGCGGAAAGTCCGCCAGGCTTCCGGCGTCGACGCCGAGCATATCCCAGGCCGCCCGCGCGCGGGTCGGCCCCAGATCGGGGCCGCCGTGCCTTCTGCTGCCTCCGACGATGGCGGGGGCCACGCCGCAGGCCTTCCTGGCCCACGCCTCCGCGCCGCGCCAGCCGCGGCTCCCCATCTCTGGGAGCAGCGCCATGCCTACGGTGGGCGGTTCCGCCTGAGCCGGCTCGGGCCAGGAGAAACGGCACGCGAATTCCCGCCTGACGGCCACCAGCACCGCCCGCGGCCTCTGCTGCGGGAGCCCGAAGTCCCTGGCGTTCAGAAGCTTCCAGAAACAGCCGTAGCCCAGCCGCCCCAGCTCCCGCCGGATGGAGTCCCTGTAGGCCTCGAATTTCGGGGCCAGAATCCCCCGGACGTTCTCCAGCATCACGGCCTTGGGTCCGATTTCCGCGGCGAGCCTGAGCGCCTCGGGGAAAAGATCCCGCGCGTCTTCGGCCCCCAGCTGCCTTCCGGCGACGGAAAAAGGGGGGCAGGGCACCCCTCCCGCCAAGAGGTCGACCCCGCTAAGCCCGCTTCCGGAAAACGAGCGCAGGTCGGCCTCGACGACGTTCCACGCCGGGCGGTTGAGCCGCAGGGTGGCGCAGGCCTGCGGATCCGACTCGACCAGGGCCTGATGCTCGAAACCGGCCATTTCCAGGCCCAGGGCCTGGCCGCCGGCCCCGGCGCATATCTCTATCGACCTCATGAAAGCGATTCCCGGGCCTTCCCGTCCGCGGCACGGCTCCTGATGAAGGCGCGCGCGCCGGCAGGGCCGATGATCGACGCCGGATGCTCCGTGATCGATGATCGACGCTCCGCGATGACGGCCCTGCGCGCCTGGCACGCGGGAAAACGTTACTCGGGAAGGATCGCGCTGTCAAGGCGATCCGGCGCAAGGCCCGCGCGAACGGATTGAACCGCCGGCCGGCGGCAAGGGAACCGCCTGGGCCCGTGCCGGCGCGGCGGGCCTCAGGCTCCGCGTAGCTCGGGGCCCGCTGGCCTTGCTGCGCGGTGGCCAAGGAACGCCCCGCCCTGTCAGCCCGTGAGAAGAACTAAAGGCGGCGGAAGCCGCGCCGGTCCAATTTCCCGGACTTCTTCCGGGCCGTGTTTCCTCCCGCCTTCCGGGGTCTGGCGGCAAGGGGCGCCGGTTCGCGCGCCCGCCGCGGCGAGGGGACAGGGCGCGTCCCTGAGGCGCGCACGCCGCCGCGCCGTCCTCGCCCGCGATCCCTGCGGCCGACCCTCCGGCTCCGGCATGACAGGCGGTAAGGCCGCCCGTCATGGAGGCGCCGCCCTGATCGCCCCCCGGAAAAGCCGCATGTCCTGGCCGGGGGATCGCGGCCGCGCCCGCCGCCTGGCCTGCCGGGCTCCCCGCCGGATATTTCGCCAGGGCGGAAAATTTTTTTGAAGGGATGGACCGCCGCAGCGGGAAGCGGAATACCGTGTTGCCCGCAAGGGCTGCCCTGGATGGCGAGCGTCACTAGGCGGCGGGCCGGGAAACACGCGTGTCTTCGCGGAGCCGCGCCGTTCAGGGACGAAACGGGCGGCCGCGCGGCAAGAAGGCGAAAACCGGCGAAATCCGCCTTGTCGCCGGCGAGCCGATCCGTGCGCCTGACTGTCTCAGGCGGCATCCTGAGCTACGGCGGGAACCTGACGGCCCGGCCCCCGGCAGGGCGACGGCGGGCCTCCGCCGCGGCACGGAAAACAAACGGCATGCGCGGCCGCCCGACGTCCGGCGGGATGATCGCGGAACTGGCCGGCGCCGTGCCGGCCTCCGTCGGCGGCAGCCGTTTCATCCCCGCCCCCGCCTGAGGGCGGAAAAGAATATTCCGCGGCTTCGGCAAGCCCGCGGGTTCAGGCCTGGAATTTTCAGGGATTCAGGGGAAAGGCCTTAAGCCGCGGCCTGAGGCTCCTGCCGGCTGCCGCCCATGACGGTCCCGGGACTCCCGGGGCTTTTCGGCCTGTTCCGGCGCAAACCGGCCGGATGTTTTGCCGTCCCTTTCGAGGCGGAAACTTGCGGTGAAATGCGCCCGCCTGGGAAAACAGGCGGGCATGTGCGGGGATTTCCCGCTGAAATCCCTAAGGGCCGGTTACAAGGCGAACATTGCGGCTCCGGCGTCGGGGGGTAATTCCATTCGCCATGAAAATTCCCTTTCAATAGGCTTATTGAGTCAAAATCTTTCCGAGAAACGGCGGTTCCAGGCTTATGTTCCCGATGATCAGGCCTGCATTTGGCTTTCAGGCCTTGTTTGGCGCAAGTGCGGCTGATAAGGCCGGCGGCGGTTTCGCGCTCCCGCGACGGTTCCCCTCCCCGATCAGGCGATATGAAGGGGAATAACCCGCGTTCCGCATTATTCCGTTTACCGGCGCCCGGCGGGAAGCGCCGGACCGTTACGGGCGCCCCGATAAAGCCGGAAAGATTTTGAAGCTCCGCTTTCCGTGATTCAGTTCCGTATCCGTTTGAGCCTCCGCGGCCGGCGGCAACCGCCGGACATTTGATGTCGGGACAGGACTTTTCCCCTCATATGCCCGCCATCCGCGAAGCGAAGAAACCGCGGATTCAGGCGTGTCCCGATCAGTCCCCGCGCTTACAGGCCCTCTGTCAGGCCCGGCATCATATATTCCGCAAGGCTTCGCTTTCGGCGCCGGCGGGCAGGGACGTCATGCATGCCGGGAAGCCGAAAATCATGTTCGCCCTTCCGCGTCTTTCCGCGGTTCCTGTGATTTCCGGCGTTTCCTTTTCCTTAGCAACCGCCGGCGCTACGGGCTGCCCGTATCCTGCCGCTTTCCCGCAGGCCGCCCCGGAAAATTCAAACCGTTCGCCGCGGCCGGTTTTCGGGCGCCTTCCTCGCGTTTCCCGCCGGACTTCAGGCGGCATCCCGGATCGTTCAACATTCGGGCCGCTTGGGCATGGCTGATTCGACGGCCGATGCCCCTTAGCGCATCGGCGAGGTTACGGCCGCTTTTGCGGGCCCAATACGGGGGTTTTCCGGGATCGCCTCCGGCCGCCTCCCCTGACATGTCCGGCGAATCAGCCGTCAAAGCCTAATCGGACGATATGATTCAGGGCCTTCCGGAACCGGCGTCTCTGATCCTGCCCTCTAAACGGCCCCTTCCTCGAGATCTTTCAGGCCTTTGGCGACGGTTACCCTGGACAAGCCGCATGTCCGGCTCACTGGGGCGAGCCGCCGCAGCCTGGCAATTTGGCCTGCGACGCCGCAAACAGGCGGCCCTGCATCTCGTTCAGATGAGGCCATATCCCATTGATCGCTTCAGTGGCTTTGCCGACGGTCTCAGTATCCATTGGCGCCCGCCTTTAAGAATGCCGCAAAATGAACCCTGGCGTGTTTTTCTTAATGACGTAAAGTTTTTGCGGCTCTCCCTCAGGCTGTCACCCTGAATATTGCAGGCTCTTTCGCCGCAACGGACAGAAGAGAGCGGAACGAATATTTGACGAAAATCCAGGCTGTAACGCCCCCCGCGGACAGGCCTGTACATGGCGGCAAAATTTAAATGCCCTGTCATCCGCCTTGCGGGGAAGCCTGAGCCTGCGCGGGTCACGGCGCAGTGTCCGGCGCGCGGGCCGGCCCGTGCGGAGGAGGCCGCGACACGGCAAGCCGGCAAGGGTTGCCCGCCGCCGGAGGCCGCCCGCCGCGCTCCGGCCTCCCGGAGCGGCCCGGCCTGAGGTGGCGCAAGGCCGCCCCTGCGGCCGTCCCCGCCGCCTCAGACAGGCGCGGACAGGCGCGGACAGGCGCGGACAGCCTCAGGCAGGCGCGGCGGAGGGTCTGCCGCGCCGCGGGCCGCCCAGGCCCCCAGGCGCCGGCCGCGACCGGCCCGGCCTTAAAATCCCCAGGCGTCGGCGTAGACGTGCCTGATGACAGTGGCCCCCTCCGGGTCCACGTAACCCCATTTCCCGTCCAGGCGCGCCGGAGCGAGGCCTCCGGAGAACGGCAGCACCATCTCGTAGCCCGGCTCGACCCTCCACCCGCCCCCGCTGTCGATGAAGCCCCATTTGCCGCCCTTGCGGGCCGCCGCCCGCCCCTCTGAAAATGGCCTGAGGGCGTCGAACTCCGGGTCCACGACCCAGGCGCCCCGGGAGTTGACGAATCCCCATTTCCCGCCCTTGAGCGCGGCCATGGCCCTGCCTCCCCTGAAGTCCCCGGCGCTGACGAACCTGGGGCTGACCGCGAGCCCGCCCGAGCGGCTCAGGTAACCCCACCGGGAGCCTTCCCGGACGGCGGCCAGGCCCTCGGAGAAGAGCGACGCCGCCTCGAAGCGCGGGGCGACGGCCCATTTGCCGTCGGGGCCCACGAAGCCCCAGCGGCCGCCCAGGCGCACGCCGGCCAAGCCCTCGGAGAAATCGTCGGCGGCCTCCATGGAAGGCAGGATGACCGCGCGGCCTTCCCTGTCGATGAAGCCCCAGCGCCTGCTGAGCCTGACCCTGGACCTGCCGCCGGAGAAATGCCCCGCGTAATCGTAGCGGAGGGGCACCCTGAGGAGGCCGTTCGTGTCGATGAAGCCCATCTTCCGGCCCTTGCGCACGCGGGCGCGGCCTTCCGAGAAGCCCCAGGCCCCGTCCCAGGCGGGCTCCACGGACCATTCGCCGCGCCCGTCCACGAAGCCGTAGCCTTCTTCCTCGCGGGCCGCGGCCAGCCCCTCGTGGAAGTCGTCCAGGTCCGAGAACCTGGGCTCCCAGACGATGACTCCGTCGCGGCTGATGATGCCCCACTTGCCGTTCTGGTAGACCCTCGCGAAGCCTTCCCGGAACGGGGCGATGTAGGCGTACCTGGGCGGAAGCGCCCAGGCCCCGCTGCGCAGGACCAGGCCCCAGCCGCTGGCCTTGGCCGGGGCGGTCAGGGAAAGCCGCAGGTCTTCCTCGGTCTTGCCCCGGGGTTGGGCGGCTGCCCGGCGGGCGGGGAGGGAAGACACGAGAGACGCGGCCAATAAGACGGCCGCGGCCGCCGCTACGGCAAGGCGCTTGTCGCAGGTCATGTTACCCTTCGGCGTGCCCTGACTGCAGGGGAGGACAGGTGAGAAGAAAACGGGCTGGGCCCGCCCGGCACCGCGGCGCCGGCGGGAGAAGGCGGCCCGGCTTTCCGGGCGCGGCCGCGGGGGACCGGGACCCTTGCGCCTTGCCCTGGCGGGGCGGCCGGCCGCGGCGGTTCCGCGGCAGTCCCTGGCGCCGGCGCTCCGGGGGAGGGCGCGGGCGGGCGGCGGCTCTCCGGGGGCGGCCGTTACTTGAGCCCCAGGACCGTCACCCCGTCCCAGTTCTCGTCCGGTTCGTGACGGATGTAGGTCCGGCAGCGGTCCATGAAGATCTGGGAGGGCAGGTCGTCGGGGAGGATCCGGTGCGCTCGCTCGAAGCGGGCCAGGGCGCCCGGAAAATCCCTGGCCCAGTAGTGCCTCAGGGCGCGCTCGAAGAAGCCGATCATCTCCGCGCCGCCCGCCCTGAGCTCGCCCTTGCGGGCCATGACCTCGTAGATGTTGATGCTCTTGCGGCGCCCCACCACCCGCACCCGGTCCAGGGGGCGGAACACTATGGAGTCGGAGGCCTCCCGCACCACCGCCTCGGAGGCGATGATCGCGGTCTTGAAGAGCTTGTTGACGGAGACCAGCCGGGAGGCGAGGTTCACGCTGTCGCCCATGACCGTGTAGGCCTTGTGCCTGCTCGAGCCGATGTTCCCGGCGATGACGGCCCCCGTGTTGACGCCCATGAGGGCCTTGAGGGCGGGCTCGCCCCGCGAGCGGCGCCCGGCGTTGAGCTCCTCCAGGCGCGCCTGCTGGGCCAGGGCCGAGACGCAGGCCAGGGCGGCGTGCCCCGGCTGGTCCGCGGGCGCCCCCCAGACGGCCATGACGGCGTCGCCCACGAACTTGTCCACGAAGCCTCCGCAGCGCTCGATCTCCGCCGTCATGATCTCGTAGTAGAGGTTGACGAGGTCGACCATGTCCTCCGTGTTCATGGTCTCGCTGGCGGCGGTGAACCCTTCGAAGTCGGAGAAGAAGATGGTGCAGGCGCGCCGCTCCCCCCGGCGGGAGAGGATGTCCGGGTCGGCGATGATGCGGCCCGCGAGCGCGGGGTCCAGGTAGAGGTTCAGGGCCTTGGTCCTGGTCGCGGCCAGGCGCCTCGTCTCCGTCCAGCGCATGCCCAGGTACAGGGCGTGGGCGAGCAGTATGGCGAAGACCCCCGGCACCACAGGGAGAGCCACGTAGCGGTTGAAGGCGACCGCCGCGGCGACGGGGTAGGCCAGGAGGATCGCGGGCGGCAGGAACTGGAGCCGATACGGCCCCTGGGGGGGGGAGAACAGGATCGGCGTCAGCGTGATGAACAGGATCCCGAAGAAGAAGCCGAAGAGCACGCCGGCCGCCGGGCGGGTGAGGGTCCTGCCCTTCAGGAGGGTGTTGGCCGCGTGGGCCTGGATCTCCACCGCGGGCATCAGATCCCAGCCGGTCCGGGGATCGAACGTGGAAAGCGGCACCGGGCTGGTGTCCAGGTCCAGGCTCGAGGTCTCCCCGATGAGCACCAGGGCCCCCCGGAAATGCTGCTTGAAAAAGTCCAGCTGGCCGTTGAGGGCCTTCTGGTAGATGTCCGCGAAGCTGAACCTGAGGATGGAGTCGCGGAAGTCTATCTGGAAGCGGTTGCCCGCGGGCGGCCTGAGGTCTGGATTAACGGTCTGGGCGGACAGGTAGGCGAAGCTCAAAAACTCGTCGCCCGCCCCCGGGACGGCCGACGGCCAGCGGACGTCCGCGCTCCTGACCTTGAGGTCGCGGTCCAGGGGCAGGTTCATGAAGGCCAGCGTGTCGCGGCCCATGACCTCCACGTAGAGCGGGGAGGGGAGCACCGGGATGCCGGAGCGGTACCTGAAGCCGTAGATGACCGGGACATTCCTGTCCCTGGCGTTCCCGAAGCTCGACCACCAGCTCATCTCGTCCCGGGCCATGTACATGCGGGCCTCGGAGGAGGGCAGGTTCCGGTGGATGGCCAACGCCGCCGCCCCGCCCTCCACCAGGGCATCCAGGATCTCGGCGTAGACCCCCGGGCTGAAGATCTCGGCCATGGACCCCTGAGGGCGGGACCTCGAGGCATCGTCCACCGCGATGATCACGATGCCCTCGGCTATGCCGGGGGGCTGGAGCTTCAGGCGGGTCTTGACCAGCAGGTCGTAGACAGGCCCCTCGCCGGGAAGATCCGTGCCGGGGACCGAGAGGGTCACCGCGACTGCCGCCAGGAGCACCGAACCGGCGAGGGTGATCCTGAGCCTCTGCCAGGAGGCCTTGTCGGTGAACCCCTCCAGGCGGCCCAGGATCTTAGAGAACAGGCCATGCCCCCCGTCTCCGGGGGGCGAGCGGCGCAGCCTGGCCAGGAGCCGTCTCAGGCGGCCTCTCGCGCCCCCGGAGGCGGCCCCCTCAAGAACGGCGGTCGCAGGCGCCGCCGCGGAGCCGCCGCCGGCGGGCGCAGCCGCTCCGAAAATTTCCCCCGGGCCGAGGCCGGGGGAAACGGCGCCTCCCGGCGGCGCGAAGGCCGCGGCCGCCTCGCCGAAGATTGACCCCTCCGGGCCGAGGTCCGGGGAAGCGGCGCCCCCGGGCGGCGCGGAGGCCGAACCTTCCGCGCCCCCCCAGAAGCTGCTGAAGGCCGCGGTCGGCTCAGAAGCCCCGGTAAGCGCCTCTTCCCTGATCTCGGCGGCCTCCAGATCCACATCCCTGGTCAGGGCCTTCACGGCAGCCCTGTGGGCGGCCGCCAGGCCGCCTGGACCTGCGGCAGGCCACTTGGCCGACACTTCCGCGAAATCCGGGTCGGAGGTCCTGTGGTCGCGGTCATCCGGCGGCATGGCGAAGGGGTCAGAGGGGTCAGGGGAGGGGAGGCCCTGACCGGCAGCCCCGGGCCCGGTCGCCTGCGGCGGTTCCGCGGCGGAAGCCGGGGCGGCGGGCGCGCCTCCGGGCTCCTGGCCGCGCCGGCCGTCGGCCTCAGGCTTCCGGGGCGTGTCCTGGCTTTCGGCCGCTCGGGTTCCGGGCGAGGTGTCCGTCTTTCCTTCCGTCATTCCTGGGAATTCCTCGCGGCGGTTTTCAGTCCGGCGGCATCTCCGGGCGGCCCGGCAGATTCGTTTCAGGGATTTCGCCGGGACTTGCGGCGGGGCGGCCGGCACGCCGGGGCCGCCCGGCCTGTCGCGGCTGGAGATCCGGAAGCGCGGATATCCGGCGTCAGCGGCATCCCTGCACAGCTATCATTCATTTTGCCCGCTGTCAAGCATCCTTGTCCGGCTGTCCGGCGGTCAGGATGCCCGGACTGCCGGGCGGACAGGAAGCCCGGACTGCCCGGCTGACAGTTCCGTACTGCGGTTCAGGCATGTCCGCCCCGGCCGCGCTTCCGGGCGCGCCGGCG
>JAITRL010000343.1 GCA_031288415.1 Deltaproteobacteria bacterium | reverse complement strand
TCAGGGCGCGAGGGGGCCCCCTCTCTCCCCGGCTTCTCTGGCGGGCCCGTGAGCCTCCGGCCTCTGGCGGGCTCCGGCGGCGGCGCCGGCCGTGAGCGGAACCGGGAAAGGATTCCCGGATCTCGGCGGCAATCCGCCGGCAGGTGGGCGGCAGGCCCGGAGGCGGAGGGAAGAAAAACGCAGAAAGGTCTCGCATAGGCAATTCACGCCTATGCGAGACCGTTTGCGGCTGCAGGCGATTTCCGCCGCATGTACTGGCTGAATGGGGTCACGAGGCTTGCTGACGCCGGTATGGACAGGGAAGGCGCGGTCAACTCCCGCGAACTTCGGCTAAGCCCGTCAATTGCCCTTGTTGAGGCCCGAGACATGTCACGCCCGACGCCGCGGCCGGGAAAAGGCGACCGCTCCCGCCGGCCGCCCCAAGGGAAAAGGCGACTCTCAAGATCATGGCGCCGAAGGTCAGGCTCAAGGAAGGCGGAAAGCGCGGACAGGCCGGAGCGCCCTTCGCGGAGCCGGCCGGAAGCGCGCCCGCGCCTTAGCGAGGGAAGCGGTCCGGAAGTTCCCCTGCTCCGCTCCCCGTCCCCGCGGCCAGACCCGCGGCCGGCCGCCGCAAAATCCCCGGGCATGCCGCAGACAAGATCATCTTGAAACGGCTCTTCCAGGGAAACTCCACTGACAGGATCAGGAGCCTCGGAAACCCCGCGCCCGGCGGTGCGGGAACAGTCCGACGTCACAGGCGCGTGACCGGCGTGATGGGCATTGAGGCGGCCGCTCCGCATCCGCCGGGCAAGGCAAGCCGCAAACCGCACCGGACCCGTTCCGGGAGCCCCTCGGCGCAAGGAGGCGGCTGAGGATCGAAGCGGCCGCCATGGGCATGGGCCGCCCCTGCAGGGCGGCTGAGGCCGTGAATTTGCCGAACGCCGCGCCGGCCTTCGGTGAATTCCTTGCGGCGAAGCCAGCAAACAGTGTAGCCTGCTTCCGGCGGAGGCGCCGCCGCGGCGGGGCCGGAGACTGAGACGACAGTATCATCACGCGCTCCCGCCGCCTCCTGCCAGAAAACCCTGAAAACCCGGATGGAAAGAGGAACGGGAAGCGCAGGCCGGCAAGGTTGCCGGAACTTAGACGCCCCCTCACGAGCCTCCGCATCCTCAAGGAAGACCTCCGGCGGATCCGACCGCCGGGCCCGCGGGAAGAGGCCGGAGCCGCCTCGGCTTCCGGACCTCCGCGCCATGCGGCAGGAGCAGGCAACCGAATGCCGCAAGGACGGGCCGCCGGCCAGATGCCGCCTTCCTATCGCCTCGCCTGCGGCTGAAAGGGCGAGCGGCGGAATCAAAACCAAACCGTCGTCGAAAAGGCCGGATTAACGTTGCGACGCGCGGGGTTTTCCGCTTTCAGGGAGAACATTGAGCCGGCCTCCCGGCTTGCGGCAGGCGCCGGCGGCTCGCTGATTGGCCAGCGCACCCCAAGGCATTTTGGCGGAAAAGACCGCCTGGACGACTTAACCGACGGGGATGCATATAGCGGCATTCTAACGCCTACGGCTGACTGAAACCCTTCGGGACACGTCTCAAAACCCCTTGGCGGTTTGCCTTGCCGGCTTTCTTGGGGTAGAATTTTCCTTTAGACCGTCAGTACCGGCCGGCCAGAGGCATGGCCGCCGGGCCAAGCCTTGTCCCGCCCCTTCCCCGGAAATTGCCCGTCCTGAATCGAGGAACCCATGCGCGAGAGCTCTCCCAAACGGTTTAATACCGCAGGCCCTTGCGTGCCGGAGAAGCACTACATGTTGCCGTCCTTGCCGCGATTGCCTGGCGCGGAGAATATGACAGAAGGCGAAATGTATTTCATCCTCCATGCGCCCAGACAGTCCGGAAAGACCACTGTTTTGGATTTTTTGACGGATAAAATCAACGACTCCGGGACAATGTACGCCTTAAGCTGTTCTATGGCATCATTAAGAACCGTTAAGGACGAATATCATGCTCTTGCAAGGATAGTCTCTCAGCTTAACGACGCCATGAGAAGTTCCGGCGTCAGGGCGATCAGCCGAAAAGCTTTTCAATATGATTCCTTGTCCGGCATGGATGCGCCTAACCTCATGGTTAAGACGTTGCTTAACCGGCTGTGCCTTGATCTGGACAAGGATTTGGCCGTTTTTTTTGACGAGGCTGACCTGCTTGCCGGACCCGGCCTGCTGACGTTTCTGGCGGAAATCAGAGACGGCTATAACTCCCGTCACAAACCGGGAAACAAGTTTCCGAGGTCGCTGGCCTTAGTCGGTATGCGTGACATCCGGGACTACATCGCCTCGGAACGCCCGGAATCCGCCGGGGGGCGCCTGGCCAGCCCTTATAATATCGTGGCGGAAAGAATGACCCTGGCTAATTTCACCCTGGAGGAGACAGGGAGGCTCTACCGTCAGCACACCGAGGCTACCAGGCAGGTTTTTGAGGAAGCGGCCATAGGACGGGCCTGGCATTGGTCCGAGGGACAGCCCTGGCTGGTCAACGCCTTAGCCAGGCAAATCATCGAGGTCAGGCTGGAAAACGATTATTCGGCCCCGGTGACGGCCCCGCTTGTCGATGAGGCCGCCGAATCCCTGATAAAAAGGAGAGACACGCATATCGACTCGCTTATCGAGCGCCTGACTGAACCCAGAGTCATGAAAGTCATGGACGCCGTATTCGCCGGCACTAAAAGCCCGGTTCCCGTCAACGGCGACGACAGGCGATATTGTCAGGATCTCGGCCTGGTCGTCAAAGAAGCGGATGAAACCCTCAGGCCCGCAAATAAAATCTACGGGGAGGCAATGTCAAGGGTTATAACCGATCAAATATAATTTCAATTAGGCAAAAATATTCATGACTTAAAATGGAACAACGGCAGTATAATTTTTATGAGCGAGCTTATGGCCGATTTTCAAAAATTATGGCGGCACGGCTCGCGCTCGTTTCCGTTCAGAGAATCGGATTTCGCGTTACACAGATTTGATGAAGCTGCTTATTCTTTCATCCTTTTGGCGTATTTGCGGAAAACCGTGAACGGAGGGGCCGTCGTCGGCGGACAATACGCGGAAGGCAGCGGAGCCGTTGATATTTCAGTCCGATATGAAGGCAAGGAATATTTGATCGAAGTCAAGCTTAAATATTCATATGACAAGGACAGCCTGTCTCAGTTGTCTGGCTATCTTGACGATGCCGGCGAAGAAGAGGGCTGGCTGGTTGTTTTCGACAGGGATAAGGCTAAGTCATGGGATCAAAAAATTTTTTGCAAAACGGAAAAATTCAGGAATAAAACCATTCACGTGTTCGGCTGTTAATTGATTTTGCCTAGGCATAGCTTTCCGCCTGACCTGATTCCAAAGAAAGCGGCTCGAAGACGGCTTTACGGAGGCGTGTCGAATGGTACCCCGTAAAAGCGGAGCGCGAACCTCTTTTAGGGCATAAAATCGGAGTTGAGCGGATTAACGCGGAAAATATCGGCGAAGCTTGCGCGCGTGCCCGCCGTCATCGGCATTGAAGCGGGAGATCCTTTATCCGCAGGTCAAGGCATGCCGCAAACCGCCCTGGGCCCGTTCCGGGAACTTCCCGGCAAAATGAGACGGCTGAAGAGCGGTTCCATCGCCGCGGACATGTGACGCTCCTGCAGGGAGGCGGCGGCCATGCGTTTGCCTGACCCAAAGACAGTCTCCGGCAAATTCCATGCGGTGAGGCCCCGAAAACGGATGCCTGCTTCCGGCCATGGCGCCGCCACGACAGGGCGGGCGGCTGAGGCAAAAGGATCCTCATGGGCTTTAGGTACTCCTGCCGGAAAAGCCCGGAAAAGCCGGAAAACCCTGACGGAAAGAGGCACTGTAAACGCATGACGGCAAGGGCGCCGGAACTTAGGCGCTCCCTTCACGCGGCTCCGCGTTTTCAAGGAAGATCTCAGGCGGATACGGCCGCAGGATCCGCTGGAAAAGTCCGGAACGTCACGCGCCGCCCGGATCGCCGCCTCCATGCGGCCCAGGGATCCCGCGAGCATGCGGCCGGGGAGGCCTTTTGAAAACGGCAAGAAAGGCATGCCGCCTGGCGCAGCTTTCCGATCTCCTCGGCAGTGACTGACGGGGCCGGCGACAAGTCCCAAACCGCCGTCAAAACGCCTTACGGATACGGAAACATGTTGACTTTCCGGCTTCTGACGCCCGCCGCGGGGCTTTTGGCCCGCGAAGGAGTGGACTTTTCCGGCCGGGTTGGCTGAAGCCGAGGTCCGGGAAGGCGCAGCCCGCGCCGCTGAGCCAAACCGGCAGGCGCCTTCAGCAGGGCCGGCCTTAAGCTCGAGCCCCGCGGGCCGTCACGAACGGATTGACTTGACGGCTCGCGGTTTTCCGCTTTCAGGGAGAACATTGAGCCGAGACATCCAGGCCTGCGGCCGGCATCGGCGAGTCACTGATCGGGCCGGCGGCATCCCGAGGGGTATTGGCGGAACAGACGCTTGGCCGGCATGACTGCCGAGCCGCATATAACGGCTGTCCCATGCCGGAGGCAGGCTGAAACACTTCGGAACAAGGCTATAAATTCCCCTGGGCTGGGCAGCGAGGCTGAAAAAAAATTTTCCTGAACTTCCGGACAGACGTAAACCCTTGAAAATTTGCCGCTTTTGCGGCTCCGGCATGAACTGCCGCCGCCTCCGGGCCTGCCGCCACCCCGCCAGCGGGTTGCCGCCAAGAGCCTGATTCTCCCCCTGCCGCGCCCTCCTGAGAATGAGGCCGCCGTTTCAGGCGGGCGCGGACAGGCTCCCTGCGGCGCTAAACACTGCCGGACAGCTTTCCGGTTCCCTGGAAGCGCCCCTGCCAGCAGCCTGAAAGCCACAAACCTTCACGTCATGAATCCTTCCGGCCGGCTTTGGAAGCCGGCCGGCCCGCTCCGGCAAGCCGCCGGCCCGCTTCGGAAGGCCATCGGCCCGCGCGCCGGGAGCCAGCCTCGGATAACTCCCTGGCGCCCCGGCCACGATGTTATGGATAACCCGGGGGAAGCTGAAATACTGGAAAAAAAAATTGCAAACGGCTGCCTGCTCGTGTTATCCTGTAATTTACCGTCATTCAGGCGGCTCGGCTCCCGGCCTGAGCGCCCCGGCCGCCTTCCCATCACCGGCCCCGCCGGTTACGGGCAAGCCCCCGGCGCCGGAGCGAAGACGTCTCACAGGGCCGCCCGCAAGCCTTCCGTAAATCCCCGCCGCCCGCGCCCCTGACCCCCTGCCCCGCCAGACTCCCTTCCAGCCGCCCGGATCCCGAGCCAGCCCGGGGGATCTTGCGGCTCCCGAAGCCGCTTCCGCTGGCGCCCCCGCGCACGGCAGGCGCGAAAGCCTTCATTGTCATGAGCAGGAACAATTTCCGCCACGGTTTCACCACCGACCCCGATGACGTCGCCCGTTACCTCGAGGCCCTGATCGAGGGCTTCCGGAACCGCAGGCTGGACTTCCGGTCCCAGCAGCGCAAAGCGAGCCTCACCCCCTCCGAGATCATGGACATGTCGGTCGAGACCTCGGCCAGGCACGGGCGCGTGAGGGTCACCCTTTCCTTCTCCTGGCCCGATGCGGAAGAGCAGAAGCCGGCCGGCCTGCCCCTGGGCAAGACCGCCGCAGGGAACTGAAGGCCGTGCCCATCGGCGAAATACGCGGCGGCTTCAAACTTCTGGCGGGCGAGGTCCTGCACGCGGCGGCCGAGACGCGTGCCCTCCTGACCAGGAGGGATCCGGCCAAGAGCCGGTACCTGTACAACCGGGCCTCCTCCATCGCGGCCCAGTCGGCTCTCCTCCAGAAGCAGGCCCTGGAACTCTACTCCGGACGGGGCGCTAGACGGCGCGACTCCATCTTCCTCCAGGGGCTCGCCTCGGTGGCCTCCAGGCTCGAGCGTATCGCGGAGCTTTTCCTGAACCTCGACCGCCAGGCCGGGCACCTCAGCTCGGTGGACTTCCTCAGGCAGTTCAGGCTCAATGACTTTTTCCACGAGATCATCTTCGGCCTGGGGCGCATCGAGCCGGCCCTCGCGCGCAGGGACGTGTCGCTCGCCGTGCGCCTGGGCCAGGCCGAGGAGAGGCTTGACGGCTCCTACGCCGACCGCTTCGCGCGGATAATGGAGGAGCTCAAGAGCGGCGGCTCTGACCCCGGAAACCTCGTGACCTCGCTCATGATCGTGCATTACCTGGAGCGGGTGGGGGACGTGCTGCTCGAGATCGGCGAGAAGATCATCTACGTCATCATGGGCGAGAAGATCAAGCTCAACCAGTACAAGGCCCTGGGCGAAGGGCTCAGGGCCGCGGGCAGGGACTTCGAGATCAGCCGCATGGGCTACCGCTCCATCTGGGGAGGGAGATCCGGCTGCCGCATCGGGGTAGTGGACGCCCTTCAGGAGGACCGTCCCTGCGACGCCCCTGACCGCGCTGGGGAAAAGGCGAACGGCGGCGACGGCCCAGCGGAAGGCGCGGACGGCGTCCCCGCAGACGGCGCGGGCGGGTGCCCTGAGCAAGGCGCGGGCGGCGTCCCCGCAGACGGCGCGGACGGGGGCCCTGCGCAAGGCGCGGGCGGCAACGGCTACGGCCCCGCAGGCGGCGGAACCTCCGGCGGAGCGCAAGCCTCAGGCCCTGCGGCCGCCGGCGGGGAGACGGTCCTCTTCAAGCACGGCCCGGACTTCAAGCTCAACCTCGAGCGCGACAGCCTGCTCAGATGGGCGAAGCTCAGGCCCGGGCTCGCCCCGGAGGTGAAGGCGTTCATACCGGCCCGGAAGGGGTCCGAGGCGGCCCTGGTGCTCGAGTACGTGCCCAGCCGGAACCTCCAGACGCTCTTCCTGGAGAACGCCCCCGATGAGGCCCTGGAGGGCCTTGACGCGGCGATGGCCGTCATGAGCGGCATCTGGGAGGAGACCGCCCTCCCCCGCCCCTGCTCGGCGGCCTTCGCCCGGCAGGCCCTGGAGCGCTTCGGGGAGGCCTCCTGCCTCTACCCCCAGCTCATGAGGTACCAGGGGGCCTTGGGTTCCCTGGAGATCCGCCCCATCAGCGACATGCTCGCGGAACTCTCCGCCATGGAGGCTGAGATTCCCGCCCTGCGGAGCATGCTCATCCACGGGGACTTCAACCTCAGCAACATCCTCTACGACCCCGCCTCCCGGCGCCTGCACATGCTGGACCTGTACCGGTCCAGGGAATCGGACTACGTCCAGGACGTCTCCGTGATGCTCGTCTCGGTCCTCAGGCTCCCCATGACGGCCCCGCAGGAGCGCCGCAGGCTCGCGGAGGCGGCCGGCCGCGCCTGGGATCTGGCGGCGGGCTTCGCCGCAAGGCTGGGGGACCCCACCTATGAGGCGCGCCTCGCATTGGGGCTGGGGAGATCCTGCCTCACCTCCACCCGCTTCCTCATGGACGAGAGAATGGCGGCGCGCGTCGTCGCCAGGGCCCGCTACCTCTTCGAGAAGCTGCTCGCCTTCCGCGGCCGTCCCCTGGAGGAGTTCCGCCTGTCTAAGGGCATCCTCGACATCCAAGCCCCGTAAGCCAGGCGCATTCTTGGAAGGCGGCCCAGGCCAGAGGAGCGCACTGCGGAAGCCCGCGCCCCCCTCAGACTCAGGCGAGGCTGGCAAGGCGAGGCGCGTGAAAACAAGACCGCGCCTGAAGCGGGATTTCAAGTCCGGCGCCGCGGACGGCCTCAAGCAGCGGGCCGCAGCGAGGCGCGGGCCTCCCCGGCCTGAGGCGCCCTTCGCCCGGGCCGGGATCACATCCGCGGCCCTCCGGGCTTGGAATCTGACGGTTTCTCCCGGTTTCCTCCCGGCAGGCCGGCCAGGCCGGCGGGATCGTCCGCGACAGTCGATTTTGCCGACAGATCATCCGGCGGACGAGGATCCGGCCGCGGAAGCTGTTCTGCGACGAGTCTTGACTGCGACGGGAATTTACAGTCTATCAGATTCTAATCCCTGAGTTGGGCGAATTCCGCTTCGGCGGCGGAAAGGCTGCAGGAATTCATTTTAGCGTAAACTTGAGAGTCGAGAGTGCCCAAAAATCCGTGATTCAGAGAGGATAGCGCGCGAATTTGCCGGGCTCCCAGCGGAAGCGTCTTGGCTTTGGCCCAGAACAGCGATTTTTCAACTGTCCGCTCGAACGCGGCCAATGCTCGGGACACGGCGCCGAATATCGCCCGGACATGCCATTGGACCCAGGCTGTTATGTCAAGTGAACAGCTTTTCCGGGATTTCTCGAGCATGTCATGATACGATTCCCTCGTTTTAAGAATCTGCCGGGAAGAACTGTAATACGGCGCGGCGCTGTCTTGAGCGGCCATCGCGGGATCCGAGAGCGCCCTGGCGATCCTCCCGTTCCCGTCGGCAAACGGATGAACCGTCACGAACCAGAGATGGGCGACCGCCGCCTTGACCGCCGGATGCATGTCCGACGCCGCGTTGAACCAGGCGATGAACCTGCCCGTCTCTCCCGGAACCCTGGCCGCGCGGACAGCCTGGAAATGCGCGGTCTCGTCTCCTGGAGGCCCGGACACCGCCAGCATAGGCCCGTCCGACGCATGCCTCCAGTCGCCGATCAGGACGGGTTCGTCCCCCGCGAAAGAGGGGCTTGTGCCAACGGAACAGCCTTGCCTCGCTCAGCGGCTCAGCGCTGTTGGCATGAATATCAGCGAATATGTCGACAAGGCCGTCGAAGTAGCGGTCACGGGACTCCTCCTCGGCAGGCTGGGAAAATCCGACGTCGAGTTTCCTGGCCAGGGATGGCCTCAGTTTAGCCGGATCAAGACTGATGCCTTCGATCCCGAAACTGCAGCGCAGCTCGTCGAAGACGGCGATCCCGTTGATGTCGCGGAGGATACCGGCTCCGAGCGAAGAAAGCCTGGCGCGCAGCCCGGCCGCCGCCGAGTCTAGTTCCGCGAGATCTTTTCCCGGAAGAGCCTCATTAACCGTGAAATGGGGCCATTCGGGCAAGTCGCAAATGAAACCTGCCTGAAACATGAAGACCTGCCGCCCTCGACATCGGTTTTCCAATGTCCTCCCCGCCCCTCAAGGACGGGGTTTCCCTCTAGATTCAGGCCTGCAGCCTGGGCCTGGCGTCTCCGGCATGCCTGTTACGCAAAGCCGCCGGCTCAGGAAGGCTCAAGAAGAGTCATGACCTTCGCGTTATATTATACCGCGCCCTTCCCGATAGAGCCGTCTTCCCGTCTTCCGCGCGGCGGAGGCCGGCCGTAGCGTCCGACGCGATCTGGCTCCCTTGGCTCCAGGGCGGCTTCCGCCCTGGCCGTCGCCTGGACCGCAGAAGCCCGGCAAGACACATGGCCATCATGCAACGGCGACATGTTCCGGGTTCCCGCAGCGCCTGCGGCCCCCTCGGAGCCCCCTTCGCGCGAATGACTGCGGATCGCCTGTCCCGGCTGATGTCCGGCGATCGCTTCCACATGGCACGGCCGCCCGGCCGGTTGCCGGGGACTTCCGCGCGGCCGGGAGCCGCAGGCTGCCTTGAGGCGCTTCCCGGCCTTGGCCTCTCGGGGCCCTGCGCCTCCGGAAGCGGAAGAGTCTTCCGCCGCCGCCTGCGGCCGCCTCGCGGGCGGCGACGCCCGCAGGAGCTTCCCGAGCCAGGGGATCGGCGCGGCGGCCGCAGGCAAGGAGGGGCGTCAGGTCTGCGGCTCAGGCTTCTTCACTAGGCCGAGCTCCATGCCGAACACGGTGAAGGAGGCTCTGGTCCGCGCCTCGTCCGAGAACGTGAAGCGCTGGCACTGGGTGCCTTCCGCGCCGAAGCAGACGCTCCAGTTCCCGTCGTCGTCCTTGGTGTAAGTGACCTGCCTCGTCTGGTCGGAGTCGCCTATCCTGAGGCGCATCTCGGTCTCGGTGAAGGAGACCGACGGCTTCTGGATGGCGGTGAAGATGCCTGCCATGGCATCCAGGCCGGAGTTGCCGGTCCTCACGGTCACATCCCATTCGCCGAGGATAGGGTTCTTGCCCGGCCCGCAGGCCCCAAGGATAAGGACGGCCGCGAAGGCCGCCGAGCAGATGGCGAGCCTTCCGGTAAAGGGCCTGAGGCTTTTCATGCTTCCGCGCATGGCTGTCGTCATCGCTTCTCCCCCCGAGCCGGAAGCCGCCGCACGCCGGCGGCGGCCTTTTCCGGCAACGGGCGCCGGGCCCGGCGCCCGCCAAGTCGTGTCAAACCCCGTCATGTCCGCTCAAGACGGTCATATCCGCGCCAGTCGCATCGGCCCAAGCGCAACCGCGCCAGTAAAATCGACCCCGTCAAACCCGCGCCGACTGAATCAGCCCGGGCGCTCCCGAGCCGGCCAGCTCAGCCGCGGGACCGCCTATCCTGGCCTGACCGCCGTGACTTGCCGAACAGCCTGGGCTGACAGGCCCTGACCGGGCCACTGGGCCTGACCGGTCATGGCCCTTGCAGCCCCGCCCGCCACGCCACGCCACGCCGACCGACCGGCCGGCCTTTCCGCTTCCCTGCCGACAGTCTCCCCTGCCGCGGCCTGATACGCCGTTGCCGGGAGCCGCGGCAGGCGGCTGCTCCGGGCTGCCTTGAGCCGCCCCCCGGCCAAGGACCGCCGGAGCCGGAGACGCACGCGCCGGAAGCCGCCTAGAGAAAGGCGCCCCCGCAAAGCGCCGCCGAAGACGGCGCCCGGCGGGGGCGAGCGGGGTTGAGGGGACATGCCCGGCTTCCGCAGAACCGACCGGAGGCTCGGGCGGGAGACCCTGCGGGCGGAGGGCCTGGAAGCCGCAATTGGCATCCGGGCTTCCGGGGGCCGTCAGCCGCCCAGGACCTCGCCGGTGAACTCGGCTATGGCCAGCTCCTCATTGGTGGGCACGACCATGATCTTGTAGGGGGAGTCGGCGGCTGAGATGACCCTGATCTCCGAGGAGCGCACATCGTTCTTGGCCTTGTCCAGCTTGAAGCCCAGGCCGTCCATGCCCTCGAGGATGGCGGCGCGCAGGGTGCTGGAGTTCTCGCCGGCGCCGGCGGTGAAGACCAGGATGTCGAGCCCGCCCAGGGCCGCCAGGTAAGCCCCGATGTACTTGCGCACGCGGTAGGCGTAGAGGTCCAGCGCCTGGGCGCACTGGGCGTTGCCCTTGTTGGCGGCCTCCTCGACGTCGCGGAGGTCGGAGGAGCCTATGCCCGCGAGGCCCAGGACGCCGCTCTTCTTGTTGAGCAGGTTGTCCACGTCCTGGTAGGAGAGGCCCTTGATCTTCATGATGTGGAAGATGACCGCCGGGTCGAGGTCGCCCGAGCGGGTCCCCATGACCACGCCCTCGAGGGGGGTTAGCCCCATGGAGGTGTCGTAGGACTGGCCGCCCTTGACGGCGGTGATGGAGGCGCCGTTGCCCAGGTGGGCGGTGATGATCTTCAGGCTCTCGATTGGCCTCCCGTCGAAGCGGGCCGCGGCCCGGGAGACGTAGGCGTGTGAGGTGCCGTGGAACCCGTAGCGCCGGATCTGGTCCTGAGTGTACAGCTCGTAAGGGATGCCGTACAGGAAGGTCCTGGGGGGCATGGAGCTGTGGAAGGCGGTGTCGAAGACGCCCACGTTGGGCACGCCCTTGAAGACCGTCTCGCAGGCCTCTATGCCGGCCAGGTTGTGGGGGTTGTGGAGGGGGCTCATGGAGAAGCAGTCCTTGAGGATCTGCTTGACCTCCTCGGTCACCCGCACGGGCTTGTTCACCTTCTCGCCGCCGTGGACGATGCGGTGGCCCACGGCCTTGATCTCGGAGAGGGCCCCGATGACCCCGTACTTGGGGTCCACCAGGCGCTCGCTGATGACCTGCACGGCCTCCTTGGGGTTCTTGACCGCGACGGGGCCCTGGCTCTTCTCCCCCTTCCAGTTGGAGTACTTCATGCTGGTCCCGTCGATGCCTATGCGCTCGATGAGGCCCGTCGCCAGGACTTTCTTGTCGTCAGACATGTCGAACAGCGTGAACTTGACCGATGAGCTGCCCGCGTTTATGACCAGGATAATCATAGAAATAGCCCTCTTTAGCCTTTTCGGATACGGCAGCGGGCACGTCCTGAACCGGAGTCCCGCGGATTGTTTCGGGAATAAGCCCTGAAAAGGGATTTTAGACCAGCGCGGGCGCTCATTTCAAGTGTTTTCCGAACGCGGGAAAGCCGCGCCTGCGGAAACCCCATGGCTCGCGTGACAATCCCCGCGCGGGCTCTCAGGCGCGCCCGGGAGGCCTTGCCGAGCATTTAAGGCCCGCCTTGCCGTGGCCCGCAGGGAGGCTTGAGCGCGGTCCGAACGAAACGATGCTAGATTTTAAATTAATATAAATATAATAGAAATTGAAATGATTGATAATAAAATATACTAAAAAAAATTAAATAAACGAATAAAAGAAATGACTTTAGCGTCATTGGCTGCGGACAAAATCGCTTTGTAACCGTTCGCCCCCCCTTCCTGACCACATTGATCCCGGTTTTCCCGCTTTTCAAGGCTACAGGCGAGCCAGGCCAAAGTGAGGCCGGAGACGCAGCCCAAGCTCCCCTTGGACCTGGTGACTATGTGGCCCGCTTCCATGGGCCCGCCATTTTCTCGCAGTAAGCGCACTTGCCTCCTTCCCTCTCCCGAAGGTATTGCAGCACCTCGTAGCACTGAAGCTCCCCTTGCCGATACTCCACGCAGGAAATGTCGGGGTTCCGCTTCCGTTGCGCATCGAACCTGGCCGTATCCGCAGGGAACCCGGGGAGCGGGGCCAGGCGGAGAATCCTGGCGGCGAAGTTCCCGACGACCTCCACCCGGCGGGGCAGGTAAAGGGGAAGCCGGCCCTTTTCCCGCGTCCGCTGAGGGAAGCTCGCCTTCCGGCAACTCAGGTTCGCCGATCTCCTCCTGTATCGGCAGCCTTTGCGGCGGGTCATGTTCCTCTTGACGGGGTCTCCCCTGTTCTCCAGCCCGAAGGAGGCGATCAGAACGGCTTCCGGCCCTGACCCTTCAGTTTCTGGTGCGGTCACCCGGACCAGGGCGGCCCCGGTGACCTTGCCACCCGGATCAATCTTCAGCCGCGCGGCTGGCGCACGGAATCCTCCGGAAGCATGTCCGTGAGCTTATCGCGAAGGGATCGCGGCGGTGGATCCCGGCCTCCCGAGCTTGAAGGGGCTTTCCGTCACATTTTTGAAACAAAGATCAGGGGGAGTTTCATGCTGTCAAGAACAAATACCAACAATTTCGAGCCTTAAACGATAAAATGAGTTAAATTCATTACGTAAACTTTATCAGTCCATCGTTCGGAGACGGTGGACTCCCTCGGGAACGAAGGTGAATCAGGCCTGCAACGTCACCCCGCTCCGTGCCGTTCCATGCGTGTCTGCTGATGACGCCTGCAGAGGGGTGGACTAGGGAAGCATCCGGCCGTGTCGCCTGTTGCCGTGAATCCCACCGTAGCGAAGCCGTCAAAACAAGCGCCAAAGGCGAGGCTGACCTTGGTAACCCGTGGCCTCAAGGGGGAACTCTCAAGGCCAACCCCGCTTAGGACTGGGCAGGTAGCTGAACGGTTACCAAGTTTTGATACTCTCCGAAAGGCGTCTTGACCAGCGAAGGCTTTAGGCTCCGGAACGGTTTGCTGAAGCTTAGGGCCTGCAAGTCCTGCCCGTGCCCGGCAGCCGGGCCTTCATGAAACCGACGAGCCCCGCGGCTTCCGTCACGCGCTGAATGCCGAAACGGAAGCCGCGGGGTCATCCGTTTCAGAGAGGCCTTGAAGACGGCTTATCCAGGCACGGTCGCAGTGACGAGCACCTGATTGGACTGGTTAAGATCAGGCGGATTTGGGGGAACAGGCCTGCACACCCATTGGGGATGCATCTGGTGGCCCTCCAATGCCGGCTGGCGGCGAAAACCGTTCGAAACAAGGGGAAAAAATCCCTGAAGCTGAAAAATAAGGCTGGAAGCGACTTTGGAACGTCTGGGCAGGCGGAATGCCTTGAAAATAGGCAATAGCAGCTCAATGTCTGAAATGCCTCCGCCTCCGGGCCAGCCGCCCCCTCCAGACAGCGGTATAGCGCCAAGTGCCAAAAAATCACTGGACGGCCCGTCAAGCTGCAGCAAGCCGCCGCACACCCAAAAAAACCCCGGCGCACAAGACGCTTGGCGGTCCTATGTTCCCGTCACGACTCCGGAGGAGGCGAGGCCGCATCTCTCCCGCCAACGTTGCCGCCAGGGAAGGCTTCACAGTGAAGTGACAAAAAGCATGGCGGGGCCGCTTTATCGGTCGCGAAGGGAGAAAGCCCGGTAAGGGCAAGCCTCCAGGCGGCTTAAAAAGTGAAGTTCACCTTGAGCCCGCCTGAGACGCCCTGGCGTTTTCCTCCGGTGCCTTGGAGGCCCAGCTCCACCTCAAGGGGGACTGAGGGGGGGGTGAGGGTCACGCCCAGCTCGCCGATGCCCGAGTTGCCCTCGAGCGAGGCCTTGGGCAGCTCGAAGCCGTCGACGATGACCTGGGACTCGCCTTGGAACTCGTGCTCGAAGTAGCCGCCCACGAAGGGCTTGACGAGTTCGGAAAGGCCGAAGCTGAGCCGCGCTCCCGCGACGAGCCGGGTGGAGCTGACGGCGCTGGTGGAGGCGCGCGCTCCCAGCACGGCGAACTCGTCCCCGTCGCGGCGGGTATGGAACACTTTCGCCGAGAGGTCCAGCGAGCCGTCGTCTCCCAAGCCGGCGAGATTCAGGATATACCCCGCCCCGACATGGAAACCGTAGTATCCGGAGTGAAGCTCGAAAGAGGCCCTGTCCGCAAGAATGCCCAGGAAGTCGTCGCTGGTGAAGTCGCTTCTGGTGGTGCCGAGGCGAACGGAGCCCTCCACGTACGGCCTGCTGGAACCGGCCGAGCCTATTTCGAACCGGCCGAGGAGGCCGCCGCCGATGTAAGTGACGTCGCCGCTTCCGTGGACGGTCGGGAGGCCGGCGAAGTCGTTGTACGAGTCGAACTCGCCGCGCCCGAACTCGAGGAAAACGCCGGCGGTGGCGATGCCGGAAGAGGTCTCCGCCGCCGCCGCCAGGCCGATGTTGCCGGAGAAGCCCTTGACGTCGATGTGGGACCCGGACTCGATCCGGCTCGTGCCGTAACCCATCGCGGAGAAGGCCCCGAAGCCGGCGGCTCCCAGGGCGCTGGCGGATGCGGACGGGATTGCCCTGTTGGATATGGCGTCGGC
>JAITRL010000231.1 GCA_031288415.1 Deltaproteobacteria bacterium | reverse complement strand
CAGGCTGTCGTCCGGGGCTGAAGACAGCGGAACGGCGGGGCCGCTCGGCCGCATAAGCGTCGAGTGTATGGCCTGCTCGTCAAGCTCCAGATCATCGGCGCCGCCGTCCGAATCGTCTTCGCCCGCGGCGGCTCCGCCAGCGGCCGGCCCGCCCGCCTGGACGTCACGGGCGGCCTGAGCCGGCGAGCCGTAAGGGTCAGCGATCTCCACCCCGCTGATCTCGATCGGGTCAAGCCCGCCGGCAGGGACTTCGGGGGAGGCCGCCGAGAGAAACTCGTCTTCTTCCCCGCCGTCTTCAGGCGGTCCGGAAGCCGCGGAAAAGGGGCCTGAGGCAAGAGACGGGGCTGCGGAAGCCGGAGACGAGGCCGCGGCGCCAGGCGCCGCAGGAACGGCCGGGGCCGGAGGCGGTATAACGTCCCAGGAGCTGTCGGGCGCCACCGGGAGGCTGTCCCAGTCGTCTAAGGCCGGAGCGGCTATGCCTGAAGGATCGTTGGCCATGGCTCCTCTACGGCGCGGGCTTGCGGGCCGCTGAAACAGAACGCGGCTCCGCCGCGCGCGGGCGCGGGTTTGTTTTCGGCGCTGCCGGGGCGCCCGCCTCGGAAAGGCGGAAGCCTGCCCGTCAGGGCGCCGCCAGGCGCCGCCGAAGCTCTCTGGGGAAGGCCGGGGGAACGGCCTTGAGTGACCTCGGGCCTGAGGCCGGCAGGCGCCCGCCTGCGGCCCGGGGCTCCTGAGGCCCGTCAGGTTAACTGACGCCCGCCTATAGCCTGCGGCTCCTCGGGCACGTTATGGCAACCGGCTGCCGCAGGGGGCCTTAAGGCTCTTTGGGCGCTTCCGGAAGCTGCAGCCCTTCCGCGGCCCCTGCCGCGGCAGGGCCTTCGAAGGCCGCTTCAGGCACGGATACGGGGGCGGCATGAGGCGCCTCCGGCCTTTCCGGCCATTGGGTGGTTTGGGGGGCATGAGGGCTTTGGACGGCCCAGGAGCCGGCAGTCGGCACGGCCGCGCCGGCAACGAGGATCGCCTCGGTCTCGATGCCGAGCGTCGGATTTTCGGCGCCGGCGGCCGCGGCCTCGACGCCGGTCGCCGGAGTCTCGGCGGCGATCTCCCCGGTCTTGACGCCTGTCGCCGCGGCCTCAACGCCGGTCGCCGAAGTCTCGGCGGCGGTCTCCCAGGCCTTGACGCCTATCGCCGCTGTCTCGACGTCGACGGCCGCTGTCTTGACGTCGACGGCCGCTGCCGCGGCGCCGATCGCCGTTTCCGGCGCGGCTCCTTGAGCGGGCGCGGCCCCCGCGGCGCCGGCGCCGTCGGCGGAGGAAGACAAGAAAACGGCGGGCCCTGAAGGCGCCTGCGGACCGTTTCCTTCCAGGGCCGGAGCGCCTGCCGCCTGAAGCGGCCGCGGCCCGTCCCCGCAGGGAGCCTCAGGCGCCGAAGAGGCCTGAGGCTTCTCCGGCGCGGCTGCAGGGCTTGCCTTAGGCTTTCTGGCGCCCCTGCGCCTGGAGGTCTTTTCCTCTTTGGCGGAGGCCGCCTTCTCCAGGGCCTCCCGGCCGCGGTGCTCGAAGTACCTGGCGAGCTTCAGCCTCAGCGCATCCACGCAGTTGCCGTGGAGCTGGCTGATGCGGGATTCGGTGTATCCCATCACCTGGCCGATTTCCTTCATGGTGAGATCCTCGTGGTAGTAGAGGGTCACCACGAGCTTCTGCTTCTCGGGCAGGGCGTCGATGGCGTCGGCCAGGACCTGCCTGAGCTCCTCCTGGCCCAGGACCGTGAGGGCATCCAGGCAGTTCTCGTCGCGGAGGACCTCGTACAGGTCAAGGCTGTCGCGGCCCCCGCCCGACGCCTCCAGCCGGAAGTTCTCCAGGTCCAGCATGTTGATGACGGAGATCTCGTCGACCATCTTGTGGTAGGCGGCGAGATCAACTCCGAGGGCCGCGGCGCTCTGCTCGTCCGTCGGCGGCTGGCCCAGCTGGATCTCCAGCTTCCGCCAGAGCCTCTCGAGCTCGGCCGCCTTCTTCCGCACGGCGCGGGGCACCCAGTCGAGGCTCCTGAGCTCGTCGAGCATGGCCCCCCTGATGCGGAACTCGGCGTAGGTCTTGAACATGATCCCGCGGTCCGGCTCGAACTTCTCCACCGCGTCGATGAGGCCCAAGACCCCGGAGGACATGAGGTCCTCCTTGGCCACGTGCTCCGGGAGGCGGGCCGCCAGGCGCTCGGCCAGGTACTTGATGAGGGAGGCGTATTTCTCAACGTAGGCCGTCCTCTCTTCCATGGAGAGGCCCTTCCAGCCGGCGTTCCCTACCGGCTGTCCGCACGGCCCGTATGTGCCGATGTTGATGGACATCAGTTCACCGCCAGGGAGTTGTCGCCCAGCCTGTCCAGGAGGAGGGTGAGGCCCCCCTCCCGCCCGGGCGGGGGCGGCGGCGCCGCGACCAGCCGCCTGGCCGCCTCCAGGACTTTCCGGGAGGCTTCGGAGGCAGGAAATGCCGTGAAAAAGGGCGTCTGCCGCCGTACGGCATCGGGCACGGCGTCGTCTTTAGGCACGAAGCCCGCGAGGTCCAGGGAGACCTGGGGGAGGTGCTTGCCGGCGACGTCGGCCAGGAGCCTGAAGACCCGCTTGGCCTCCTGGAGATCAGAGACCATGTTGGGGAGGATATAGAAGCTGTTGCGGCGGTGCCTGGTCGCCACGGTCTTGATGAGCGAGTAGGCATCCGTGATGGAGGTGGGCTCGGGGGTCACGACCACGATGTGCTCCGCGGCGACCAGGTTGAAGAACATGACGTTCTGGCCGATGCCGGCCGCCGTGTCGATGAGCATGAAGTCCAGATCCCCGCCCCCCCAGGCCTGGAAGTCCGAGATGAGCCTCTCCTTCTCCTCGCGGGTGATGTCGGAGAGCTCGAGGATGCCGCTGGCGGCAGGCAGTATGGAGATGCCGCCGGGCACGTCGATCACGATCTCCTCCAACGTCCGCGAACCCTTGAGCCAGTCGTGGATGGTGTGCCTGGTGCGGATCCCGAGAAGCACGTCCGTGTTGGCCAGCCCCAGGTCCGCGTCCCAGATGAGGACCCTGCGCCTGAGGGAGGCGAGGGCGAGGGCGAGGGCCAGCGTGAGGTTGGACTTGCCCACCCCGCCCTTGCCGCTGGACACGGAGATCACCCGCGTCGGTCCGGATGCCGGCGCGGGCCCCTGCGGGTCAGCGGCGGCGCCTTTGCGTGCCGGGCCTGCGGCCTGAGGGCCGCGAGTCTTGTCAGTGGATTTGGCCATAAACGACACCTTAACCGGAACACGCCCTGGGCCTTGAGCGGCCTCAGGCGCTTGCGCGGCGGGCCGCCTTGAAGGTGAGCTCGTCAAAAGGGGCGCGCCGTGAAAAGGCCCGCCGGAGAGGCGCGCCGGAAAAGGCCCGCCGGAGAAATTCGGGGGAAGGCGCCGAGCGGGCGCCTTGAAGGGGATTGGCGCAAGGCTCGGCAAGCGAGGGGCCGCGGCAAGAGCATCCAGCGGAGCTTTACATGCGGGGCTTCAAAGGAAGGCCCGGGTCAGGCGCCTCAGGGGAGGCCCGGGGCAGGCGCCTCAAGGGAGGCCGTAACCTGCCAGGCCGCCTGCGGAAAAAAGCGGCCGCCGCTCCTCTTCGGGCATTATAGCCGCCTAAGCGGCCCGGAGGCGAGCCTTGGCGGCAAGCCGAGGCGGAAACGGTTCTGAAGGCCGTGGGGCGCTTGGCCTCCCAGCCATAGCCACCGGGATTGCGGCTTCAGGTCGGGGCTGGAGGCCTAAGGGGGCCTTGTCCAGGCCCGAGGGAGGCCTTGTCCAGGCCCGAGGGAGGCCTTGTGCAGGCCTGAGGGAGGCCTTGTCCAGGCCTGAGGGAGGCCTTGTGCAGGCCTGAGGAAGAACTTGCCGGGGCTTATCTGGCGATCCGTCGGAAGCTTTAAGGGAGATCTGTCGGAAGTTCTGACAGGGCTCCTTCTGGAGCGCCGCTGGAGATCTGTCGGGGGATCTGACAGAGATCCGCAGGCAGACCGCCGGGGACTCGCCTGAAGATCCGCCGGGAGATCGCCTCAGATCTCCCTGAAATCCGCCGGAAGATCGCCGAAGGCCTGAAGGAAGATCCGCCGGAAAACCGCCGGAAGCTTAGGCTGAAGCCAGGCTGGAAGAACAGTTAGGAAGCCCCGACAGGATCACGCGGAAGCCCGGTCATTGAGGAGGTTCCGCAGTCCCCAGGCAGTGCGGAAGCCCGAATCCGGCAAGGGCCGCGACCGCTTCAGTCAGGGGCCTCCCGGCCGGGTCCAGGGCTCTGCGGGGGAGGCGTACCGAGCCATAGGTCCATGAGATCTTCAGGGTCTGCCGGGGCAAAGTCCCCTGGCGACTTGTACCCCTTGGAGAAATATGCAAAAACCGGGCCCATCGATCTGGCGAAGTTCACCACCCCGCCCAAGGAGACAGTCTCGTCGAGTTTAGTGAGGACCGTCCCCATCAGGAAGGGCCCTGCGGCCGAGCGCCAGGCGGCGGCCAGGTCCTGGCTCTTGTGGGTGGCGGGCAGGACCAGGAGGTTCCCGGCGCCGCTCTCGGCCAGGGCCCCCGGCAGGTCCTTGCCTGAAGGGCCGGGGAAGAAGTCACGGGTGGAGGTGTCCACCAGGATCCTGTCCGCCCCCTCGAAGAGGTCCCTGGCCTCCGCGAACTCCGCCCGGCTCTGGCAGATCTTGAGGCCCAGGCCCATGATCCTCGCGAACTGCAGAAGCTCCTCGGCAGCCCCGAGCTTGAGGGTGTCCAGGCTGATGATGGCGCACTTCCTGCCCTGCTGCCGGAAGAGGGCCGCGAGCTTCATGAGGGCCGAGGTCTTGCCGCCGCCGGTCGGCCCGATGAAGGCCAGCACGCGAGGCCCCGCCCGGCCGGGCGAGAGTGTCCTGATAAAAGGCCTGACGGTCTTGCGGAGCTGGTCGACCAGTTCCCCGCCCCAGGCGGCGAGGCTTTCGGCCGCCGCCTCCACGAACTCCCTGGCGTAGGCCGGGGCCAGGCCGGTCTCCAGGAGCCTCCGGTAGAGGGCCACCAGTTCCCCGCGTTCCCGCCACTTCTCGGCCAGGCTCTGGCGGTGGGCGAGATCCAGCAGGAGTTCCTTGAGCTCGCCCAGGCGGTCGCCCAGGTCCGCGCGCATGTCCGAGATGCCCTTCTCCACCGAGAAGGCCGCCAGGGAGCGGTCGCTGTCGCGGTAGGCCATGGCCCCGGCCGCCTGCGCGGCCTTCGGCCGCGCGGGCTTGAGATCCCTGGCGGGCAGGGCCTGGGGAAGCCCCGACTGCGGGAGCGAGGCGATGCCGGCGAAATCCGGGGAGGGCGAGGCCCCTTTTCCGGGCGGGGCCGCGCCCGGCCGGGAAGGGGCTTGCGCGGACCCTCTAGCTGGAAGGCCTTTCGGGGCGGCGGAAGCGGAGGGCCCTGCGGCGGACAGGGAAGCCCCCGCTGCGGCGGGCGATGCGGCCGCGCGGCCGGCGAAGGGCTGTTCCCCTCCCCCGGAGGAGGAGGAGGAGGAGGCAGCGCGGCCGACTGAGGAAGGCTGCCCGGCGGCCCTGGAGGAGGCGGAAGCCCCCTGCCCTGAACGCGCCTGCCCGGCCCGGGCCTCCCGGGCGACGGGCCCCCCGGAGCCCCCGGAAGGCTCGCCGGAGGCGACGGCCCCGGCCCCGCGGCCTGACAGAGGCTGGGCGGCCCCTTTGCCGGAAGGGGCGGAGCCTGCGGCAGGCGCAGGACCCGATGAGGCGGCGGTGGCCCCCAAGGGGGGGCCGGCCGCGCCGGCGGACCCCGCTCCGGCAGGCCCGGTTTCGGAAAGGGCGGGGGAAGCGCCTACGACCTCGGTCAGGGGGATGGGGCTTTCGCCGTCCAGGACGGCTTCGAAGTCCCTGCCCCGCCCGGCCGCGCCTGGAGCCCCGCCGGAGAC
>JAITRL010000191.1 GCA_031288415.1 Deltaproteobacteria bacterium | reverse complement strand
TCGGGGCGCATCGCGCCGCAGGAGGCATCAACGCCTGCTGCAAAACTGACGGGGCGATCGGCCGCCCCGGTTGCCTTGCTCTTGAGGGTTCCCTTCCCTGGATTTCGAGCCGCGGCGTTCAAGGGGGCGCCCTCCCCGGCGCGTCTGCGGGCGCGGCCTCCCTCTGGGGCCTGGACAGGGGGGCCCGGCTTCCCCCCGCAGACCGGCCGCGAAGCCGGGCAAGGAAAATGGGGCAAGGCGCCTCGCCCCGGGCTACGGGCCCTGCCCCCCGCTTCCGCGGATGGCGTTCCTGGTCTCCAGGCGCATGTCGGCGATGGAGTTCATGATGGCCTGCCGGAACTGGTCCCGGCTGACGGCTTCCTCGATGTTCAACAGGAGCCAGTCCGCGGCGAAAAACGCCGCCACCCCGCCCAGCACACCGATGACCCCGCCCGCGACGGTCCCAGGGCCGGGGGCGACCAGAGAGCCTGCCGCCGCCCCGGCCGCGCCCCCCGAGACCGCGCCGGCCGCGGCCCCGGCGGCCGCCCCGGCGGCGCGGCCGGCGGCCGCCTTGATCACGGTCTCGGAGGCGAGCTTGAAGACGAGCTTGCGGGCCACGCGGTCGGCCAGGCGCTTGACGGCGAGCCCTGCGGCGAGTCCGCCGACGAACCCCACGGCGGCTGATACCCCGCGGCGGCCGACCAGGGGCAGAAGCTGCGGGGGGGCGGCTATGGCCGCGAAGCTCGGTTCGGTGAACCGCAAAAGGATGTTGGGGGCGAGCGGGGAATCCTCGCGGTACTTGGCGAGGAGGGCCTCCAGGTCATAGCGGGCCGCGGCCTCGCGGAACTCCCTGGCGACGCGGTCCAGGCCCGAGACGTCCACGCCCTCGCTGAGGATTTTCTCGAGGTTGAACGTGAGGAACCCCTCGGCCTCCCCTGCGGCCATGGCGGCCAGGCGGGCGTACTCCGACGGGAGGCTGTAGTACCAGTCCAGGTACCGGTCGACGTTGGCCTCGTAGCCGCGGAAGACGCCCTCGGCCTCTTCCAGAAGCTCGGCCCGTGCCTGGGCGGACAGGGTTTCCAGGGCCCGGCGGTAGTCCGCCGCCTCCGTCACGATGCCCGCCCTGTAGATCTCGCCCCCGATCATCACCGCGTCCTCGTTTATCTTCAGGCGGGCCCGCGCGACCTTGTCCCCGCCCTCCCCCTGGAAGAAGGACTCGGCGGCGAACGCCCCTGCCGCGAAGAGGGAGGCCGCGGCGATCACGGGCAGCGCCCCCTGGAAGATGATCCCCGAAAAGGTGAGCGGCCTCGCCGCCGCCAGCGGATGGGCCGCGACGCGCCGGAGCTCTCTTCTGGGAATGAAGGAGTAGGCCGCGAGGGCCCCCAGGGAGAAGAAGAGGGCGGCCGAGGAAAGCATGGTCAGCGCGAGCCAGAGCCAGAAGGAAAAGGCGTAGACCGGGCCCAGCAGGTAGTCCCTGAAGCCTCCCAACATGACGGCCCAGGCCCCCGCCTCCTTGAGGAAGGCCGAGCCCGTCCCGGCGAAGACCGGCCCCTGCGCGGCCAGCGCGCTTGCCACGTCCCGGTAGCGCGCGGGCGGCTCCGCCAGGGGGGACAGGAAGGCGTAGCACATGAGAGACAGGAACGGGACCGTCAGCAGCGCGAGGCGCACGCACAGCGGCCCGTGGAGCCATGGGGCCGGCTCGCGGCGGATCAGGCGCCGGAACAGGGGCACGGCCCCCATGAAGAGCGCGAAGGGCAGGTAGACGAAGATCCAGTCGGCGGGCTTCAGGAGCGTGAGGTTGAGGATGAGGCCGCAGACCAGCAGAAGCGCGGCCAGGAAGAGGAAGAAGTTGATGAGGGCCCTGTGGCCGAAAAACCGGGCGATGCGGCCGCCGGGGTCCACGTTCTGGAAAAGGAAGGCGGCCTTGACCGCCCGGCAGTAGGAAAGCGCCAGGAAGACCGGCACCGCGGCCGCCGCCGTCAGCGCCACCGCGGCCGCGTAGGAGGAGGACCCCACGAAACGCGTGATGACGGGCAGATGGAACATGATGATGAAGGCCGCGAGGTACCTGGCTTTCCATTCCCTGAGGGGCGCAAGCGGCCTTTGACCGAGGACGCCGTCCGCGGCTTCGCAGGCCCCCGGGCCGGAAGCCTCGCCGCCCGGCGGCGCTTCCGCGCCCCTGGCCGCTCCCTGCCCGGACCCCGCCCGGGGGGCTGGTCCGGCCACGGATATGGAGCCCGGATCTTTGATGGGCAGAAGGGCGGGGTCACTCATGAAGGCTCAGGCCTCCTTTGCCCCGCTTCAGGGGCAGGGAGCTCAAGTTCTGGACAGCCGGGCGACGGTCCGGACAGGCGCGCGGCTCCGCAGCGCGCGGCGCCCGGCGAGTGACCTTACGCAATCGGAGACCTGCGGGCTTAAGGCCCCTTAAGCCGGCTCCCCGGCTCTTCCGCTCTCCTAGCCAGTAAAGCACAATCCGGGCCAAAATGTCCCGTTTTCGCCAAAAAAACCTGCGGCCCGCCCGCAGGTAGCCCGCATCTGCCGGCGCGCCCTCGTCATGATTTAAGATGCCGGCCTGCCCTGCTCCCTTCCCCCAAAGGTTGCCGGCCTGCCCTGCTCCCTTCCCCCAAAGGTTGCCGGCCTGCCCTGCTCCCTTCCCCAAAAGACGCCGGCCTGCCCTGCTTCCTTCCCCCAAAG
>JAITRL010000084.1 GCA_031288415.1 Deltaproteobacteria bacterium | reverse complement strand
GCGGCGAAAGCCCTTGCGCGGAAGGCCATTGCAACGAAAAGCGCTCGGCCCTCGTATCCCCGAAACTCTCGCGCCATAGACGCATATCCCTCAAAAGGCTTGACCCGTAAGCCGTCAGGCGATTTATCCGGCAAAAGCCCGTAATTCGCACGGCTGAAGTCCCTAACCTCCATGCAGCCGCGCGCGAAAGCCCGCAAAAACCCTGAGCCCGGCAGGCTCAGGCCGAATGCCCCCAACCTCCAGCCCCGCGGCCTTAAGCCCTCCGGCTCCCTGACCTTTGCACCTCAGGGCCCTGAGGCTCACGAGACGAAAGCCCGGCCGCCGACATGAAGAGCATGAGCACAGCAACCGGACCCTCTCCCGCTCCAGTCCTGTCCCAGGGCCTCCCGGAGGGCCCCGCCTTCCCCTCCGCGCGCTTCACGGCGCGCAGGCGGCCCCTCACCGAGCGCGAGGCGACCGACCTCAGGCCGCCCTACGCCATAGACTGCGACCGCATCCTCTACTCCCGGGCCTACTCCCGCTACATCGACAAGACCCAGGTCTTCTACCTGCTGAAGAACGACCACATCACGCACCGGGTCCTCCACGTGCAGCTGGTCTCGCGCATCGCCCGCACCATCGGGCAGAAGCTTGGCCTGGACCCGGACCTGCTGGAGGCCGCCTCCCTGGGCCACGACCTGGGTCATCCCCCGTTCGGGCACGACGGGGAGCATTACCTGTCGGAACTCTGCCTGCAGGCGGGCCTGGGCGGCTTCGTGCACGCCGTGATGAGCCTGAGGTTCCTGGAGAAGCTGGAGAAGGGCGGGCGCGGCCTTAACCTCACCCTGGGGGTCCTGGACGCCATCCTGTGCCACGACGGCGAGAGCGACTACGCGAGCCTCAGGCCGTCCGCAGGCGCGGGTGACTTCGCGGAGCTGGACCGGAGGGCGGATATCCGCCTCCGCAGCCCCGTCGACATGGTGGCCCCCATGACCAGGGAAGGCTGCGTGGTGCGCCTGTCGGATGCCATCAGCTACGTGGGCCGGGACCTCGAGGATGCCATCCTCCTGGGGGTGGTCAGAAGGGAGCAGATCCCCAGAGGAGTTTCTGAGGTACTGGGCTCCACCTGCGGGACCATAGTCTACCGGCTGGTGGATGACCTTATCGCGGCGAGCTCGGGGGATCCGGGTCTCACGGCCTTCTCGCCGGAGGTCGGCCAGGCCCTCAGGGAACTCAAGGAATTCAACCGGGCCCACATCTACTACAACCCCGACGTGAAGCGTGACCGCGACAAGATCAGCCGCATCTTCAAGATCTTCTTCGAGACCTTCACGGAGGAGTTCGCGGCCCCCGGCGGCCCGAAAAACCCCCGGCTGACCCGGTTCCTCGACTCCATGGAGCCCGCTTACCGGGAAGAGGCGAACCCCGCGGAAAAGGCGCGGGACTTCATCGCCGGCATGACCGACGAGTACTTCATCACCGCGGCCGAGGAACTTCTGATCCCCCGCTACGCCTCCGACTTCTCGGGCTAAAGGCCAAGCCCCGCGGCCTAGCCGCGCCCGCGTGAGCCGGTTCCTCTTCCAGGCGCGGGCGGGCCGGCCACGCCCTCCCTGCGGCGGTTCGCCTCCCGCGGCCGTCAGGGCCGGCCGGGGCCGGTCCCGTTCCCGCAAGACCCTCGGCTTTCCCCTGAAGCCGCTCTCCTTAAGGGCTTGCCATGAAGGTTTTTTTGACGCCGCCTCGCAACAGCCGAACGGGCCTCAGGCCGCCTGCCGCATCGGCGAGGCGCCGGCCTGAGACGTGAGGGAACGGAGGTAAGGCCGCCTTCAGTCATGCTGCCGCGTTCCCGCGCCCCTCCGCGTGTTGAGGGGAATCCCCCGCGCGTGCTATGATCCCTTGCGGCCTTCTTCGCCGCCCTCTTTATCCCAGCGGCCGCCCCGGTGTCCCGCGGACTCTGCCGGGTTCCCCGCCTCGCCGGGCAGGCGGCGGCCGATGCCCTGCGGGAGAGCCTGAGGGCAGCCGCGGGCCGAAGACGCCGGAAGAAACCGCCGGGCAAGCCCAGGGACGGGACACCATGACAAAGCGCCAGGTAAAGATCGGGAACATTTCCGTCGGAGGCGGCTCGCCCCTCCTGGTCATCGCGGGCCCCTGCGTGATAGAGAGCCTGGACCTGCTGCGGGAGACCGCGGCGGGCCTCGTGGGGATCTGCGCGCGGCTGGGGGTGGGCTTGGTCTTCAAGTCCAGCTTCGACAAGGCCAACCGCTCGAGCCTCTCTTCTTTCCGCGGGCCGGGCCTCCAAAAGGGCCTCCAGGCCCTGGAGGCGGTGAAAAGGGAGTTCGGGGTGCCTATCCTCAGCGACATCCACGAGAAGGATCAGGCCGCCCCCGCCGCCGAGGTCCTGGACTGCCTGCAGATCCCGGCCTTCCTGGCGAGGCAGACCGATCTCCTGGTCGCCGCCGCCAGATCCGGCCGGCCCGTGAACGTCAAGAAAGGCCAGTTCATGGCCCCTGCCGAGATGCGGCACGCCGCGGAAAAGATGGAGGCCCAGCCCGGATTCGCGGGGCTGTCGCTGTGCGAGCGGGGGACCTTCTTCGGCTACGGCAACCTGGTGGTGGACATGAGGTCGCTGGCGATCCTCCGGGGCCTCGGCTGGCCGGTCGTCTTCGACGCCACCCATTCGGTCCAGCTCCCGGCCGCGGCCGGCGGCAAGTCCGGCGGGGAACGGCGGTTCGTGCCGCCCCTGGCCCGGGCCGCGGCCGCCGCCGGCATAGACGGCATCTTCATCGAGACCCACCCGCGGCCCTCCGAGGCCCTCTGCGACGGGCCCAACCAATGGCCTCTCGGCCGCCTGGAAGGGCTTCTCAAGACGCTGCGCGACATCCGCGCCGTAATTCCGGCGGACACCCATGACGAAGACGACGAGACGGCTTGATCCCCCGCCCGGGGCGCCCGCCCGCATCCGCTGGGTGGGCTTCGACGTGGACGGGGTGATGACCGACGGCGGCATCATTCTTTCCGCCGACGGCAACGAGTCCAAGAGGTTCCACAGCCGCGACGGCCACGCCGTCAAGCTCCTGGCGCGCGCGGGACTCAAGTGCGCCATCATCACCGGACGCCGGAGCAGGGTGGTGGAGCTCCGCGCCAAGGAACTCGGCATTCAGTCCCTGCATCAGGCCGCCTCCGACAAGCTCGCGGTCTACGAGACTATCCTCAGGGAGGAGGGCCTGGACCCGCGGGAGACCGCCTTCGCCGGTGACGACATGGTGGATCTGCCCGTCCTGATCCGTTGCGGGCTCGCCATGGCCCCCGCCGACGCGGCCCCCGAGGTTCTCGCCCGGGCCCACTTCGTCACCCGCTCCAAGGCCGGCCGCGGGGCCGTCCGGGAGATGGCTGAGCACGTGCTGCGGCTCAACGGCCAATGGGATTCAGTAGTGGAGGGCTATCTGGGCGGAGGCCGCGGCGCTTGACGGCCTCCGGCCCATCCGGCCCTCAGGGCGCAGGGCCGGGGCCGGGGCGAGCCCTCAGAGCCGCCAAGACGGCCTCCGGAACCTCCCGCGCGACCCCGCCCAAAGCCCCTGGGCCGCCTGCCGTGGGAGGCCCTGGCTGCCCGGAGACCGGCCGTTACGGCCCCGGTCCGGAAACGCAGGCCGAAAACCGCGCCGAGCCCGCTCCCGCCTCCCTGCCCCCGGCTCCACCCGGCGGCCCAGGACTTCCGGCTTCCTTCGGAACCCCTGGGCTTACGGGCGCCTTGCGCCCTCCGTTTGACGTGGACTTGCCGGCCGCAGGCCATGCAAGCCCCCCCGCAGGCACCGCAGAGGCGGCTCCTGCGGCGCCTTTCCCCGCAGGGCCCGCAGAGGCGGCTCCTGCGGAACCTCTCCCCGCAGGCCCCGCAGAGGCGGCTCCTGCGGAGTCTCCCGCCGCCTCGGCTTCCGCGGAGTCTCCCGCAGCCTCGGAACCTCCCGGCTTCCCTCAAGCCTCAGAAGCCGATGGCTCAGAGGCCTCCGAGGAAACCCCCGCAGCCTCAGGCCCGGCCGCCCTGGCAGGCTCTGCGGAAACCCCGGGAGCCGCAGGTCCGGCCGCCCTGGCAGGCTCCGGCCCATCGGCCCCGGTCGCCGCTCCCTTTCCTGCTGACGTGGCGGCCGCTCCCGGGCCTGCGGAAGGCGCGGAGGCTCCGGAACCGGAGGACCCGCCGGAAAGCGGCCTTCTGGAGCGCCTCCGCAAGGAGGCCCTGGCTTTGCCCGCCTCCCCGGGGGTCTACCTCATGAAAGACTCCAAGGGCAAGATCATCTACGTGGGGAAAGCCAAGATCCTCCCCAGGCGGGTATCCAGCTACTTTCGGGCCGCCGCCCCCACGGCCCGCATCGGGCTCATGGTGGGGAGGGTCCGCTCCTTCGGCTTCATGGTGACCAACACCGAGAAGGAGGCGCTGATCCTCGAGAACAGCCTCATCAAGAAGCACCGGCCCCGCTTCAACGTCCTTTTGCGCGACGACAAGACCTACCCTTCCCTGCGCCTGTCCGTGACCGATCCCTTCCCTCGGCTGGAGATAGTCCGCAGGCCCGCCAGGGACGGCTCGATCATCTACGGGCCCTTCCCTTCCTCAGGGGCCCTCGCGCAAACCCTGAAGATGGTCTCGCGGCTCTTCCCCCTGCGGCGCTGCCGCAGGCCCGACGTGAAGAAGACCCCAAGGCCCTGCCTCAACTTCCAGCTGGGGCTGTGCTGCGGGCCCTGCAGGCCGGAATTCACCCCGGAAGAGTACGCGAAGATAACCGACGGCGTGCGGCTCTTCTTCCGGGGGAGGCGCGAGGAGCTCCTCAAGGACCTCCGGGCCGAGATGAAAAGGCGCGCGGAGGCCTTTGAGTTCGAGGCCGCGGCCGTGCTGCGGGACCGCGCCCACGACCTCGAGCGCACCCTCGAGCGCCAGCTGGTGGCCTCCCTGGGCGAC
>JAITRL010000073.1 GCA_031288415.1 Deltaproteobacteria bacterium | reverse complement strand
TCGCAGGCCGATGCCAGCCCGACCGACCAACAGACCAACAGACCAACAGACCAACAGACAGACAGACAGACAGACAGACAGACAGACAGACTGACTGAAAACGAGACTCGCCGGCCTCGATCGCGATTCCGAAATTCACCGCGAGGCACCTGACCGGGCCGCCGAACCTGACCCTGAAGGGTTTGTTGGACTCTCCGCCAAGCGAAGCGCGAGGGACAGCCCAGCCTTCCCCTGAGGGCTCTTCAGCGGAGCGGCGGCCGTTCCCCCCACGGGCCCTGCGGCTTCGGAATCTCGCCGGAAGCGGCCACGTATGCGCAAGCCGTTCCGGGCGGTAAGGCGAGAGCCGCGCGGGAAGAGCAACCTGGGGACATGCAGGCCGCGCCGCTTCCCGATGCCGCGCCTCCGGCGGATCGCCCCAGGCTCAGCGGGCTTCGTCTCTTTCAGGGCGGGCCGCCGGCGTCCCTTAGCGCCTCCGTCCCGGACCGGGGCGGCGGGCCGCCGCCCCGCAGAGGAGGCATACGGTCAGGGCGCCGAGCCCCTTTGTCCGCCGCGGGCGGGAAGCGAGGGCAACCGCCTCAGGAACGCTGTTAGGGACTTATGCGGCTAGGAGCCAGGGCAAAGCCGGCCGCCCGGTCGGCTTCCTCCCGGGGCCGCCGCCCTTCTTACGAGACTGTCACGTTCACGGCGTCCCCGGAAACCGTGACGAAGCCGCTCTCCAGGAGGATATTGAGGACCCTTTCGAGCTGTTCCGCGGAGATGCCGAAACACAGGCTGTTGCGCAGGTAAGCCACGAACTTCTCCAGGTTCCTGGGCATGTTGTGGTCCGCGTGAGCCAGGAACAGGAGCCTCATGTTGGAGGCCACCTCGGCATCGGTCGCCTCCTCTACGGGGGTTTCCGCGAAAAGCATCCGGAAGCTCAGGAGTTTTTTCGAGGAATAGCTCTTGCCCGCCCCCTGGGAGGTCATCCCGTACTTCTTGAGATCCCTCTTGGCCTTGCGGCTCAGGGGCGGCCCCTGGCCGGAAGCGGCCTTACGCCGCGCCTTTTCCCGCTCCGCCTCCTCGGCGGCTTCCCGCCTCTCGCGTTCCAGCGCGGCGGCCGGATCCCTGAGCCGCTCCCGCTCCCTGATCTCTTCGAGCTTCCGCAGGACTTCGGGGTTTTCGCGCGTGATCACCCGCCTGAGACGCTTGGGAGGCCTTGAGGCTGTCTTGGGCGCCCGTTTGGCCTTCCTCGGCATTCCGGGCTCCGGCCCCGCCGCTTCCTGCCCTGAAGCGGCCTCCAAGGCAACGCCTGCCGCCACGTCTTTACCAACGGCTTTAAAGGCTTCGTTCAGGAGGGCTGCCCTGGCCTTCGCGTTGTCCGCGCCGGCCGAGGAATTTCCCGCGGCGGCTTTCGGTCCTGCCGCGCCGGCCGCGGCTTTTCCCGCGGCGGCTTTCGTCCCTGTCGTTCCGGCCGAGTAGTTGTCAGCGCCGGCCTTGATTTCGACCGCGCCGGCCTTCGCCTTTGCCGCACGACCGGCCGGCCGGGCGGCTCCCTTCGGCGCACTGCCCTGTTCCGGGGCTAACGGAGAAACGCTCCCGGAACCTTTGTCTTTCCCTGCGGCCTTGAACTCTCCAGGCGCGGGCTGCGGCTGAGGCCGGCTGGAGGCCCCGGTCCTTCTCACGACAGCCCCAGGGGCTGCCGTAAAGGACGGATGCGGCTTGCCTCCGGACTTCCCGCCGTCGGCAGCCTCGGCCCCATGAACCCCTGGCGTGTCTCCGCCGACGACTGGAGCTTTCGCGGCTTCGGGCCGGGGCCCTGCTGTTTCCTGGTCTTCCCCCCCCGATGCGGGCGCGGCTCCGCCCAAAGCGGTGCCGTGCCCGACCGGGGATGCAACGGGGGGGGTCCGTTTTTTCCCGCGGGGGGGAGGCGCTTCCATAGATTTTGTTTTCAGGACGAGGTCCGAGCCGGTCGTGACGCCCTTCGCTCCGAAAGCGGGGCAGGTGAGGCCCGGCTTTCGCGAGGCAGGAAATGCCCTGCGGAAGCCGGGTGAAGGAAGCCCCGCTCGCTGCCGCAGGGCCGGAAAGCTCCCGCGCCCGCAAGGCGGGAGAGTAACCGCAGGCATGAGGGGCAGGAAGGCCCAGCGACCGCGCTTGGCGCGCCCGCCCGCCGCGGCTGCGGCAGGCCTCCCGCCTCACCTGGGCGAGGGGAGAAAATCCATGGTTCCCGCAGCCGGTAAACCCTCCGTCAGACGGCGGGAACCCTGGCAGCGGACATCGGACTGCGGGTCTCCCGCCTGCGGGAAAAAGGCGCGGGAGCTGGCCGGGGCTTCCCGCCCGCCAGCGGGAACAAGGCCCAACGGTCGGGGACAGGGGCCGGAGGCCCTGGGCGGGGAAAGGCCGGAAGCTTGAAATGCCGCTATCCGGAAAGGATTCGCGGATACGACCGGAGGCGGCCGCCGCCTGCGGCGAAAACCCCCTTCCCCGTGGGCGCGGACTGCAACGGACGGGCCGCTCGCGGGTTATAGCCGCAGGCGCGAGCGACGGGCGGCTTCGGGGAGACGAAAAGGCATTGCCGGGGGCCGGGGAAACTGCCGGGAGGAACGGAGAGGCGGCCGCCTACCCCAGGTACTCGGGCAGGTTAGGGGGGAGGTAGACCGCTGGGGCCTTGGCGTCGGAATGATTGGCCACCATCAGGGCCACCTCGTCGAGGAAGTCATCGTCCCCGAAGCGCCGGGCCTTGTGGGGGCAAAGCTTGATGCAGGCGGCGCAGCCGATGCACTTGTCAAGGTCGATCTTCTTGGGGTCTCCGCCGATGAAGGCGCCCACGGGGCAGGAATGGATGCACAGGCGGCAGACCTCGCAACTCCTGGGCTTGAGCATGAAGGTCAGGGCCTGGCGGGGCTCCTGGACCCGGTAGGGCTGGACAGGGCCCTTGGCGATGGCCTCCCTGGGGATGACAGAGTTGCCGAAAAGCGTCTGGCGGATGCCCACCCCGAAGACCCGGGCCCTCTCGCGGTCCGCGTCGTCGGGCCGGTTGCGGCCCAGTACGCTGGAATAGGAGTGTTCCCCCACGAAGGCCCCTGCGGCCTTGATCTCGAAGTCCCGGCCGATGCAGAGGTCATAGAGCTCGACCAAGGCATCCCCAGGGCCCACGTTGCCGTAGACCACCACGGCGGCGGCGGGGCGCTTGCCGCGGGGAAGCTGGGCGATGACGTCCCGGGCCAGGGAGGGAAGCCTCCCCCCGTAGACCGGGAAGGCCAGAAGCACGAACTCAGCGTCCTCAAGCAGAATCTTCTTCTCGCGGTCGGCAGGCAGGGTCTGATCGAACTCCCGGGGGTTGATGGCGAGCCCCTGGGCCACGCTTTTGGCCACCGCGCGGGTGCCGCCGGTGGGGCTGAAGTACACGAGCGCGTTGCGGATAACCTGGTGAGCCATCAGCCTTCAGCCTCGCTTCAAAGCAATGAAGCCGAGCGGCGGCAAGGTCAGGTTGACGCTCCACTCCCTTCCGTGGGCGGCGACGCGCTCGGCCTCTATCCCGCCGCCCAGGCCGACGTTCCCGCCGCCGTAGATGGCGGAGTCGGAATTGATGAGCTCGCGGTACCAGCCGGGGCCGGGCGCCCCGAGGCGGTACCCGCGGCGCACCACGGGGGTGAAGTTGAAGGCGAAGAAGACCTGGTCCGCGGAGTTTTTCGCTTTCCGCAAAAAGCTCACCACGGTGGAGTCGTTGTCGCGGAAATCCACCCACTCAAAGCCGCGCCAGTCGTAGTCAAGCTCGTGCATGGCCGGCTCGGACCGGTACAGGCGGTTGAGATCCCGCACGTAGGCCATGATGTTCCGGTGGGCGGGCTCGTCCAGAAGGTGCCAGGAGAGCTGGGAGTTGTGGTCCCACTCGTAGACCTGCCCGAACTCCCCTCCCATGAACAGGAGCTTCTTGCCCGGCTCCGCGAACATGTAGGCCAACAGGAGCCTGAGGTTGGCGCACTTCTGCCAGTGGTCGCCCGGCATCTTGTCCCACAGGGACCTTTTGCCGTAGACCACCTCGTCGTGGGAGAGCGGCAGGATGAAGTTCTCGTGGAAGGCGTACAGCAGCGCGAAGGTGAGCCTGTCCATGTTGTAGCGGCGGTAGACGGGGTCCTTGGACATGAAGTCCAGCATGTCGTGCATCCACCCCATGTTCCACTTGAACATGAAGCCCAGGCCCCCCAGGTGCACCGGGCGCGTGATGGCGGGGAAAGCCGTGGACTCCTCGGCTATGGTGGAGGCCCCGGGGTAAAGCTCGTAGAGCTTCGTGTTGAGGGTCTTGATGAGCTCCAGGGCCTCGAGGTTCTCGCGGCCGCCGTAGCGGTTGGGGATCCACTCGCCCTCGTGGCGGGAATAGTCAAGGTAGATCATGGAGGCCACGGCGTCCACGCGCAGGGAGTCCACGTGGAACTGGTCCACCCAGAAAAGGGCGTTGGCCACCAGGAAGTTCTTCACCTCGTTGCGCCCGTAGTTGAAGACCAGGGTGCCCCAGTCGGAGTGAGCGCCCTGGCGGGGGTCCCGGTGCTCGTAAAGGTGAGTGCCATCGAACCACTCCAGGGCGAAGGAGTCCCGGGGGAAGTGGGCCGGGACCCAGTCCATGATGACCCCGATGCCCTCCTGGTGAAGGCGGTCCACCAGGTGCCGGAAATCGTCAGGAGTCCCGAAGCGTGAGGTCACGGCGTAGTAGCCCGTCACCTGGTAGCCCCAGGAGGCGTCGAAGGGGTGCTCCGCCAGCGGCAGGAACTCCACCCAGTTGAAGCCCATGTCCTTGAGGTAGGGCACGAGCTCGTCCGCGAGCTCCCGGTAGGTGAGCCAGGAGCCGTCGGGCCTCTTTTTCCAGGAGCCCAGGTGGATCTCGTAGACGCTCATGGGCTCGGCCAGAAGATCGCGGCGCGGCCTGCTCTCGATCCAGGCCCTGTCGCCCCACTGGTAACGGCCCAGATCATAGACGACCGAGGCGGTCTTGGGCCGCTGCTCCATGTAAAACCCCATGGGATCGGATTTCATGAGGAGCGTGCCGTCCTGGCCGGTCACCTCGAACTTGTAAAGGTCCCCGGGCTTGAAGTACGGCGCGAAGATCTCCCAGACGCCCGAGGAGCCCCGCGGGCGCATCTGAAGCCTCCTGCCGTCCCATTGGTTGAGATCGCCCACCAGGGCGACCTTCCTGGCCGAAGGGGCCCACACCGCGAAGACTGAGCCGGAGACGCCCTGGTGGACCAGCGGATGGGCGCCCAGCTTCTCGTAGACCCGGTAGTGGTTGCCCTCGTTCCAGAGGTAAAGGTCCATCTCGCCGATGACCGGCATGAAGCTGTAGGCGTCCCAGAAGACCGAGGATACGCCCCCCTCGTACTCGGCCCTCACCCGGTAAGGCCGGTACTCGTGGTGCCGGAAGAGCCACCCCTCGAAGAGCCCGGTGGGGCCGGGCGGCGGCGGAGGCGGCGGCGCGGCCGCAGGGCCCGCCCCGCCCCGCCCGGGGCCGGCCGGGCCGCCTGCGGCGGGAGCCGGGGCTGGCGCCGGGGCAGGGGCGGGATCCCGTTCGACCTGAGTCAGCTCCAGATCGCCGCCCGGCAGGAGGGCCGTGAGCCTGCATGCCCCGGGGGCGAACACCCTGAACAGGGAAGCGGCTTTCCCATCCTTGAGCTGGGGCCGAGCCCCCAAAAACGAGAAGGGGTCGCTCAAGGCCCCGTCAAGGAAAAGATTCTTCGTGGAATCGGCCATGGCTAAAATCTCCAGTTCCGGGACGGCGCGCCGCCGGAAGCGGCGCGGGCGGGCGCATCGGCCCTCTGAGGGGGCCTGAATCCCACGGTCCCGCTCTTAGGGGTCCCGTTTCCTTGATTCCAGCGAATCATAGCATATAATGGGATCTAAATTGAACGCCGCAGCGGCCTTTGCCGGCCCCGGGGCCAGCCTTGAAGCGGACTTGCGCCCCCGGCTCCTCGCGGCCGCCCCGGCGGCCCTCCCTCCGCCGCCATAGCCTGGGCCGGCGTTCTCCCGCCCGACAGCCCCCCTGACGGCGGCCCCAGGCCCTCAGAGCCCTGGCCCGCCGCTTGGCAAGGGGGAGCCTATGGGCCTGAGCCCGCCATCTCATAGACGGCTCCTCCGCCCTCAAAGGCTGAGACGAAGACCTGCGGGCCAGGGCCGCCCCTCCGGAGGCTTCCCCTGAGCCCTCAGAGGCCGACCCTCCCGGCCCGGTCCGCCCCCTGCGAGGCGCCCCCTGAGCCCTCAAAGGCTGAGCGGGCGGCCTTCGGGAACGGGCCTTCCCCTGCGAGGCGGCCCCTGAGCCCTGCGGGCCCCTCAAGCGCCTGCGGCGGAGGCGGCTAAGGCGACCGCCCGCGGCGGCATTGCCTCCGCAGGCGGGCCCTACGGGCGGCTCACCCGGCTGAGCCCCTCACGAGGCAAATGGACACCGCCATCAAGCTACTGGCAGCGGCCTTCCTGGTGCTCCTCAACGCCATGTTCGTGGCGGCGGAGTTTGCTTTCGTGCGCGTGCGCGAGACCAGGCTGGAGCTCCTGGTCCAGAAAGGCTCCGCCCGGGCCAGGCTCGCCCTGTTCGGCCAGAGGCACCTGGAGGACTACCTCTCGGTGTGCCAGCTGGGCATCACCCTGGCCAGCCTGGGCCTGGGCTGGCTGGGGGAGCCGGCCGTCGCGAGCCTGATCCGGCCGCCCATGGAACGCCTGGGCCTGGGGTCCGAGGCCCTCGCGCATTCCGCGGCCTTCGTGATCGGCTTCGGGCTCATCACGTTCATCCACGTGACCTTCGGGGAACTCGCCCCCAAGAACATCTCCATCCGCGCCGCGGAGCGCACCGTCCTCTTCCTGGCCTTCCCCATGCGGGCGGCCCACGTGATCTTCCGGCCCTTCGTCACGATCCTCAACGCCTCCGCCCAGGTGGTCATGCGCCTCATCGGGGCCTCCCGCTGGAGCTCGAGCCCCGCCTACAGCACGGAAGAGCTCAAGCTCATGATAGCCGAGAGCCGGGACGGCGGGCAGCTCGACGAGGTCGAGGAGCGGCTGCTCAACAACATCTTCAACATGGACCGGAGGACCGCCCGGGACATCATGGTCCACCGCACCAGGGTGGTGTCGGTCTCCGCCGACGCCACCCCCGCCGAGGCCCTGGAACTCTCCGCCGCGGCCGGCCACACCCGCCTGCCCGTCTACGACGGGGACCGCGACAACATGACGGGCTACGTGCACTCGCGCGACCTCACCAAGCGCCCGGGGCTCCCCGCCATCCGCCCTCTGGTCAAGCCGGCCCTGTACATCTACGAGTCCCTGGCATCGGACGACATCCTCGAGCTCATGCGCGGCAAGCACGTCAAGTTGGGCATCGTGTGGGACGAGTACGGGAGCTACCTGGGCCTCGTCACCATGGAGGATGTCCTGGAGGCCATCGTGGGGGAGATCCGGGACGAGTTCGACCTCTCGGAAGGCGATCCCATCGAGGACCTCCCTGACGGCTGGACCGTGTGCCTGACCACCGTCGCCTTGGACGAGCTGGGCCGCCACACCCCCCTGCGGCTGGAACACGATGCCGAGGAAAGCTACCGGACCCTCGCGGCCCTCCTGGCGGGGAAGTTCTCGGAGGCCCCCAAGCCCGGCGACTCCTGGACGGGCTACGGGGCGGAGTTCGTGGTGGTGTCCGCGGACGGCCCGGCGGTGACCAGCGTGCGCGTGCGCAGCCTCGCCCAGGAGGAGGGGGCGGAGCCGGAAGCCGGGGCCAAGCCGGGGGAAGGGCAAGACTGACCGGGGCGGGCCAAAAGCTGTTTCCTGCCTCCGGGACGGGGCGGGCCGCCGGGTTCGGCCCGTGACGGGCGGTCGGGCAAGGGATGAAAGAAGGAAGAAAGGCCCTTCACGCGGGCGGGCGCCCTGCAAGGGGGAACGACCGCGAAAGGGCCGCGCCCTCTCCGGCCGACGGGAGGGGGGCAGAGGGCCGCCTCCGGGCAAAGCGCCCTGCAAGGGCGGGCGCGAGAGGGCCCGCGCCGTCTCCAGCAGACGGGCGGAGGAGGGAAGAAGGCCCGCCTGCGGGCGAAAATCCCTGGGCGGCCGCAGACGGGCCTGAGCCCGCTCCGTCTCCATCAGACGGGCGGAGAAGGGAAGTGGGCCCGCCTTCGGGCGAAGATCCCTGGGCGGCCGCGGCCGGGCCTGAGCCCGCTCCGCGGTCGGGCCCGGGCCGGCGCCGTTTACGGGCGCCGCGCCGGGGCTAAGCCGGGGGGAGAGCCCTCGAGGCTCGGGCCTTTTACCTGAGCGGGGCCCGGACCGGCACGTTCGAGTGGCGGGCCGGGCGCGAAAACCGGCGGACTGACCGGGCTGGGGCAGGCGGCAGGCTGCCCGCTGCCCCTCCCGCGCCGCCGCAAGTGCCGCGCGGAACCCGCGCCGGGCCGCCAGCCGCGCAGAGCAGGAAAACCCGGTTCCGGGCGTTGGTCCCATATTCCCCCTAAGCGAGAGGGTTTGCGGCAAATCCTGCTCCCTCCCCACAGTCTTTCGGTCGCCTTCCTGGCCTCTGAGGGCCTTATCCTGCCCTCTCCGGCTCGGGCCATCGGCCGCCGGCCGCTCTTGCAGACGTTCCCTTCCGGAGGGGACCGGGACTGTTGACATTCGGCCCTTCCCAGGGGGCCCTGGGCTGCGGCCTCCGCGGCTTACAGCGGTTAGGCGGCCTTTGCCGGGACGTTTGCCGCCGGCGCGGCCCTTGCGGATCTCCCCGGGCAAGGGCATCGGCTGTCCCCTCAGGCGCCTGCCGCGAATGCGCCCCGCGGCTCAGGC
>JAITRL010000379.1 GCA_031288415.1 Deltaproteobacteria bacterium | reverse complement strand
TCGGGGGACTGGAGACGGATTGACGGCAAGGAAGTGGAAAGCTTCGGGGAGATAGTCCAGAGGGCCGGCGGCTCGGCCGTGCTCGCGACGCTGAGCCCCATCGACGATCAAAGCGCCCCTGATCTCATGCGCTCCTTTTACCGGCTGAGGTACCTCGAGGGCAGGGACAAGGCTTCGGCGCTCCGGGAGGCGCAGCTCTCCGTGATGCGGAACGTCGCCGCCCGGCCCGCGCCCTGGCGAGGCACGGTCCTCTCCGCCTCGGCATCCGCAGGCGCCGCCGGAGCCGGAGCCGATAGCGGCAACGCGCCGCCCTGGGACGGAAAAGGCTTCTCGCACCCGTATTACTGGGCGCCTTTTATCCTGCTGGGGGACTGGAAATGACCTCCCCCTCCCAGCGGCGCCCCCGTCTCGGCTCCCCTCTTGCACAGGCCTTGCCAGGCCGGGACAAGGGTCCCCGTGCCGCCGGCCAAGGAACGCCTGAACGGAGCGCCGCCGATCAACCGCAGCCCGGCAAGCGGACGGCTAACTCCCGGAGACGGCCCGCCGCCCTGCGGTGCGACGGGACCCCGTCGGCCTTCCTGAAACCAGGAGACTCCCCCATGCATCCTCCGGCAGAAACTTCCCTGCGCCGCCGCGCCCGACAGGCCGCCGCCGTCTCCCCTGCCGGCGCGCTTCGATCGCCCTTCACGGCCGGCGCGCCTTGCATTGCCTCCGCCGTTGAAGCGCCTTGCATTGCCTCTACAGCCGGAGCGCCTTGCGCTGACTCCGCCGTCGGAGCGCTTCGCTCCGTATCCCCTGCGGGCGCGCTTCGCGCGGTCTTCCCCGCTGAAACGCTTCACTCGGCCTCCAAGGCTGGCGCGCCTTGCTCCGCTTTCTTCGCAGGCGCGCCTTGCGCGATCTTTCCGGCACGCGCCTTTCGCGCGGCCCTCCTCGCGGCCGCGCTTTGCGCGGCCTTCCTCGCGCCTCCAGGCCTTCTGGCTCAGGAAGCCCCTTCCGCGGCCGAGCCCGGGGCATCAGGCTCCTCCCCCGGCCCGGCCTCCCTCTACCGCCCGGCCTGGGCTTTCGAGGCCATGTCCCCTGAGCTGGAGGCCTTGAGGGGCGAGGCCGAGCGCTTTTCGGACAAGTCCGATCGCCTGTACGCCGCGGAGGCCTGGAGGGCCCTTTCCGCCGCCGCCGAAGGCTCCCTCGGGACGGATGACCCCAGGACCCTCGCGGCCTTGAGCCGCATGGCGGGCGAGATCGCGGCGCGCGGCAAGGGCGGGGAGGGGGCGCTCGAGGCGGCGCTGCGCGCGCGCGACGCCCTCTCCGGGGCGCTCGGACAGGATTCCCCTGAGGCGCTTTACGCCGCCGAGACCGCGGCGGTCCTCATGTCGGAGGCCGGGGAGGCGGGAGAGGCGCGCAGGGATCTTGCGGGGATCGCCGACAGGGCGAAATCAGCCCTCGGCGCAGGCCACCCGCAGGCCGTCTCAGCCAGCGTATCGCTGGGTTACGCGCTCCTGCAGAGCCCGGGAGGCGATCCCGCCAAGGCCTCCGCCGCGCTCAAAGACGCCGCCGAGGCCGCCGCGCTCTCGCTGGGAGCCGATCATCCGGAGACCCTCAACGCCGAAAGCACCCTGGCCCTCGCGGTCTTTGTCCGCGGCCGCGCGGCGGAGGCGGTCGGCCTCCTCAGGCGGGTCATGGAGAAGGCGGAGCTCCGGCTGGGCCGGGATCACCCGGACACCATCCGGTACAGGAACAGCCTGGCGCTGGTCGTGGCCGGGCTCGGCGACCGGGAGATCTCAAACGGGCTGTACATGGTTTCCCTGCGGGGAATGAGGCGCTCCCTGGGCCCCGACCATCCGGACACGGTCGACGCCCTGGACGAGCTGGCCGCGTCGCTGAGGGACTCGGGGGATCCCGCCGGGGCGAGGGACCTGTTCAGGGAGGCCTTGGAGGACCGCAGGCGGGCCCTGGGAAGCGATCACCCAGAGACTCTCTCTTCCATGGTTAACCTGGCCTACGTGCTGGAAGAGCTCGACGAGCTGGCCGAGGCCAGGGACCTGCTCCTCGCGGCCCTGGAGGCGAGCAGGCGGGCGCCGGGGCCGGAACATCCCGACACGCTCAGGATCATGAACGACCTCGGATTCCTCCTGTACAGGCTCGGCGCCGCGGGCGAGGCGAGGGACCTGCTCGCGGAAGTCATGGAGACCACAAGGCGGGCCCTGGGCCCCGAACACGCGAACACCCTCACGGCGACCAACAACCTGGCCGTGGTCCTGGGCGAACTCGAGGACTACGCCGCGGCGGCCCCCCTCAACCGGGATGTCCTGGAGGCGCGGAGGAGGACCTTGGGCCCCAGGCACGAGGACACGCTGACGGCGCTCAACAACCTTGCCGTGACCCTGGTCAAGACCGGGGCCCTGGCGGAGGCGAGGGATCTCTTCCGGGAGAACCTGGAGGCTGTCGAGGCCTCGGCCCCCAACACGGCTGAAGCCGTCGGAGCCATGAGCAACCTCGCCTTCGTCCTGGGCAGGCTCGGGGAAGGCGCGGAGGCCCGGGCCCTGTACGCGCGGGGCCTGGAGCTCGAGACCCGGTTCAGGGACCCGGACAGCCTCCTGGCGGCCGCCCTGGCCGCCAACACGGCCGACCTGTGCATAGCGGAGGGCCGCGAGGAAGAGGCCGTGTTTTACCTCAAGCTCTCCGTCCAGGCCACCCAGAACCGGAGGCGCCGCCTCGGGGCCCTCGAGCCCGAACTGAGGCGGAGCTGGCTCTCGACGGTGGCGCGCCGTTACCGGCTGCTCTTCGACCTGCTCATGCGGCTGGGAAGGCGGGAGGAGGCGCTCTGGGTCCTGGGCCTGTTCAAGGAAGACGAGAGGAGCGAGTTCGATCCGGCTCCCTCCCCTCCCCCGGCCGGGGCTCCCGGGGACAGGGGCCCCTCGGCTCCCCCCGGCGCCGCCGCCCCCGGCGGCGACTCCCGTCCGGGGGAGGCCGCGGAAGGCCTCGCGCTTTTCGCCGGCTCACCTGAGGAGGCCGCCGGCCAGGCCTACGCCGAGGCCGCGGCGGCCCTGGCGGCGGCTTCCGCCGCGGCCAGGGGGCTCGCTGGCGGGCGGCCCGCAGGCGAGATGACCGCGGAAGAGACGGCGCGCCTCGCGGCTCTTAACGCCGAGACGCGAAAGGCGAGCGCGGCCTTTCTCGCGCTCCCGGAACGGATCCCCGGGCTTCTGCCGGCCGGGAAAGCGCCTGCCGGGCCTCCCCCGCCCCCGGCGGCGGACAGGCTCCAGACCCTCAGGGAGGCGCTGGCCGGGGCGGGGGAAGGCGCGGCCCTGATCTACGCCGTGTCAGCGGAGGAGGCCCTCCACGTCGTCCTGGTCACCGGGGACGGCCTGGAAGCGGCGGAATCGGCGGTCAAAAGGGAGGAGCTCGCCGGGCTCGCCATGGAGTTCCGGGCGGCTCTGCGCGATCCGGGGAAAGATCCCAGGCCTGCGGGCGAAAGGCTCTACGGCCTCGTGATGAAGCCCCTCGAGAAGCCTCTTGAGGCGTCAAAGGCCAGGCTCCTCATGCTGTCCCTGGACGGCGCCCTGCGCTACGTGCCCATGGCCGCCCTCTGGGACGGGGAGAGGTGGCTCTCCGAGAGGTACCCCACGGTCATCGTGACCGAGTCGACGGTCGAGAGGATGAAAGACTCGGCCAGGCCCGACAGGCCGTCGGCCAGGGCCTTCGGGGTGACCCGGGAGTGGCCGGGGTTCCCGGCCCTTCCCGGAGTCGCCGAGGAGCTGGCGGCGGTGGTGAAGGATTCCGGCGCCGCCTCCGCGCTCCCGGCAACGGCCGCCGCCGCAGGCCCGGAAGGCCCCGTCAAGGCCGAAACCGCCGCCCCGGAAAGCTCTGTCAAGGCCGGAACCGCCGCCCCGGAAGGCCCCGTCAAGGCCGGAACCGTCGCCCCGGAAAGCCCCGCCAAGGCCGGCGCCGCCGGTAGCGAGGCGCCCGGCCGCCTGGAGGGCGGGACCTTGGAAGGCGAGGCCCTCCTGGACGGCGGGTTCACCCGGGAGGCGCTCGCGCTTGGCCTGGCCTCGGACGCCCCGGTGGTGCACGTGGCGAGCCACTTCAGGATGGACCCTAGCGGCATCGCGAACACGGCCCTTCTCTTGGGGGACGGCTCGCTCCTGAGCCTCGCCGACATAAAGTCCTCCCCGGACTTCGATTTCCGGGGCCTGGATCTCCTGACCCTGTCCGCGTGCGACACGGCCTCCGGGGACTGGAGACGGGTGGACGGCAGGGAGGTTGAAAGTTTCGGGGAGATTGTCCAGAGGGCCGGGGGCTCCGCGGTGCTCGCGACCCTGAGCCCCATCGACGATCAAAGCGCCCCGGATCTCATGCGCGCCTTTTACAGGCTGAGGTACCTCGAGGGCAAGGACAAGGCTTCGGCCCTCCGGGAGGCGCAGCTCTCCGTCATGCGGAACATCGCCGCCCGGCCCGCGCCCTTGCGCGGCACGCCGCTCTCCGCCGCAGGGACCGTAGGCGCCGCCGGCGCCGGAGCCGGCGCGCCTCCCTGGGGCGGCAAAGGCTTCTCGCACCCGTACTACTGGTCCCCTTTCATATTGATGGGGGACTGGAAATAGCTCAATCCGTTGCCGCCGCTTGCTTTCGGCAAGCTGACCCCCCCCGCCTCTTGCCCCGCATCTTGCTCCGCCTGTCGCCCCTGAACGCCTTT
>JAITRL010000358.1 GCA_031288415.1 Deltaproteobacteria bacterium | reverse complement strand
TCCCGGGCGCTGCATGGCCGCCGATAAGGCCATGCCGCAAAAGGTTGCCGTCAGCCTGGCGGCCTTTTCCCTTCGTCTCCGCAAATGATCGGTGAAAGGACCCCTATAACCGCCGCTTTGAACAGGTCAATCAGGCGGCCGCGCCCGCGTCGCCCATGGGGAAAACGCGGATATCCGGGAAGCCTTCGGGCCTGAAACCCCCAAAAGGAACGCGCCTGCCCATGCGGCCCGGCATAAGCCGGCCCGCAAGCGGGGACGACCCCGAAAATTCAAGCCTTGATCGGGATTGCGGCGGAAAAATTTAAAATTTCGGGGACGCGAGCCGCGGCCAGGGGCTTTCCGGATCCGCGCCGGGCTTGAGGCAGCCCTGCCGCAGGCGGTCCTGCGGACACGGCAAGCCCGTCGGCCGGCGGCGAAAAGGATGATCCCATGCGGCCTGACCCGTACAGCCTCCGACAGATCGATGCCAGGCCCTCCACCTTCCTGTTCGTGGCGGTCTCGCCGGGAACCGTGATGTTCTGGCATTTTCGCTGGACATTGACCCTGGGGGAGCGCCTCAACGAGAGCGGCATGCTCGCCGCCCGGTTTTCCCGCGGCCTCGTCATGGCCGCCGCCGCCGTTTTTTACCGGCATTTGCTTGCGGCCCCCTCGGCCGCCGTGCCGGCCTTGGAAGCGGCCATACGGGCCATGGCTGAAGGGAACGATCGGTTTCTCGCCCCCGCGGCTGACCTGCCTGCCGCCCTCAAACTCTGCCTGGCTGTTTTCCTGATGAGCGCTTTCATGCATGCCGCGCGCAGGCTCAGGGAATATTCCCGGGACAGCCGGGTCCCCGTGCCGGTGAACATGGCCGCCGCCTTTTTCTTCCAGGGGTTCCACGTCTACTGCCCGGAACGCAAGGCCAACGCCCTGGAGGCCGGCCGCGGCGCAGACGCCTTCCAGCCGCCGTTCGGGCAGCGGCAGTTCGGGCTGCGGCCTCCCCCGGGCGGCGACAGGCGCCGTTGAAGGGCAAGAACCCGCCCGCGCGGGAAAGAGGCGCCGAGCGCGGGCGGCGCCTTGCGGTCCGCGCGCCGGGGAAAGCCTTCGGCCGCCCCCTGGCGCGGCCTCCCCTCGGCGCCGAAGCGCGAGGCGCAGGCAGGCCCTCCCCTCCAGCCGGGCAAGGTTCAGGGCGGAGCCGGCCCCATCCGCAAGCCCCGCCATGCCGCCGGCGACGGCTGCGGCGGCCGGCACGGGAAGCGCCGCAAGGGCGCCTCGCTTCCGAAGCCGCGGCACGGAGAGGAGGCCGCTGAAGAGGGCCCCGGCCGAGGACGAGGCGGATAATCAGCCGCGGCAAGCGGCGTCGCGCCTGGCGCTAGCGGGAAGACGGAGGCGCGGCGCGGGCATGGGGCCGTCCTTTTCCCGGGGACCGTTCCGGCCGGCGCTCCGCGGCTTTAGCGGAGCAGGCCGGTATCCCGCGCGGCGGCGCGCGGACCGGGCGCCGCCGGAGCGCAGGTTTTCCGGCAAAGGAACGGGGCCGCCTCGGCGCTTGTCAGACGTCTCTGAGATCAGGCGACAGCCGAAGGCGGCCGCCGCGAAAGATCCCTCGGCGCGCCGGGCCGCGCAAGGGCCGCGAGGGCCGGGAGAGCCCCTGCGGCCGTCAGAGGCGGCCCGCAAGACTTAGCGGGCCGCCTCTGACGGCCTCCCCGCCGGGCGTCGCGCGGACGGCAAAATCGCAAGGCGACGTTTTGCCTCAAGGAGCGCCTCTCCCGGTTCCTGAAAGAACGGCAGTCAAGCGGCTCGCGCCTCGGCGCCAGGCAAGGCCTTGCCCCGCCGGGGAAAATCCCGCCGAAGGGGGGAAGCCGCGGCAGCCGCGGCCGGCTCTCCGAGACGGCGGAGCCCCGCCGGGCCCGCAGAACCGGCTGGCCGGGAGATTGCGCGCTTGAAGGGAATGAAGCCGGATTTGCCGGGGCCGCCCCCTGCCCCCCCTTGCAGTGGCAGGTTCGGAAAGCGCGGGCAAGGCTGTCCAGTCGGCTTACCGAACGCGAAACGACGCGGCTTGGCGAACCCGGAGCCTCATGTTTCAAAAGCTGAGACGCCGGCGGGCTTCAAGGACCGGGAGGCGGGCGATCCTGCGGACAGCCGCGAAAGCTCGCCGCGGGCGGCTTGCGGAAAAGCCCGCGGAGTTTCCGGGGTTGCGGCCCTGGCGATCCGCTGGAGGCCATGCCTGGAGCCGGCGGCATCGCCGGGTCCTCCCCTCGAAGACGGTATGGTTCCCCGCCAGGCGGCGCTTAGGACGCGTCCTCGGTTTCCTGCGGCGCGGACGGTGACGGCGTTCAAAGTTTGTATTGCGCCAGAACTAAAAATATAGACTTTATATAGTATAATATAAAATTTAATATATAATTAATTTATAATACACTGACAAAAAGTGCGCTAAAAAACGCCGCTCCGGCTTCGCGTGTGTTATCCTGTCGGCAACCGACCGTTGCAGGACCCCGCAGGGAGGCTACGGGGCCATGGCCTGTAAGGCCAATGCCGCCGCAGGCAGGCAAGGGGCGCTTCAGGAGGGACATGCCGCCGGGCCCTCCGCCGTTGCCGCGCCTTGCCGCCGGGCTCCGCCAAAACCAAGGCTCCCGCCGTAATCCTCGGACGTTCAGGGTCGGGCCCCGGAATACCGGCCCGCCTGCCGGAAGCCCCGGCGGGCTACAGGGGAAGCCGGCGGCGGCGTTTTCCAGCCGTCCGGGCCCAAGCGGCCGGCCCGCCCCGAGGCCGGCCGCCGCGAGCCTGGCCTCATACGGACCGGCAGACATTACAGGCCCGGCGGCCGCCCGCCCGCCCGGCCGAAAAGGATGATCCCATGCAGCCTGACCCGTACAGCCACGAGTCTATCGACACCAGGCGCTCCACCTTCGCGTTTGTCATGATCACGCTGGGAACCCTGACGTTCTCCTACTATCACTGGACGTTGACCCTGGCTGAGCGCCTCAACAAGAGCGGCAGGCTCCCTAAACCGTTTTCCCGCGGCCTCATCCTGGCCTCGGCCATCCTGTACTACTGGTCTTTGGTGATGGACTCCGTCGCCGCCGAACTGGCCCTGGAGGCGATGGCTGAAGGGAACGATCAACTCCTCGCCGTCTCGGCCGGCCTGCCGAGCTTCATGAACTTCTGCGTGGGGATTGTCCTGCTGATCGCTTTCATGCACACGGCGAGCAGGCTGAGGGATTACTTCCAGAACAGCGGTGTCCCTGTCGGGGTGAGCATGGTCGCGGCCTTTTTCTTCCAGGGGTTCTACATTTATTACCTGCTGCGCAAGGCCAACGCCCTGGCGGCCGGCTACGGCGCCGCCGGTTTCCAGCCGCCGTTCGGGCAGCAGCAGTACGGGCTGCAGCCTCCGTTCGGGCAGCAGCAGTACGGCCTGCAGCCGCCGTTGCCGCAGCAGCAGTACGGCCTGCAGCCGCCGGTGCCCCAGCAGCCTTACGGCCAGCCCCAGCAGCCTTACGGCCAGCCTCAGCAGCCCTACGGGCAGCCGCAGCAGCAGCCGAACGGCCAGCCTCAGCCTTCCGCGCAGGGCCCTGCCGGCCAGCAGCCGGCGCTATTGCAGAAGAAGAACCCTCCCGCCTGACAGGCCCGCGCCCGATCGCGGGGAAATCCGGGCGCGAGGCGCGGCGACGGCCCCTCCAGGCCGTCTCCGGACACGCCAGGCCCTGGGGAAAACTCCGGCATGCCTCTTGCGGGGCCGCGGCCCGGAATTTCACCCGCGAAGGCACATGACCGCCCGACAGCCGGCAAACGGCGGCCCCGCTTGACGCCCCCCTTCCTCAGGCCGCGGGGAAGGCATCACCCGGCGCCGGGGCAGGGTTCAGGGAGGGGCCGGTTCCGGAAGGCAAGCCGAGCCATGCAGCGGCCATCGGCGGCGGCCGGCTCCAGGTGGCCTCTTCCGGCCCTGCAGGTGTCCGGGCCGGCGTAAGAAGGGACGGGACGACAGGAAGCCCGCGGCCCTTGAGCCCGGCGGAGGCGGCCTGCGGCCTCCTTGGAATACCCGGCAGGGGACCTGCGGCCATCCGCCATGCCCTCTGCCGCGCGGCAGCGGCCGGCCCTGACGGGGTCCTTCCGGATGCGCGGCGCGCAGTCCCTGAAAACGGCGCCGGCGGGATTTAAGCCTTGCCTGCGATGCCGCCTTGCCGTCGTGCGGCAGGCATCATCGCGCGGCCGCCCCCGCCGGAAAGGCCGCCGCCACGCCAGGGCGGAGGGCCGGCGGGGCGCTCCTGCCGCTTTGCAGGCAAACGGCTCAAGCGGGCCGCGCAACCCTTCCTCCGCCTGAAGCGGGAATTTCCGCGCCCTGCGGGCGAGCCTTCCGGACAGGCATTCGGCCAGCTAGCCCTCAAAAGCCCGCGCGCCTCTTCAGGGAAAACTTCAGCTCCCGCGGCCGGCGGGAAGAGCGTCTCAGGGGACATGCGCCCGCAGCGCGCTCTGACTCCTCAGCCCCGAGCGGGGGCGCGCGCCCCGCGGCCGACAGGGCGATGCCTGCCGGAGCCTTGCGGGAGCCGACCGGCGGCGGGCGGGGCCTGATCCGGGCGCGGCCCGGCGAGAGCCGCGGCGCGGCAGAAAGCGCATGTCCGCCTTGCGGCGCCGCAGGCCGTCCCGCGGCATTTTGCCATGGTTACCCTGATGAAGCCTTCCGCAATCCTTAACATGCGGGTTTTCCGGCGAAATCCCTCTCAAGCCTCTCTCTTGCCAGGGCCCGCTCCCGAAGAATATCCTCCCCGCTCAAGCCTGTGAAGAGCTCCGGGGCCTGCTGCCGAGGCTTTCTTTTTGGAGATGGCCGTAAGCCCCTTCTTTTCCCTGACGGCAAAAACGCGCCCTTGCCGCCCGCGCCGGTCACACCGTCATCAGGCCCTGCGGGGGAGGCTTCGTGCGACATAAGCGCTTCCGCCGCGCGCGTTTCAAGGGAGCGCGGGCGCTAAACCCTCTCAATGCCGCTCCCGCCCCGGCAAACCTGCCGGATTCCGATCCCCGGGGGAATATCGAGGCCGGCGGCAATGATGCAGGCGGCCTCTCAGGCGTTTTCATGTTTTCGCCAGCTTTCAGCCTTCCCGCGCTGATCCCGCCGTTAAGAGGCTGCAGGCGCT
>JAITRL010000354.1 GCA_031288415.1 Deltaproteobacteria bacterium | reverse complement strand
GCGGGGGCGCCCCCGCCGGAGGCGGCTCGTGAGCCCCCCCGGCGGTCCTCCGCCGGAGTTCCCGCCGCTGGACGGCGCGAGGCTCGCCATCATAACGATAGCGATGCCGCTGGCGACTTTCATGCAGGTGGTGGACACCACCATCGCCAACGTCGCGGTGCCCACCATCGCCGGGAACCTGGGGTCCTCCTACACCCAGGGGACCTGGATCATCACCTCATACGCCGCCATGAACGCGGTGGCCCTCCCGCTCACCGGGCGCCTGGCCCAGAGGCTGGGGGAGGTCCGCCTCTTCATGTGGTCCACCGCTCTTTTCTCCCTGTGCTCGCTCCTGTGCGGGCTCGCCTGGAGCATAGAGTCCCTGGTCGCCTTCAGGATCCTCCAGGGGGCGGCGGGCGGCCCCATGATGCCGCTCGCGCAGTCCCTGCTCATGAACAACTACCCCAGGGAACGCCAGATCATGGCCCTCGCGCTGTGGTCCACCACGGTCTCAGTGGCCCCGGTCCTGGGGCCGATCCTGGGCGGCTACATCAGCGACAACCACCACTGGAGCTGGCTGTTCCTCATCAACGTGCCCCTGGGGGCCGTCTCGGTCGGGCTCGTCTGGTACACCCTGGGAGACCGCGAGACGGCCGTCTCGCGCCCGCGCTGGAGCGCCGTGGGCTTCTCGTTCCTTGCCCTGGGCGTGGCCTCGCTCCAGCTCTTCCTGGACCTGGGCAAGGACCGGAACTGGCTCGAGTCCCAGCTTATCGTATTCCTCGCCTGCTCGGCCGTGGTCTTCATCGCCCTCCTGATCGTCTGGGAGCTCAGGACCGAGGCCCCGCTCCTGGACCTGGGGCTTTTCCGCCGCCGCAACTTCACCGTGGGGCTGATCCTCATCAGCCTCGGCATGATGCTCTACCTCGGCAGCGTGGTGCTGCTCCCCCTCCTCCTGCAGACCCGCTTCGGCTACACCGCCACCTGGGCGGGGATCGCCTCGGCCCCCGTGGGGCTCCTGCCGGTCCTCTGCACCCCCCTCGTGGCCAAGCTCATCCGCAAGGTCGACCTCAGGCTCATCATCTGCGCGGGATTCCTCATCTTCGCGGGGGTAATGGAGATGAGGACCCGCTTCGCCCCCGGCGCCGACCTCGCCTTCGTGGTCATCCCTCAGACGCTCCAGGGCGCGGCCATCGCCCTTTTCTTCGTACCCATCACCACCCTCACGTTCATCGGCATCCCCCCCGCCCGCATGGCCGGGGCCTCAGGCCTCTTCAGCTGCATCAGGACCCTCTTCACCGCCGTGGGCACCTCGCTCGTCACCACCCTCTGGGAACGGAGGGAAGCCGTGCACCAGGAGCGGCTCCAGTCCTTCGTGGACGGCATGGGCCCGGCGGCCGCGGACGCCGCGGCCTCCCTCGCCTCCGCCGGCCTGGGGGAACAGGAGTCCCTGGCCTTCGTCTCCCGCCAGATAGCCACCCAGTCCTTCATCTTCTCGGCGGCGGAGCTGTACCGGCTCATCGCCCTGTGTTTCCTGGCCATGATAGTCGTTGCCCTGTTCGCCAGGCCGGACAGGGTTTAGCCGCCTTCTGCCTTCCCGAGGCGCTTCGCCCGCATCGCCCGCGGCCGGCAAATGCCTCCTCATTGAACCTCGGGCCGTCGCCCCGGGCCCCGGAACCCTTCCCCGAGCCCCGGGCCGCCGCTCCGGCCACCGGCGCGGTTCGCCTGCGAAAACGCCCCCTCCCGTGCTAAAATCGGAAGCCGGAAGAGGCGGCGCCAGCCGCGCTCGGCCTCAGTCATTCACTCCTCTCCCCCCAAGGAACGAAAAGCGATGAAAAAGACACCTTCCCGCCATTTCCGGCTGCGGGAGGCTCTTGGTCTCCAGCATCCTGTCATCGGGCTCTGGTACGAGGACCGCGTGCCCGAAAACGCCGCCACCGGCAGAGAGGCCCAGTCCAAGACGGCCCTCTGGGGCTGCTCCATGTTCCTGGTGAACCTGGCCTTCGGCGGCAACGCCGTGGCCTTCACCCCTGAGTTCTCCCAGTGCCCCGGGGCCGCCATCGGCCTGGGGCTCCCCCCCAACCCCAACGAGAGCTTCCCCGGCGGGCGCGGCGCCCTGTACAGGTACATGTCCGTCGGCAACCGGTGCTGCCAGGAGGGGCGCGAGGCCGCCAGGCGCCTGCGCGCCGATGGGGTCCAGGAGTCCAGGGTGCAGGAGTTCCTGGAAGGCGAGGGGCTGAAAAAGAGCTCCGAGATAGTGGAGGAGTACTACGCCGGCGCCCCGCTGGAGCCGCCCGAGGGGGAAGTGCTCGTGATGAGGCCTTTGGCGCCGGAGGACATTGAGAGGCCGCCCAAGGTGGCCCTGATGATCGCCGACGCCATCCAGCTCTCTGCCCTGGTGGTCCTCGCCAACTACGAGAGCACCGGCCTCGACGGCGTGCGCATCCCCATGGCCTCCGCCTGCGCGAGCATCGCGGCGATCCCCCTCCGCGAGGCCCGCGAGGAGAACCCGCGGGCCGTCGTCGGCCTCACGGACGTCTCCGCGCGCCGTGTCATGCAGAGGGTCCTCTCCCGCAACCGCGTCTCCGTGGCCGTGCCCTGGAAACTCTACGCGCGGATGGAGGAGAACGCGGATTCTAGCTTTCTCTCCAGGGCGTACTGGAGACGCATGATCGGCTGACTCTTGCCCTGCGGCGGGGCGGATTGTTCCAGGGGCGGCCCCGTCGCCCGCCTCCCGCGGCGGCCTCAGCGGGGAAAACGCCGGGAACCCGCCTCGAGCGCGGGCCTCGGCCGCGCGGGGCGGCTCCGGCGAAGCCCCCCCGGACGGCTTTGCGCGGGAAAGGCGCGGCCGCCCTCAGGGCGGCAGGGCCGGAAGCCGGGCGCGCGCGCCCCGCTCCGGCGCGGGGCCGTCTCCGCGGCCGGGCGCGGAGAGACCGGTTCCCGGTCAGAATGCCGCCGAATCCCGAACCGGCGGCCTCTTTTACCCGGGCAACGCGATAATTTCCTCTTCACGGACAATCTTTCATCAGGAACAAACGCGTTTTATCCGTTTCCCGTCTCAATTCCGCGGCCGGGGCGCCGTCCGACCGGCGCGTCCCTTCCGTTTTCCGCCGCATCAGGCCGGCCGCCGCGCTAAGGGGCGTCACAGCTTCCGAGCGCCGCCGGCCGCCGAGGCCGGCAGGAATTGACGGCGCTTTTCCGGATTGAGCCGCCTGGCCGCTAGTTCGGCTTTAGCGGGTTCTCCGCCGCCTGCCTCACTGTCCTCCCGTCCTCGTCCTCAAGGTCCCAAAGGGAGAAGTCCAGGGGGAGCCGCCCGTAGGCTGCCGCCACGTGAGCCACGGTCCAGCCGGCGTCGTCGGCGAGGTCCCAGCGGGAAAAGCCTTCCGGGAGGCGCCCGCAGGCGGCCGCCACGTGGGCCACGGTCCAGCCCGCGTCGTCGGCGAGTTCCCAGCGGGAGAAGCCGGCCGGCAGGTGCCCGGTCATGGCCGCGGCGTGCGCCACGGTGATGCCGTTGACGTCGGCGAGGTCCCATGCCGCGAAACCCTTGGGGAGGTGCCCCTTGCCTGAGGCCGCGTGGGCCACGGTCCAGCCGTTCCTGTCGGCGAGCTCCCACCACCGGAAGCCTTCAGGGAGGTTCCCGCACAGGGCAGCCCCGTGGGCCACGGTACGCCCGTCCCTGTCGGCGAGATGCCATGCCGTGAAGCCCGCAGGCAAAGGCCCGTTGCAGGAGGCCTCGTGGGCCACGGTGCAGCCGTGCCTGTCGGCAAGCTCCCAGCGGTCGAAGCCTTCCGGGAGAGACCCGGTCCTGGAGGCCTCATGGGCCACGGTCCAACCGGACTCGTCCGCGAGCTCCCAGCGCGAGAAGCCCTGGGGAAGCTTCCCGCGCGAGGCCGCCTCGTGGGCCACTGTCCAGCCGTCAGCGAGCGCGAGATCCCAGCCGGAGAAGCCGTCCGGGAGCGTCCCCTTCCGTGCCCGCGCCCAGAGCGGATCTTCGCGGGATAAGCACTTCTTGCGGTTGTCCATGAACGGTTCTCCTGGGGCCTGTCTTCAGCGGAAATTTCGCGGGCCGCTCGCCTTCGGCGGAATTTTCCCGCGGCCTGCCCCGGCGGCCGGATTCAGGCGCTGTCACCGGCGGCCTGATCCGCGCGGCTAGTCCGCGGCGGCGTTCAGCGGCCGAGCGGCCCGGCCTTCTCCGGCCGCGAGGGCCTGCCCGCCGGGCCTAGCGGGGCGCAGGCGCTGGAGGCGGTCCTTCCGGCATCCCGTGGCCGAATCCTGGGGTTCAGACAGCGCCCTATTGTATCAGCCGTAAGAACCGGAGGGCAAGCTCGCTTCCCGAAGGCCCGAAGGCTCCCGAAGGACCGGAAGGGCCGCCCGGCAAGCCATTCCCCCGCCGATGCGCGCCTTGCCCCTGCCGCGCCTGATCCGGCCTCTTCCGGTCCGCAGCGGCCGTTTCCCCTTGCCCGACGCTTCCTTTCCCGCCGCTTCCTTGCCCGCAGGCTGCCCGCTCAAGCGGCGCCTGAAGCCGCCCTCCGCTCCGGCAACCGGCGCGCCGGCCGCGGCGCCCGCCAGGGCCG
>JAITRL010000348.1 GCA_031288415.1 Deltaproteobacteria bacterium | reverse complement strand
ATGTAGTGTTCCCCTGGAATGCAGGGGCCTGCTATGTTGAATCTCTTGAGGTGATGTCCTGTCATGGCAACGGCCCGCATCGGTAAAATTTCGGCATGAAGGCTTATGGCCTTATGATTTCAACCGCATGGCGATTCCGGTCAGCGGGAAGAGGCTTTCGCCAGCGGCGACACGCCGCGCCCATAGCGGCCCGGCCGGGTTTTTCATGGGATTGAGGCAATGTACGCTTTAGGCGCATGTCCGCGCCACGCGCGGACATGCGCGGCGAAATCGGCGCCGGCCGAGCGGAACAACCCGCGAGGCCGGAGCGAAATCCGGGCCGCAGGGAGGCGCAAAGCCTTGAGAGTGCCGGCCAGGTTCATATGCGGGCAAAGCCTTCGGCTGCGTGGGGGGGGTGGAGGCCCCCGGCTTACTGCCGAGCCTGCGGGCATGTTACGACGAGTTCATGAACTGTGGCAAGCGGATGGCGCGGCATAAAACGGCCGGGCCTTCACCGGGGGGACCGTGATTTTATCCGCGAGGCGGCCCGCCGGGTCGGAAACCCGTAAAGCGGATCGAGTCGGAGCCGCCGGGCCCGTGAGCCTCTGGCATGTCCGGAGGGCCCGGCCGAAGGCTGAGGAGGCTTCGGCCGGGAGGTCCGGGAGAGCGTTTTGTATAGCGAGACAGCCCTGAGACCGATGCCCCGCGAGCCGGCTTGTTCTGACATGAACGTTGCCCGCCGAAAACGTCATTCAAACGGCAGAGCCGCGGCTTTTCGCTTGCGGCCGATTGACGGCGGCGCGCCCGGCCTCTCGCCCGCGCAGCCTTCCCTGCGTTTGAACCGCCCGGAGAGGAGGGAAAACCAGCGGCTTGAAATCCAGGCGGCGGACCCGCTCAGGCGCTGCCGGAGGGTTTTTGGCGGTTTTGAGCCGATGGTGATCGGAGACGGTTTTCGTGTTAAACTGAGTCAAATCCGACTTGCGGCTTGCTTGACGACTTGGCCTGAATCGGCGCGGGCCAGGGAACCGGCGCCGCGTTTCGGGTCTTCCGAAGCAGTTTTGTCCTTATGGGTGCGCACTATATCATGCTAAATAGTTTATAACTAGAGCGTGATATGGATATCATATGGCCGCAAAAATAATTTTTTTCGGCAAAGCGATGCCTGCATCGTGCCGCCCCGCGCTGTCTGTGGGCAAGGGGGAAGACGTTTGCGCGGCAGCCGGCCTCAGGGAAGAGCCTTCCTTAAGGCCGGCTTGCCCCTGAAGTCTGGCCTGTCCCCCATGCCAGGGAGCCCGCCGGCGCGCGGGCGAAGGCGGGCCGGCCGCGCCGCGCGGAGAACCGCGCGGCGAACACTCGCGGGGATAGGGTGCCGGCCGGCCTCGCGAAGAGCGCGCGCGGCGGGGCGAGAGCCCGCAGTAAGCAAGCCTCGCGGGCGCCCCTGAACGGCTTGTCCGCCAGGCTGACGGAAGGAGCGGCGCATGAACGGCTTTGAAGCCTTGGGAAAATCCCATGCCTGAGTCCACCGGTTCTCCAGGCGCTCCCGGTTCCCCTGGGGCCTCTGACTCGCCTCAGGCTTCGCCTGTGGCCATTGAGGGTTCTGAGGGCGGGCAACCCCCGGAAGTCTCCGGCGGCCCGGAAGGCCTTGCAGGCCCGGCAGTCCGGGACAGCCTTGGCGACCATGGCCCTGAGGTCCGGGACGGGCTTGACGGGCATGGCCCTGCGGTCCGGGACGGCCGTTCCGGCCAGGACGTCAGAGAGGCCGGAGAGAGCTGCGGCCGGCCAGGGGCGGCTGACGTCCGTGAGGGCCCCGCGGCCCTCTCGGCCGAAGAGTGGCGCAAGCTGCTGGCGGGCATGGCCGTGGAGGCCTGGCGGTTCGGGAGGGTCTTCATGAGGCTTCTCGCGCGCGCCGGGGCGGGCGAGCACGGCCGCTTCGAGAGCCAGCTGCGCTGGTTCCTGAAGAAGACGGAGGAGGCCATGGACAGGGCAGGGCTGGCCATAGTCAACCTGGAGGGCCACCAGTACGAGCACGGCATGCCTGTCACCCCTGTGAATATAGATGATTTCGCGCCGGAGGACGAGCTTTACGTGGAGCAGATGCTGGAGCCCGTCATCATCGACAAGGGGCGCGGGGGCGACCTCTGGCGTTCGGGCACGGTGACGCTCCGGAAGGCGGGGAGGGCCGGGTCATGAGCCGGTACGCCGGGATCGATCTGGGAACGACCAACAGCGCCATCGCCACCTTCGACGGGACCTCCGTCCGGGTATGGAAGAGCCCCGAGCAGAACGACGTCACCCCCTCGGTCATCACCTGGGACCGCCGGGGGAACCGTTTCGTGGGCAAAAGGGCCTACGACTCCGCCCCCTACAGCCCGGAGAGCTCGGCCATGCTGTTCAAGAGGTTCATGGGGACGAGCACTCCCGTGAGCCTTCCGGGCCTGGGCAAGTCCAAAACCCCTGAAGAGTGTTCGGCCGAGATTCTTAGGACGCTGTTCGGCTACCTGCCCGAGGAGACCAGAAACGATCCCGGGATCGGCACGGTGGTGACCGTGCCGGCCGCCTTCAACTCCATGCAGAGGGATGCCACCATGCAGGCCGCGGAGATGGCAGGCCTGGGGAATTGCGCCCTGATGCAGGAGCCCGTGGCGGCGGTGATGAGCGTGGCCAAGGCCGGGGCGCCTGCCGGGGTCTTCCTGGTCTACGACCTGGGGGGAGGCACCCTGGACACGGCCATCGCCGACTGCGGCGGCGGCCGCGTGAACCTCCTGGCCCACGGCGGGATCGCCATGTGCGGCGGACGGGACTTCGACCGCCTGATAGTCGACGGGGTGGTGCGGCCCTGGCTCCTGAGCCGCTTTAGCCTGCCTGCGGACTACATAATCCAGAAGCGCTACGGCACGCTCATGCGCCTGTGCGCGTGGGCGGCCGAGAAGGCCAAGATCGAGCTTTCCGGCGTCGAGACGACGGCCATAGCCCTTTCGGAGACCGAGGCGCGGGCACAGGATCTCCAGGGCGCGGAGATCTACCTGGACATCGAGTTCCGGCGCGCCGATCTCGACCGGCTCATGGAGGCCAAGGTCCTGGAGTCGGTCTCCGCCGCCAGGGAGACCCTCCGCAAGGCCGGGCTGGCCCCCCAGGACCTCAGCCGCGTGGTCTTCATCGGGGGCCCCACCAACTACAAGCCTCTCCGGGACCGCGTCTGCTTCGAGCTGGGGGTGGAGGGGGGCCTGGACGTGAACCCCATGACCGCGGTGGCCGAGGGGGCGGCCCTGTACGCGGAGTCGGTCGACTGGAAGTCCGGGGGGCGCGGCCGCAAAGGCGCGCGGGGCAGGATAAACGAGGGGGGGGCCCTGGACCTGTCCTTCGAGTTCCCCTCCAGGACATCCGCGGCCAAGGCCCGCATCGTGTGCAGGCTTCCCAAAGGGGCCCCGCCAGGGACCGAGTTCCAGGTCGACAGCGCGGACACCGGCTGGAGTTCCGGCAGAATGCGGCTTTCCGAAGGGGCCGGGGTGGAGGTGGCCCTCTCCAAAAGCGGCGAGAACGTCTTTCGGGTCTCGGTCTTCGACTCCGGCGGGGGCCGGGTGAGGCTGCCGCAGGATCGGCTGACGGTTACGAGGACGGCCGCCGTGGTAGGGGCCATCCCCGCCTCGCACTCCATCGGCATCGAGGTCCTGGAGCGGCCGGGAGGGCCCCCCGCTCTGGAATGGCTGGTGCGGGCGGGCGATTCCCTTCCCAAGACGGGGCGCGCGGTCTTCAAGGCGGCGGAGGAATTGCGCCCGGGCTCTTCCGGCAGCCTGAACTTCAACGTATGGGAGGGCGAGATAGAGGACCCCGTCTCCGACAACCGCCCGGTGGGCGTGATGAAGATCACCGGCGCGGATTTCGAGGGAGGGACCATCCGGGCGGGCTCGGAACTGGCCTGCGAGTACGCGGTGGAGGACTCAGGGGTAATCAGGCTGGTCGTCTCCGCCCCGGACATAGGTGCCGTCTTCGCTTCCGGCAAAAATCTTTACTCCCGGAGGGAGGGACAGCTGGACTTCACCGAAGCGGCTGACGAGGTGGCCGATGAGGCGGCGGCGGTCCTGGAGCGCGCGGAGCGCGCGCTTACGGCGACAGGGGACGCCAGGCTCGCCGAGGCCGCCGGGGGGCTGAGGGAGGCCATGGCAGTGAGGGAAGGCGAGTCCGACCCCGAGCGGGTCCAGGAGGCCCGGGAGAAGGTGCTCGAGGCCAAGCGGATCCTCGCCCGCGTGCGCAAGGAGAACCTCGCGCCCATACGCCTGGCGGACCTGTCCAAGGATGAGGCCTTCTTCAGGGAGCACGTGAAAAGCCATTGCCGGCCGGGGGAGCTGGAACCCCTCATGAGCCTCTTGGCCTCCATGAGGCAGGCCGCCGGGAGGCCCGGCGGCGAGTTCGGCGGCCTTCAAGGCGAGTTCGCGGCCCGCATGCACCGCGTGCTGTGGCGCCAGGACTTTTTCGTGGAGGACATGTTCGCGTACATTTCGTCCAAGCCTCCCAGGCATTTCACTGACCAGGCCGAGCGCGGCAGGCTCGTCGCGGCGGGCATGCGGCAGGCGGCGGCGCGCGACATGATCGGGCTGAGGGCCACCGTCCTGGCTCTCTTCGGCGTTCAGGCGAGACGGGGCGGAGACGAGGCGGAGATGGATCCCGCCAACATCATCCGAGGGTAAGGGCCGGCAAGGCCGGAAGGGGCCGGCAAGGCTGCAGAGGCCGGGTTGGCCTGAAGGGGCCGGGATGGACATTTTCGACAATCCGTTTTACGTTCTGGGCGTAGGTCCCAGGAGTTCCCGGGAGGAGATCGCGGCCGCGGCGGATCAGGCTGAGCTTGCGGGCGATCCCGAAAGGGCGGCCGCGGCGGCCGCGGCTTTGGCCAACCCGCGGAGGCGGCTCACGGCCGAGGTCTTCTTCCTGCCGGGCATGGCCAGGAAGAACGCAGATGACTTGCTCGACGTGGTCAAAGGCGCGGCCAGGGAAGTGCAGGAATTCCAGGGAGCGCCCCCCTGCGCCGCCGTGAACCTGACGGCGGCGCGGCTCTCCCGTCTTGACCCCAAGGCGGGCGCGGAAGGCACGTCCGACGGCATAGTCCTCCTGTCCAGGGCCTTCGAGGGGGCCGATGCCGCAGGGGTGATGCGCGACATAGACGCCGACCGGCGGGCGGCGGGCATGCCTCCCGTACGGTCGATCTCGGACGTCGAGGAGGATCTTAACGGGCTCGGACGCTACTGCCGCCAGGCGGTGAAGGAAGCCCTGGACAGGCTGCCCGCAGGGGAACTGGTGGAAGCCGTCCGGAGGGCTGCCGCCTCCGAGACGGGCGGGGGAACGCGCCCCGCCCCGGTGATAGTCAGGGACATGCTGGAGATTTACGATGTGGAGACGATGGCCTTTTTCTCGAGGGAGGAGGCGACCGTCCAGGCGCTCCTGGGGGCCCTGAAGGCGGTTTCCGCCGCGCGCGGCCAGCCCTGGAAGGCCGCGGCGGTGGGAGAAGATCTTTCCAAGGTCCTCCTCAACTGGAAACGCGTGGCCGCCCCGCTCCTGATCCGCTGGAAAGGCACGGGCCTCATGCACAAGTCAAGCCATCGCCTGGCCCTGGACGTGAGGGCGGTCACGGTGGAAATCCATAACTCGGGCGGAGATCCGGAACTGGCCCGGAGGATGACAAGGCTTCTGGCCTCAGTTTTCGGGGCCGTGCCCGAAGTGAACGAGGTGCTCGACGAAGACGCCAAAAGGCTGGGAACCGCGCTTTAGGGGGGGAGTGCGCGGGCCGGGGCGCGGCGGAAGCTTTGCGGCCTTCTGGCGCGCGGGAGGGCTCCCTGCCGGGAAAGGCCGACGGGAACGGACGAGGCGAGTCTTCCGCGACGGGCCGGGGCGCCGGTCCGCTCGGCTCGGCGTTCATGCGGAGCGTTGCGGGGAGCCGGCATTGGCTCAGGCCGCTCACGCGAGAGACTCCGGAAGGAGGCCTGCCGCTCGGCCTCTCAGGATGGAAGAAGCGAGACAGATGGAATTTCCAGTGACAAGCCATGCGGGGCGTTGCCCCGCCGCGCGGGGGCCGCCTGCCGGACCGGCGGAACGTGCTCCGCGGACCTGCCCTCGCGGTTCCCTGAAAACCCCATGAGTTAACAGGATGGGAAGAGGATTACGGCGTTCTTCCGGGGACTCCGGCGGGCTGAAGGCAGGAGACGGGCAGGCTATGGCGGGCGCGGGCGCCCCGTATGGCGCCGTTTGCGCGTTTTAGGCTGATTACGCTTGTCAGATGCCTTCCTTTTCAGCCAGGCCAGCCGTCGAAGGCCAATAACGCTTAATCGTTCCCATGTGCCCCGGAACCTGAAATCCGGTCCGCGAGGCATGCCAGGCGAAGAGAGGTCAAGGTAGCGGCCTTGTCAGGGAAAGGCGGATTTTCCGGGCTTGAGGGGCTCGCTAGCGACCCGGCCGGGCTTCCTTCCCTTGGCGGGCGCGATGACCCGGCGTTTCCGGGTTCAGCGTCATTTCCTCAGTACGCCGGGCAGAACCCGGCAATCGAGACCTCCGCCGCCGGTTCTTCCGCCGCCGGGCCTCAGGCTCCCTCCGCCTCGCCCGGTTCCCGATCCGTCCGGTCCGGTCCGGCAACCGGCGCCATGCCGCGTTATTTCGGCGGTTTCTTCGTTTTCGCGCTCTGTTTGGCGTACATGGTGATCATCACGGCGCTGTTCCCTGATTTCGCGTATAAAGCGCCCGCCCGCGCCCCGCAACCGGCTGAAAGTTCAGGATCAGGCGCTGAAGCTTCGCAGGCCGCTTCAGGGCTGCGGCCGGATAGCCCCGCAAACCAAACTGAGGCGGCGCGGTCTCCTGAGACGCCCGGCGCGCCTCCTGATCCCGGCAGAGGCGAAAGGCCTGCGGGCTTGGACGATCGGTTCCGCAGGCCGGCGGGCGATATCCGCACGGCGGACGAGGAGCGCTGGTGCTTAAGGCAGTACGTCAGAGCCGACATCTTCGCGCGGTTCCTGCCGGGCTCTCACGAGTCAGCTCCCTTCCGCGAGGCGCTGGAACATTTAGGGTTGGGGTGCGGTGGAGCGCAGTTACTGTCGAACCTTGACATCGGCGAGCTTTTGGGGCCCGGCCGGCAGCTGGGCATGTTCGCGGTTACGCAGGCCCTGGCCGAGGTGAGGCCGGAAAACCCCCGGCTAGTATTGAACTGGCTGGATTACGCCGGCATGCAGGTTGGCTGGGCCTTCACGATGTCCTTGAGGGAGGCCCAGACCATACTGTTGCTCTTGGGCCTGCACCGCGGCCCGGTGGACGGGTTTCCGGGCGCCGCGACCAGCCAGGCTCTCAAAGAGTTCCAGGCGCATGTCGGGATTCCGGTCACGGGGGAGTTCGATCTGCGGGCGAACGCCCTCTTGCGCAACTCGGTGTTCAAAATGAGTTACAGGCCGATCTACCAGTGGGGAGCCCGCTATTAGCCGGTACTCTCGGCGCGGCGCCTGTCTGAGGCGACTTGTCGCGCCGCTGCTCAGGAGAGGGCTTAAGCGGCGCTTGGAAGCCTGCCGGAACATTCAGCGCTGTCGGGTCCCGGCCCGCCGCCAGGCCTGGGCAGGCGGCCGGACAGACGTTAAGGCGTTGGCGGGGAAGGAGACGCTGAATTGCCCATGATTTGCCATAAAGGAGGCCCGCCTGGTCCGGAAGAGGAGCGGCCGGCGGCTTTGCCGGCACCTGCGCCTGCAGACGCCACGCTTCCCGCGAACGAGGCCGGCCACGAAGCAGGCGGCGAGGCGGAGACTCCGGGGCTTTGCCCGCTCAAACGGCTCCCGTCATCCGCATATGCCGCGGGCGCCCCTGTTTTCGGCGCAAGAGCCCCGCGCCTCTTCCTGAAAGGGGAGGCGGGAAGGGCCCTTATGCGGCGCCGGAAGGCTGCAGAAAGGCCGACGGCATTCTTGCTGCCGCCCCCAGGCAGGCCGCTGTCAGGGATCGGGCCTGAGGCCCTTGCCGATGCTTTCCCTGAGGGAGACCTGCCAGGCTGCAGGTTCCTGGCAGGTCCAGCGGCGGCCGGCAGGCGGCCTCGCGCGGCCTGCGGGAGGCCCGGAGCCTTAAGCCCGGGAAGCGGGAGGGCGCGGCGGCTTGAACTGGAGGCCATTTGGCTTGAAGGCAGGAAGTGAAGACATGAAAGCTCCAGTGGGCAGCCAGGCCCATACGGCGGGCGGAGGCCTTTTGACCCTTTCGGGCAAGGCCTCTCCGCCTCCGGCCTCATTCGAGGCCGGTTCCGCCGCGCTTCCCTGCGCCCGGGCGGGTGCAGGGACTTGGCCGCGCGGGCTTTCGCGGGGGAGGGTCCTCATCGGCTTTCTCGTGGTCCTGGGCAGCGCGGGGGCGGCGCTCTTGGCGGCCTGGGCCTTGAGCGCCGTCTTGGGCTTGTCGGATGGGCGGGGCCGGGACGGGCGCTCCGGGCCCGGAGCCGAGAGGCGCCAGGAAAGCCCGGGGACGCCGGGGGTTCAGGCGGAGCGGCCGGGCTTCCCGGAAGGCCGCAGCTATAAGTCGGAGTTGCCCCCGCCGCCTCCGGTTCCTGCCGATGCCTCCGAGAGCGGGAACGGCCCCTCCCCGGTTCAGGGCGCAGGCCTGCGACAGCCGCAGGGAGCCCCCACGCATCTGGATGCCTTTCCGCGGCTTCACGGACCGCCGTCATGGGTGGATTCCCCGCGCCAGACCCCTGACCTGCACGTAATGGGGGCGGGGGAGGAAGCCTCCCGGCTTTTTCTGGAGGCTTACGAGCTTAAGATCCCTCCGATCGCTCAAGGAGAGCCGTTGTCCGTTGAGGAGCTGCGCTGGTGCTTGAGGGAGATCGTCCGGACGGATGTGCTTTTAAGCTTTGCCCCGTTGCGGAATTCGGACATCGGCCCGCTCAAGGGGAAATCCGCAGGGTTTTACGAGCGTTGCCTCTCCAAGACGGCTCAGGAAATCTGGGACCGCGAGGCGGCGCTAGGGCCCCTTCGTCGTTTCGGGATAATAGTGGTTAAGGAGGCCCTGGGCGAGGCGAGGGTCTCCAACCCGGACCTGGTCTTCAGGAGTTTCCGGCCGCCGGGAAACAACGCGGACGGCTTCGTCCACGAGATAACCGTCCGGGAGGCCCAGGGAATCCTGGCCTACATCGGGTTCGGGCCCGTGATCGAGGACGGGATCATCGGACCGGTGACGCTGTCAGCCCTCAAGAATTTTCAGGATACCGTAGGCATACCCGTCAACGGGGCGCTCGACTACAGGACGGGGGCGCTTCTGCGTAACGCGACCCTCAACGTCTGCGCGATGCCTGTCCTCTACCCGCTCCCCGGCCGGCCGCAGGCGGCCTCGGGCGGCGGAAGGCCATGAGAGGCTACCCGATGAAAGCTGCCTGGGAGGGCAAGCCGCGGCGGAAACTCTCAAGGAGGAGTTTGGCAATGATAACCGCGTTCGCGGCGGCCTGCGGAAAGGCCGGGGCAGGCGAGGGCCCTGACTGCCCTGCGGAAGGGCCGGGCTTCCGGTTCTTCGGAAAGGACGGCTGAAATGTCCGGGACCCCGCCCCAGTACGGTTTCGCAGGGATCGCGGGACTGGCGACCCCACCAGCAAAACTGCAGTCCCTGTCGGGAATTTCCGTGCCGTCGGCCCCGCCGCTCCCGCCTCCTGCCGCTCCCGCGCCGGCCTCCGCGGCGCAAGGGCCCCAGGCCCAAAAGCCATCGGCGCGGGGTCCATCCGCGCCTCCAGGGACCCGCGTCCAATGGCCTCAGTCGCTTCTCGCCAATTGGCCGCAGGCTCCGGCCCCTCCCGCGCCTCCAGGCTCTCCAGCTCCCCAAGGCTCACCCGCTCCGCAAGGTTCTCACGTGCCCTCCGGTTCCCCCCCGCCGGCGCCGCAGGCGCCGCCGGCCCCCTCGCCTTCCGGAGACTGGGAGCGGCTGGCGGCTTATTTCGCTGTGGGCGCCTTGGTCTTTTGCGCCGTTTTCTTCGGGGCGATCATGTTCAGGAAGGCGATGCGGGAGCCTGACCCTGCCGAGCCTGCGGCCTATGCGGAGCGTCAGCGGCCAGGAAGGGAGGGCGGCCCGTACCGGGCCTCTGGCGGCGGCCCGACCCCGGCAAACCATGGAATTTTGGGAGGATACCCTCCGGCCCATGAAGCCGGCGCGGCACAGGATGCCCGTGAAAGCGCCGGAGGCGGCCAGCCGGCCTTCGGAGGCGGCACGGTTCCGGCGGCCCCCCCCGGAACCGCGGAAGGTTACCCTCCGCCCCGCGAAGGCGGGCTGGCGCAGGCGAGGCCTGGAAGCGCCGGGGACGGCCCTCCCGTCTCGGAAGGCGGCCGGCCCGGGGCGGTGCCAGGAAGCGGGGGCGGCGGCTCTCGAGGCTCATCTGCCGCTGGTGACTACGGGGCGATGCCCTTCGGGCCGCAGGCGCGGGAGTTCGCGTACCTTGGGGTGCCGATGAAGGTGCCCCTGCAGGACCTGTCGAAGCCACTGGAGTTTCCCGAAGGGTGCTGGTGCCTCTTCGAGCTGGTGAGAAGCGACGTCCTGTACCGCTTCTCGGCGGATAAGGATACGGAGGCGTACTTCGAGCTTCTCGACGCAACCAAGCTCCTGTGCCTGGGAAGGCCTGCTCCCGCGAAAGATTTCTGGGCCGAGGCCAATGTCAGGATGTACGGGCTGGGGATGCGGATCGTGCGGGAGGCGCTGGATCAGGCGAGGGTCAAGAATCCCTGGCTTGTCAGGCGGGGCCCCCCTCCTTACGGGTTCCCGGAACGGGGGAGGCCGGGCCGTTCCATAACGAGAGAGGCCCAAGGCATCCTCAGTGCCTTGGGTTTCCACCCCGGGCCGTTCGACGGGGGGATCGGCCCTCTCACCAGGGGCTCGTTGGAGATGTTTCAGCACGTGATGGGGCTCCCCGTGACGGGCGAACTTGATGCGGGCACCATGTCGCTGTTGCGCAACAGCGTGTTCGTCCTGAGCGAAAGGCCTGCAGGCTCTATGCCCTACGGGGTTCCGGAGGCTGAGGCGGCGTGGCGGGCCTGGAGCGGAAGCCCCATGGGTTCAAGCGGGAGGTAAGCGCGACCGGGATGGCTAAAGGCGCCTGCGGAAAAGGATTCAAGGGGCTTGAGGGGCTCGCGACGGATACTTCGCGCCTTCCGGCCCTGACAGGAAGCCTCCGAAAGCCGTCCTCCGGCCGGGACCGGAAGGAGGGTGGGGCTGGCGGGCCTGCAGGCGCATCTGAGCCTGACCGGGGACGGGAGCAGATCTGGCAGCCGGAACGGAGGGAAGAAAACCCTCAGGCCGCTTCGGGAGGTGCGTCTGAGCCTGCCGGAAGGCGGGAGCAGATCTGGCAGCTGGAACGGGGGGAACAAAACCCTCACGCCGCGTCGGCCGGCTCGCCTGAGCCTGCCCGGGGGCCGGAGCAGATCTGGCAGCTGGAACGAAGGGAAAAAAACCTTCAGGCCGCGCCGCTGAACGGATGTCTCGGGCTCGGATGGAATGTGGCAAAGATCTCGATGGGCCTGTTGTTTTTGTTGATCGCCTTGATTGCCGGTTGGCAGGTCGTCACGAGTAAATTGAATAACGAGAACCAGCGGGTGAGCGTGCGGCAATCCCCGCCTGCGGCCGCACCGTCCCCTTCCGTGCCCTCCCCGTCTCCGTATTCCCGGAATGGAGCAGGGATGAGCCCTTCTATCAACACGCTCCTCCCCTCACCCGGCTTCTGGGTGGGGGAGCTCTCATGCGAAGCGCCCGCTTACGGGCTCAATGAGCTGGGCAGGGGAGAGGTCTGCTGGTGCCTGAGGGAGTCGCTCAGGAAAGACGTCCTCTTTTCATATTCCCTGACGGACGACGACAGGCGGAAGGCCTCCCCGCTAGATGGGGCCTGTCTAGGGAAAAGTTATCTCCCAAGTGAGATAGAGGGGCTTCTGGACATCCTGGGGCCTTACGGCATGGGGCTACTCAAGGAGGCGCTCACGGAAGCCAGAGACTTCAACCCCCGGCTCGTCAGGACTGGGCCGGACCCTCCTGTGAGTCCTGAAGGTTTCCGCATTGAGGTGGAGATGGCGCAGCTGATTTTGAACTATTGGGGCTACGGAGTCGGGGTGCCAGATGGCAAATTCGGGCCACGTACAAGCCGAGCCTTGAGGGAATTCCAGTCAGAAGCGGGAGTCGCAGCCACTGGAGAGCTTGACGGGGAGGCCAGGGCCCTTCTTCGGAACTCCATGTTTTTGGACTCGGAATTTGTGTTCTCAGGTGATCAATAAGGTTGCCCGCCGGCCTTGCGCCCAGGCGGGGCCTGACCTGGAAGCTGTTCAGCCCAAGGTGGCCATTCTTCTGGCCAGAGCCGGCCAAGGCCTGGGGCGACACAGCAGAAAGAGGGATTTTCCCTTGCGAGGGAAAGCGGGGAAGGAAAGGCCGAAGAGGCGGGCAGGCCACACGACAAGGATAGCGGCGGGCGGGCTGGAAGGGCGTAAAGGACTGAAATGATTGGAAGGGCAGGAAGGGACGGGCTGGCAGAAAGGGCCGGGGGGGCGGGGAAAGCCTGCGGGGCGGCACAGCTGGAGACCGGTTTTTGGAAGGGTCAGGAGCTTCAGCCGGGGTCTTGGGTCGGCAGGAGGCCTCAGGGCAAAATTAAAGCGGCGGGGCCCGCGAGGGGCCCCGCCGCTTTTCGCGCGTAGGGTGGTTTTTAAGAAGGATTCTGAACTTACCCGTTCAGGAGGGAGAGAGCCATCTGCGGCAAGGAGTTCGCCTGGCTCAGCATCGAGACCGCCGCCTGGGCCAGGACCTGGTTCCGCACGAATTCCGTCATCTCGGTCGCTATGTCGATGTCGGATATCCGGCTCTCCGAGGCCTGCAGCGTCTCCACCTGGATCTCCAGGTTGGTCATGGTGTTCTCGAGGCGGTTCTGGAGGGCGCCGAGGTCCGCGCGGACCTTGTCCTTGCGGGTCATGGCCTCGTTGAGGGCGTCCAGGGCCTCCTGGGCCGCAGACTGGGTCCTCACCTCCGCGCCGGCCCAGTTGCCGTTGGCGGCGTTCTGTATCTCCACGAAGCTGTAGCGGTCGAGGCCGTTGATGATGTCGCCGTTGAGGCCGGGGGTCTTCACCTCGTTGACGCCGTTGGAGACGGCGGCGATCCAGAGGTCGCGCTCCTTGCCGACGTCGCGGCCGTGCAGGGTGAGGTTCCAGACCTCCTTGCCCATGCCCGCCCTGGTCTGGGTCGGCTTGAGGGTTCCCCACTGCTCGCCGCCCAGGGTGAAGCTGGTGCCGGACTGGTTCATCTTGGCGTCGGCGACGTTCTCGAACTCTATGGCGTCGAGGGCCTCGCGGGAGGCCGCGTCGCCGTCGGCCACGTCGCAGGCGAGCAGGCTGTTGAGGTTGCCTCCCTGCTTGGCGAAGACGTAGACCATGTCGGCGGACTTGCCGTTGCTGTCGACGCTCTGGACCATGGCCCAGAACTGGCTTTTGGCGTTGTGGTTGATGGCCGAGGCCAGGGCCCAGGCCCCGAAGTTGGAGTGGCCTGAGGCGTTGGCGTAGGCGGTGCCGGCGCTCGCCACCAGGGTGGCGTACTTGAACTTGTCGATCATGCCGGTCACGGTGACCGTCTGGTCGCTTGCGGCTGGCTTGTAGTGGTCGGTCCAGGAAAGATCCTTCACGTCGGCCTCGGTGATGACGGCGATGGGGGGGGTGTTGAGGGCGTTCACGATCCGGCCCACGCCGTTCCTGCCGTTGCCGATAGCCTGGAGCTGGAGGCCAGAGATGACCGCCGCGAAGTGAGTGTTGAGGGCGCCCGCGATGGCGTTCACGTTCCCGTCGTGGGCGATCTGGAGCGGACCGGGCGAGTAGGGGAAGGTCATCCCGACTTCGGGCGGGTAAGGATCGCCGTTCAGGTTGACCGTGACGGTGAGGTAGGTGACGCCGTTGTCCTTGTAGTTGACGGGAGCCCTGAGGGCGTTGACGTTGGCGGCGGTAGGCGTGATCGGGCGCGTCTGCGGGCCTGCGGTCAGGTGACCTTGCGCCCATGGGGCGGCGGTCTGGGCGCCGTTGATGAAAGACCTCGCGTCGGCGGCGAGCTGTATCCCTAGGCCGGCCAGGGTCCGGTCGTCTGTCGGGGCGGTGGTCACGGCGCCGGCCGTGCCGGTGGCGTCGTTTCTCGTTATCGTGTAAAGGGTGTTGGTGGAGTCGTTAGCGACCGTGTAGGTGATTTCCGTGAGGCTGAACATGGAGGCCAGGGCGCTGTCCGTCGTCCAGTTGCCGGCCGTGTCGGTCCAGACTCCCGTGTGCACGGTGACGGTCTGCCCGCTGCGCACGCGGTCGTAAGCGCCGTTTCCGGTCAGGTTCGCGGTCGACCCGGAAAGGGCCATCTGGGAGTAGGTGAAGTCGGCCAGGGCGGTCTCGTTGCCTGCGGCGGCGTCGAACTGGATGGAGCCGAAGGTGCCGCCGTAGAGGGCGTTCCAGGCGGTAAGGCCGCTGGTGTACAGGAGAGCCGAGGCGATGGCCGAGGTGCGGGCCGAGGCGTAGACGGAGACGGAGGTCTTCAGGAAAGACGTCGGCAGGGTAAGGCCGGCCGATGAGAGGGCGCTGCTGAGGGCGCTGGTGACCATGTACTGGCCGTCCGTGAGGGCGGAGGTGCGGAATTTGGACTCCAGGTTGACCCAGCTGCGGAAATCGTTCGTAAGCTCGTAGGTCACTTCCTTGAGGCCGAGGGCGGCGGCTATGGCGGAGTCGTCGGTCCAGTTCCCGTAAAGGTCCATATAGACCCCGGTACGGACCGTCAGGGTCTGCCCCTCCTGTATGGAGGCCGCCCCGTTCACGCCGGTGAGGATCCCCGGCAAGGTCCCGGCCAGGATAGTGGCGGAGGTGGCAGAGGCGTAGCCCGTCATCGCCCCGGAGTTGACCGTCATGGCGACCCGGGTGTCGAAGTTCAGCGCGTTCCAGATCTGGTTGAGCTTGTCCACCAGGGCGGCCCTGGCGGAGGCGGAGCTCTCGGTCGAGAAGGCGCTGGCGGAGACGGTCGGGTTGGCCAGGTGGAGCTTGTCCAGGTCGACGCCGGCCCTCTGCAGGGCGCTGAGCTGGGCCTTGTTGAGGCCGATGTTGGACGAGGTGCTGTAGCTGTAGGCGCTGTAGGTGTAGCTCCCCTGGGCCACGCTCCTGACAAGCTCGCCCGACACGAAGGCGCTGGACTGGGTCAGGTTGTCGATGTCGGACAATGTCACGTTGCCGGCGGGGGCGGTCGCGGGCCGGGTCACCAGCCTGCCCATGCCCGTCATGGTGGTGGCGGCCGCAGCCTGCTGGGCGTCGGTCAGGAGCTTGGTGACGGCCGTGGCTGTGCAGTTGAGGAGGGCGGCCAGGGTCGTGGTGTTCCTGGGCAGGTTGGAGATGTTGCCGGTCGTGACGTCGGAGGTCTTGCCCGCCATGTCCACGGTGACGGTGAGGTTGCCCGGGATGCCGTCGGACGTGTCGGCCAGGGCCGCGACCTGCGTCGGGTCCGGCGGGAAAAGCGAGGACGAGCCGTCCTCCGGTGCCTGCCACAGCCTGCCGTAACTGGAGTAGCCGTCTTCCAGCACAGAGGCAGTGGCGTCACGCAGGACTGTCAATGTGCTTGGATCCGTGATGTCCGTTATAGGGTACATAAATGGGGTAAAAGGAGTCCCGGATATCGTTATGTAGTATGTGTTCGGAGGGTAGTAGATTTCGTTCCTCACTTTGAGGACAACCTCCTCGAACTTGATTCCCATGGCGTTCATCTTGTCCGCCAAAGCTTTGGACGATGTCCAGTTTCCCTCTCCTTCCTGCTTGTAGATTCCGGTATGGACGGTTACCGGCCCAGTGCCGAATTGCACTTGCCCTGCGCTGCCTGCGCTGAGAGCAACGCCGGCGTTGGCGGGGTCAGCCATGATGGTGGCCCAGTCAGGGGGGAAGAGGTTGAGGGTCACCCCGGAGTCGTTCGCCGAGTATTTCAGGACGTTCTGGACCGCGCCGTATTTGGCCTTCCAGGCCGCGGAGATCTGCTCCCCCAGCTCCGCCAGGGCGGAGGCGGCGGTGTCGCCCGTCCCCTTGAAGTCGCCGGTCACGCTGGCGGAAGCCACTTTCGCGCACAAGGCCGCGAGATCAAAGCCGTTGGCCGCCATTTTGTCGTATTCCGACTTCACGATGCCCAGGTCGCCGGCCTCGTTGATGAGGTATTCAGGGCTCTTGAAGACGGATCCGCCCTTGAGGGTGGCAGTGCTTTGCATGGTGCCGTCGTTGGAGATGTGGAAGACTATCTCCTCGAGCCCGAGGGCGGAGGCTATCCTCAAGTTGTCGGTCCAGTTGCCGGCGGCGTCGGCGTAGACGCCGGTGTGCACGGTGAGGGTCTGCCCGGACACTAACGTCGCCAGGATCCCGGTGCCGCTCAGGGCCGCGCTGGTGGCGCTGGCCAGGATGACCTTCTCGTCGATGACGAAGCCGCTCGCGGCTCCGGCCTGGGTCGCCAGGGCGCTGAGGCCGTCGAGGCCCAGCTCCCGCCAGACCTCGGCCAGCTTCCGGGTGAGCATGTTCCGGGCGGCCGCGGAGCTTTCCGTGGAGGCGGCGGAGGCGCTGACCATGGCCGACTGGAGGTTCAGGTTCGAAAGGTCCACCCCGGCCCGCTGCAGGTTCCGGACCTGCGTTACCGTGAGGCCGAAGCCGTAGCCGGGAGAGCTGTTGAAGACGAACCCGTCGTCGTCGTAGGAGCCTTCGGCCAGATGCCGGTACACGGTCCCCTCGTTTCCGGGGATCACCTTGGTGCCGCCGGCCACCGAGGCGCTCCCGAAGATGTAGGCCTCGTCCCCGATGCAGACCGCCGCGGTCCCGCCGCCGAACTTGATGGCCTCGGCCATGGCGGAGGCGTCAAGTTTGATGCCCACGCGGCTCTGGGTGCCCAGGTTGACCTTGTCGATGAGGTCCTGGAGGCTGTCGGAGGAGTTGACGGTGTAGCGCCCGGCCAGGTACCTGCCGCTCAGGAGGTCCGGGTCGTCGTACTCCATCCAGTCCCAGTTGTATCCGTATGCAAAAGTGTCGCCGCTTTTGAAGCCGGCGTTCCCGTCCAGGGAGTCGTAGCCGGCGGTGCAGCAGCCCGGCCCGGCCAGGCCCGCGGCCCCGGCCGCCCCCTGCCCCCAGATGTCGTTCTTGGCGTCCCCGCCGATCCGGAGGCCGGTGGAGCTGGTGGCCCGCACGTCGCCGGTGGTGATGAAGTAGTAGTCCTCGTCGGGGTTGTTGCCGACCCCGAAGTGGATCTTCATTCCCTGGCCGCCGTGCTGGTTGCTGATCGAGCCGTCCAGGAGCTTGACGCCGTTGAAGTTGGTGGCGTTGGCGATGCGGTCGATCTCGGCGGCCATGGCCTGGTACTCGGAGTTGATGATCTCCCTCTGGAGGGTCGTGTAGGTGCCCGTGGAGGCCTGCTCGGCGAGCTCCTTCATCCTGACGAGCTTCTCGTCGATGTCGGCCATGGCGCCGTCCGCGGGCTGGATCATGCTGATGGCGTCGGCGGCGTTCCTGATACCCTGCTGCATGGTGGAGATGTCCGCCCTCATCAGCTCGCGGATGGCCAGCCCGGCCGCGTCGTCGGCAGCCGAGTTGATGCGCAGCCCCGAGGAAAGCCTCTGCACGCTGCTTGAGAGGCGGTCGTAGGTGTTGCCGAGGTTCCTGGCCACGTTCTTGGCCATCAGGTTGTTGTTGATTACGAGACTCATGGCGGTTCTCCTTCCTTCTTAAAAACGCCGGACACCGGCCGGCGGCCCTTGGCAAAACGCTAGTTTGCTTCCGGCCTCCGCCGGCAGTACCCGAAGGAAGGATTTGGCAGGCGGCCCGGGCCCGGGGCCCGCGGGGCCTTCCAACTTCCTTCAAGACTCTTATCGGAGTTATTGGAGAACACTTTAAGAGTTTTGGAAATTTTTCCACCGATCCTCCCCGGCCCGGGAGGCTGGCTAACAGGAACATTAACGAAATTAAGGGTTTGCCGGGCTTTGTTAGGAGCCGGGGGAGCCTTCCTGGAAGCCCGTCCAGGAAGGCTCCGGGCCTCTTTAGCGTTGTTCGGGAAACCTCCAAGCCTTTTGAAGCTTCCCTTGACTTGCGAGGCGAGGTTCGCCTGCCTCATTCCCCGGGCTTCCTTCAGGGCTTCAGTCATGTGGTATGGGATTTCCCGGGGGCGGACCTCATCGCGCGCGGCCGGCCGGCAGGCCGGCGCTTGAGCTTTTCCTTAAACAGGGTCATTTGTCTGGTTCCGGGCGGGATTGGGATATCGCGGCGAGCCCGGCGGCGCGCGCTTTGCGCACCGGACGGGGCCCGCCGCTTTGCCGGGGCTTGCCGCGGCCCGGCGGCCCGGTCTTCCCGGTTTTCCCGGCAGCCCGCAAAAGGCGTCTTTCGGGCGGAACGGGCCTGCGTTCCGGGGCCTCCTTCAGGCGATCAGGCCGGGAGACTCCAGGCATGGGGGAAGGCTAGTCGCGGCCGCCTTGTTCTTGCGCCCGGCCGGACAGTCAAGCGGGCAAAGCTCCTGCCGAGGCCGGAGGAGGCTCGCCGCCTCGTTAAGGAATCGCTGACAAGTCGGGTGAGGCTGGAAGAGACGGCAAAAGCCGGGAGAGGCGGCAAGAGGCGGGAACCGGGGGCAGGCAGGAATGGGGAGGAGGCGGGGAGAACTGAAGGGAAGGCTTTCAGCTTCCCTGTATATAATGACGGGGAAGGAGGCTCCCCGGCCTGAGGGGAAGGGCAATGGCCGTCAACCATTGGCAGGGCTTGAGTTTTTGTGACCGCCCGCAAACGGGGGAAGCGGGGCTGAGGCGCTTCGGGAACAGTGCCGGGGCCAGGAGCCTTGAATGCCCTGGAAGGCCGTCTCAGAGTCAAATACGGCATCAGGCGGCTTTTCAGCTGCGGGAGGGCGAATGCCGGCGCAAGCAGGTCCGGACTAAAGGCGGTTTGGGCGGGGGCCGGGCCTGGCGAAGGGACTGGAGGGCGGGCTGAGGCTTGAGGAGGATCACGGAAAAGACCCCCGCAAATCTCCAAGGGGCCTTGAGAACGAGGAGGAGGGCGGCAATGCGGCCGGGCCAAAAAATCGCGGCCGGGAGGCGGAAGACCCCTGCGGCCGGAAGGCGGAGCCGGCCGAGTCCTGAACGAAGAGCGGCCCTGGCCAGGCCAAGGCGGCGGCGGGAGATGGGCAGGCGGCTTGCCTGCGGCGGTCCTGGAGTCTGCCGGAAAAGGCGGCCTTCCGGAATCGCCCGACCGGCCGGGCAGGGCGGCCTCCGCTTCCCTGCGGGGGAGCGGAGGCCGCCTGTGACGGGGGCCGCTTCCTGACGCGGGAGACCCGGAACGTGTTCCGGCGGAAACCGGACTTTGCCGGAGGGCATCCTGGAGGCCGGCCGGCTTTTTTTGCGGCCTCAGGCGGCCGCGGAGATCTTTCCGGCTTTCGCGGGGAAAGCATGTGGCATGAGGCGGCAGGGCGGCGGCCGGAATACTGGAGTCCTTGACTTTCCCGGCTGTTCCGGTTATAAGGTTGCCGGTTCATAACTGGGGCTGCCGGGCCCCTGTAACTGCCATGTGCTAACCCCGTCAGGTCTGGAAAGAAGCAGCGGTCCGCGAAATGGCAGCGGCAGGATCTTCCGGCAGTCCCATTTATGAACCTTTTTTAGCATCCCTGCCTTTCCCCCTTCCTGTTTTCCCGCCTTCATGCCCGCCCTCATTTCCTTCTTTCCGTATTTTCGTCTTTCCG
>JAITRL010000323.1 GCA_031288415.1 Deltaproteobacteria bacterium | reverse complement strand
GCGGGGGGAAGAAGGACATGCGAGACCATATTGGCCGAGGGATACGCCGAGACCGGCGGGAGGGCGCTGGCCCGGCCGCCCGGCGGGAAAAAGAAGAGAGGAAGGATCAGGAAGACGTTCGGTGCCTGCCGCCATCGACAGGCTCACGACGGGGAACTTCCTGGCGAAGTCGAAATCCGAGCTGCCGATCCACAGGCCCGCGAAAAGACCCCGCTGGTCGCCGTCCTGGCAGGGCGGCCGCTGAAAAGCTCCTGAAACGTGTCAAGCAGCAGCGACATGCCGAACCTCCTGGGCCGTGACAGGTCCGCGCCGCGCCCGAAACGGCGGCGGGAACCCTTCTCAGGGACCCTCGTCTCCCGTCCCGGGAAGTCCGGCGGAAGTTCCCGCGCGGCCGCCGCCGGCGAGTCTGCGCCAGTGTCCGGTGCCGGGCCCTGATTCCGGAGGAGCATGCGCGCCGCAGGCGCGGCGGAAGCTCCCCGCGGAACCGCGACTCGTCTTCCGGAGGGCGCGCCCGCGCCGGCCGCGGCCGCCGCCCCGTTTCAGGCGGCCTGGAGGCCGCGCCGCCCCTTGCCTGCCGGGGCGCCGGCGCCGGGGACGCTTCAGATCACGTAGTCCCAGAACTCCTCCTGGAGGGTCTCGGTGGTCGGCTTCTTGTCGGAGAGCAGCTGGAGCTCGGTGTTTTTGACGCTCACCTTGGTGCGTTCCGGGATGCTCTTGGTGATGAAGGCGTTGGAGCCTATGACGACCCCCTCCCCGATGACGGTGGACCCGCCCAGTATCGACGCCCCGGAGTAGATGGTCACGTGGTCCTCGATTGTCGGGTGGCGCTTGACGCCGTCCAGGAGCCTTCCGCCGCGGGTGGACAGCGCGCCTAAGGTCACGCCCTGGTAAATCTTCACGTGGTTGCCGATGACGGTGGTCTCCCCGATGACTATCCCGGTGCCGTGGTCGATGAAGAGGTGGTGTCCTATGGAGGCGCCGGGATGGATGTCTATCCCGGTCACGCTGTGGGCGCGCTCCGTCATCATCCTGGGGATCAGCGGCACCCCCAGGAGGTGGAGCTCGTGGGCCGCGCGGTTCACCATGACCGCGTAGATCCCCGGGTACGACAGGATTATCTCGTCCTTGTTGAAGGCGGCCGGGTCCCCGTCGTAGGCGGCGTCGACGTCCGTGGCGAGAAGCCGCCTGAGGGCGGGGATCCGCGCGAGAAACTCCCTGGTGATGGCGGAAGCCTCGGCGGACGGGTCCGCGGGGGGAGGGGACTGGTGGTTCAGGGCCTGGCTTATCTGCCTCTGGAGCTTGAAGGTCAGATCCTCCAGGACCTCTCCCACGTGGTACTCGATGTACCCGGCCTTCAGGGGCTTCTGGGAGAAGAACCCCGCGAAGATCAGACTCCTCAGCAGGTCTATGATCGAGAGGATGGCCTCCCTGTTGATCTGGTCCTCCGCCTCTATCTTTATGAGGTCGGGGAGCTCCGCGTAGCTGGCCGTTATGGCGGCCACCAGGGACTTGATGCCGTCGGTCGCGTGATCGCTCATGTCCTGTCCCCCTCGCCGGGCAAGCCCCGGCGGCCGCCGGGCGCCGGGCGCCGGGCGCCGCCGCGGCCCGTGACTGCGCCGCGGGCGCAAGTAAAGGGCCCGGCTCGGCAGGCGGCCGGAGGCCGTGCCGCGGCGCCTGCCGCGCGGCCTGAATCTCAATCGGCTCCGGTCCCCGCTCCTGAGGCGAAGCGGGCGGGGAGGCGCGGGCTGTCCAAAAGGCCGGCCGCGGACCGGAAACCCGGAAAAGAGGGCGGCCGCTCAAGCCGGCGGCGAAAAGCGGCTCGCCCTTCCGGGCGGGGCCCGCCTGACCCGGCGGGCCCCGCCATGTGGCGGGGGCCGGAAGAGGGCTTCTCGGCCCGCTCCGGCCTGAAGGGGCCCCTCAGGGGGCCGAGGCGGCCTCCCGCACGATGGAGGCGAAATAATCCACCTCTTCGGGGGTGTTGTAGAAGGCGAGGGAGGCCCGCACGGTGCCCTCGAGGCCGAAACGGCGCACGATGGGCTGGGCGCAGTGGTGCCCGGCCCTGACGGCGATGCCGGCCGCCGACAGGCGCGAGCCCACCTCTTCGATGGCGCGGCCCTCCACCGTGAACGAGAGGACCGAGGCCTTGCAGGCCGCCGTGCCGACGAGGGTTACCCCGGGGATCTCGGAGAGGAGCCCGGTCGCGTAACGCAGAAGGGCTTCCTCATAGGCCGCTATGTTGTGGATGCCGAGGCGGGAGACGTAGTCGAGGGCGGCCCCGAGCCCCACCGCCCCGGCGATGTTGGCGGTGCCGGCCTCGAATTTCTGGGGGGGCGGCCTGTAGAGGGTGCGCTCGAAGGTCACGTCCGCGATCATGTTGCCGCCGGTCTGGTAGGGCCTGGCCTCGGCGAAGGCCTCGTCGGTCCCGTACAGGCACCCGATGCCGGTCGGGCCGTAGATCTTGTGGCCCGAGAACGCGAAGAAGTCCACGCCGAGGGCGGAGACGTCCACGGGGAGATGGGAGACGGACTGGGCCCCGTCCACGAGGATCGGCACCCCTCTGGCGCGGGCGGCCGCCGCCAGGGCCGAGATCGGCGTTACGGTGCCCAGGGCGTTGGAGACGTGGGCGATCGCGACGAGCCGGGTCCGCGGAGAGAAGAGCCTCAGGTACTCCCCGTAGAGGATCTGGCCCGTGTCGTCCACCGGGATCACCCTGATCAGGGCCCCCGTCTCCTGGGCCGCCTGCTGCCAGGGCACGATGTTGGCATGGTGCTCCAGGACTGAGACCATGATCTCGTCGCCGGGGGACAGCCTGGGCTTCGCGAAGGCCTGCGCCGCGAGGTTCACGGCCTCGGTGGTCCCCCTGACGAAGACGATGTTGTTCTCGCTCCTCGCCCCGATGAAGCGGGCCGCCTTGAGGCGCGCCTCCTCGTAGGCCTCGGTCGCCCGAGCCGCCAGCGCGTGCGCCCCCCGGTGCACGTTGGAGTTCTCGTGAGAGTAGTAGTACGCGAGGCGGTCGATGACCGCCTTGGGCTTCTGGGTGGTGGCGGCGTTGTCGAACCAGACGAGATCCCGGCCGCCCTCGACCTTCTCGGACAGGATAGGGAAGTCCTCACGGATGGCGGAGACCGGAACCGCCCCCACGTACGGGAGCGGGCGGACATGCCCTCCCTCCGAAACCGGCCGGAGGAGGTAGGCGCCGCCCCTCCCGCCGCCTGAGGCCGGCAAGGCGCCGGCCGCAGGGGCGGGCGCCCCGGACTTGGGCGTCTCAGGGGACGCTTCTTGGGCCGCGCCCGGGGCTCCCCTTGGGAAGCCCGGCGCTTCCGGAGCCTTTTCCTGCCCGCCTTCGGGCTTGACCTGAGGGCTTACGGCGGCATCACCGCGCGGGGAAGCCCCCGCGAGCCTCAGCATCTCCGCTGCCAGAGGCGCGTAGGCCTCGAAACCGGCGGGGAGGCCCGCCGCCCAGGGGTACTGGGAGGAGGATCCGTCCCCCAGGGCCTCGAGGCCCAGGGCGGAGGGGATCCAGGGGGCGCCGCTCCGGGCGGCTGCCGGATCGGAAGCGTAGCCCGCCCCCGCCGGCAGGGGGACTTGGGCCCCCGGCGCGGCGGGGTCAAGGACGGAAGGTCCGGAGCCCAAAGGCGCCGCTGGGGCAGGCGCGCCCTGGGGGAGGCTTCCGTCATCAAGCAAGCCGGAAGCGGCGGGGCCGGCAGGGAGGCCGGGCGCGGTTGAGGAAGCGGCCTCCAGGGAGGGCAGGGACAGGCCGGCAAGGCCCGGGAAGGGCTCGGGCCCTAAGATGCCCGGGACGTTCCAAGAGGGCGCGGCCAGGGCTTCGAGCCGGGGGAGCCGCGCCCCGCCCTGGGCCTCGGCGGCGGCATCGTCTTCCGGCGGGAGGGGATCGACGGTCGGGGAGCAGGCCCCGGAAGGCGCCTGGGGGCTCTCGGGCGGCCCGGCGGAGCGGGGATCCGCCGGGGCCGCTCCCCCGGTGACAGCGGCCTCGGGGGCGCGCAGGTCCGGGAGGCCGCCCCAGGCGGCTTGGCTTTCGGGGTTGAAGGTCTCCGGAAGCGCCCCCTCAGGCGGGCGCGGGTCCAGGGCGCTCCCGTGCCACGGGGGAGGGGGGAGGCCCCCCCCTCCAGGATCGCCCGGCGCCCCTCCGGGGACGGGGGAAAGCCCCGGACCCAAAAGCCCGAGGCCTTCCAGGTCCCTGAGGGACGGAAGGCCCCAGGCCCCGGGGTCAGGGTCCTTGGAGTTGCGGCTACTGGTAGTCATAGTAGTTGCCCACCTCGACGTCCTCCAGGACCGCGAGGGCGTCGTCCGCCAGCACGGCGGCCGAGCAGTAGATGGACAGGAGGTAGGAGGCCAGCCCGTCATCGTCCACGCCACGGAAGCGGATAGCCAGGCCCCTGGACTGCTCGCCCGGCAGGTGCTCCTGGTAGAGGCCCACCACGCCGCGCCGCGCCTCGCCGGTGCGGACCAGGAGGATGTTGGTCTTGCCGTTCTTGCCCGGAGGGTTCTTGAGGCCGTCCACGAAGAGCTTGTCCGTGGGTATGACGGGCACGCCACGCCACTGGATGAAGACCCCGCCCAGGATGTTCACCGTGGAGGGCGGCACGCCGCGGCGCGTGCACTCCCTCCCGAACGCCGCCACGGCCCGGGGGTGCGCCAGGAAGAAGGAAGGCTCCTTCCAGACCTTGGTCAGGAGCTCGTCCAGGTCATCGGGCGTGGGCGAGCCCTTGCGGGTCTGTACCCGCTGGGAGGGGGCTACGTTCTTCAGGAGGCCGTAGTCGTCGTTGTTGATGATCTGGCTCTCCTGTCGCTCCCGGAGGCTCTCCACGGCCAGCGAGAGCTGCTCGGCAGTCTGGTCGTAGGGCGAGGAGTAGACGTCGGAGACCTTGGTGTCGACGTTCAGGACGGTGGCGATGGAGTTGAGCACGTACTCCCGGGGCTTGGGCTGGTACTCGACGTAGCCCTGGGGGATCTCGGCCTTCCCGGGGTCCTGGCTGCACAGGACGTCCAGGGGGGTGTCCCCCTCGACCACCCTGTTCACGCGGTAGATGCCTGCGGACAGGCCCTTGAACTCCAGCAGGCGGGTGAGCCATCTGGGGGTGAGCGCCGCGAACTGCGGCCTCGTCTTGGTGACGTCTGCTAGCTGGTACGCGGCGAGGGGACCTAAGGCGTTCAGGTTTTTCTGGGGCATAATTCCTCTTATGGGTTCTTGGGTCCGGGGCGGCCGCGCCCAAGTCCGGGCGGGCGGCCGGGTTTTCCGGACTGTGTTGCCGTCCCCTGGGCTTTCGGCCCTCGGGGCCCGGCGAGGCGCGGCCTAAGGCGCGGCGGTGAGGATCGCCCTTCCCGACAAGGCCGGGGAAGGGCCGCGAGGGGCTGCCCGCCTCCCCCGCGCCAGGACAGGTCGGGAGGAAGGAAGGCGGCTCCGCGGGATTAGGCGGTATCGGGATGCCGCAGGGCCTGCCGGAGGGGTCCTGCGGCAAGGGGCTGTCCCGGAAATCCCGGCCCGCGCCTTCGCGCCTCAGGCGCGAAGCAGCCAGGGCCCCGGCGCGGCCTGCCAGGCCGCGACGGGGGCGCGGGAAGTCCGGGCGCGGCGGGCTGAACGGGATACGGAACTCCCGGCAGGGCAGTTGTCAGGCCTGCCGCCCCTTAAGCCTTCAGGCAGGGGAAGGCGCCTTCCCGGCACGTTCCGGCCGGGGGGCGCGGCCGTCCGAAGGCGCAAGCCCCTGGAGGCCCGCGGGGAGGCGGCAAGCGAAGGCGTAACGCCGCCCCTTCCCCGCGAGGGGACCGCGTGGGGCTTGGGATCATCGTCTGCGGGGCGGGGGAAGGAAAACCGGACTGCGGCCGGCCTGAAGGCGCGGCGAAGATCTTGCGGCATAAGCCCTTCAGGGCGGGCAAAAGGGGAAAACCGGCAGGCGGCCGTCTGGGTCGCCTGGCTGCCTGCAGGTCTCAGGGGGGCCTGAGGATTTCCGCGGGCGTCGGCGCGGGTGAGGGAAGCCGGGGTCCTGCCCGGCGCCTCTAAAGTTCGCGATAATCAAAGTCAGCCGGTTCCGGTCCGGCAAGGCCGTGAAGTTCATTCCGGGCCGGAGACTGCCTGCCTGCCGCGGAAAATTTCAGTCGCCTGGGAGGCCTTACGGGATGAAAGCGCCCTTTGCCGCCTGTCACCTCCCGTCGGCAGGGATAATTCTTCGCGGCCGCGCGCGACGGCCGGCAGCCAAAGTAATTCTTTAACCGATGCCGCGAGAGCCCGCCAAAGCGATTCGTTAACCGGCGCCGCGAGAGGCCGCCATTGTCATTCGCATGCTCAGGCCGCAAGCGACTGCCGTTGAGATCCGCCGGCTCATGCCGCGCGCGGCGGCAGGGGTATTCGCTGGCCCGTGCCGCCGGGGGCATGCCAAAGACGGTTGCCGTCCCGGAACTTCAGCTTCCGTTCAGGCCTTCCGCAGGCGCGCGGCCTGCGGCAGAAGCCGTCAGTAGACGGCTGCGCCGTGCTCCACCTCCCTCGCCCAGGCGTTCACGCCGTCCTTGAGGTTGTACATGGGGCCGCCGTAGCCCGCATCCCGCAGGGCGCGGATGGCGTACAGGCTCCTCTGGCCGATCTTGCAGATGAAGACCAGGTCCACCTCGGGGTCGAACTCGTCCTTGCGGCGGACCAGCTGGCCGAAGGGCACGGGCACCGCCCCCTTGAAGCTGAAGAGGCTCCGCTCGTGGGGCTCGCGGATATCTATCACCTGAACGCGGTCCCCGCCCTCCAGGCGGCTCTTGAGCTCGAGGGCCGTGACTGAGGGGATCTCCTCCTCGCGGGTGTCCTTGAGGCCGCAGAACTGCTCGTAGTCGACCAGCTCGCGTATGGAGGGGCTCGCGCCGCAGACCGGGCAGGCGGGGTCCTTGTCGAGGCGCACTTCCGCGGAGCGCATGAGCCAGACGTCCAGAAGGTGAAGCCTCCCTATGAGCGGGGCCCCTCCCCCCACTATGAGCTTGATCACCTCGGCGGCCTGGATGGTGCCCAGGATGCCGGGAAGCACGCCCATGACGCCTCCCTCGCCGCAGGAGGGCACGAGACCCGGAGGCGGCGGGGAGGGGTACAGGCACCGGTAGCACGGCCCGCGGCTGGCCCAGAAGACCGTCGCCTGCCCCTCGAACTGGAAGATGGAGGCGTAGACGTTGGGCTTGTCGAGGAACACGCAGGCATCCCCCACCAGGTACCTGGTGGGGAAGTTGTCGGTCCCGTCAGCCACCACGTCGTACTCCGAGACGATCTGGAGGGCGTTGCGGCTGGTCAGCCTGAGGTTGTAGGCGTTGATCCTGAGATCCGGGTTGAGGCCCTTGAGGCGGTCGGCGGCCGCCGCCGTTTTGGGACGCTCCAAATCCCGGTTCCCGAAGATCACCTGGCGCTGGAGGTTGGAGGACTCGACCAGGTCGTAGTCCACGATGCCCAATGTGCCCACCCCGGCCGCCGCGAGGTAGAGGGCGAGCGGGGCGCCCAGGCCTCCCGCGCCCACTATGAGGACCTTGGCCGCCTTGAGGCGCATCTGCCCCTCGAGCCCCACCTCCGGGAGCAGGAGGTGCCGGCTGTAGCGGGTGAGTTCCCCGCGGGAAAGCTCCGCGAGGCGATCGTCCGGGATAAGGCTCATGGCCGGGCTTTTCCCTTCCCAGCGGCCCGGGAGGGCCGGCCCGCGGCGCAAGGGGCCCGCAGGCCTGAGGCGGCGGGGCCGCTCCCCCCGGCTATGGCCGGGACCACCATCACAATGGAGCCTTCCTTGACCGGGGTGGCGAGGCCGGAGGCGGTCTTGATGTTCTGGTCATCCACGAAGACGTTGATGAAGCCCCGCAGCGCCCCCTGCTCGTCGAAAAGATGAGGCCTGATGTCAGGGTACCGGGAGGCCAGGGCCTCCAGGAGCTCGCCTGCGGTGCCTCCCTCAAGGGTTATCTCGGGCTGGCGGTCCGTGAAGCCTCGCAGCGCGGTGGGGACGAGAAGTTTGGCGGCCATTGTGAAGGGTCCTCCTGGCGGGCCGGCCCGGCGCGCGGGGCAAGGGATGAAACGCGAAGGCCCGAGGCTGAAAGGCGCCTGAAAGGCCGCGGGCGGAAAAGCGAAAGCCCAATCCCCGAGGCTGCAAGGCGGGCCCCGGGATAATCAGGGCTTCAGGCTGAAAGCCTCCGGCCGGGGGGTGAAGGCTCAAGGCTGAAGCCTCGGCGGCAAGCGCCGAATAATCAAGGTCCAGGACGGAAAGCCCGCGGCCTGGCGCCGAAAGGCGGCCGTCAGCCGGAGAGCCCCACCTCCTCCTCGGCAAAGGAGCCCCTGTCCGGCGACAGCCTCCAGCTCGTGAGCTCGCGGGACTTGCCGCCGCGCACGGAGACGATGACATAGGAATAGAACGGCAGGGCCTGGGAGAGATCGTGCTCGGAGGGCGCCGCGGGATGGTCCGGGTGGGAATGGTACACGCCCAGGACCTCCAGGCCGGAGGCCAGGGCCTCGCGTTCGGCATGCAGGAAGTCCCGCGGCTCTATGGAAAAGCGCCTCCTCCTGGCCTCCCCCTCGCGGGAGTTGCTGGCGGGCACGAGGCGCGCGGCGAGCCGCGGCGCGGACTCGGGATCGGGGGGGGCCGCCGCCGGCACGGAAGGGGCCTGAGGCGCGGGGCCGGCCTGGCCGCGCGCGCCCGAAAGGCCTTCCGGGCCGCCCAAGGTCCCCAGGATAAGCCCGCAGCACTCGTAGGGGTAACTCCTCTCGCCTTCGGCCCGCACGCCGGCCTCTATGTCAGCGGGGAGGCTGATCACGGGAAGAGCCCGTCGGTGAGGTAGCGGGCCCCGGTGTCGCCCAGGACGGTCACCACCACCGATCCGCGCGGGAGGGTCCGGGAGAGCTTGACGGCGGCCGCGGCGTTGGCCCCGGAGCTGATGCCGCACAGGATCCCGCAGGTCCTGGCGATGCTCCTGGCCACGGAGTAGGCCTCGTCCGTGGAGACCTGGATCTCGGCGTCGATCAGGGAGCGGTCGTAGACGCCGGGACGGATGGTGGAGGCCATGTGCTTCGTGCCCTCGATGCCGTGGAGGGGCGAGTCGGGCTGCACCGCCACGCATTTCACGCGGGGGTCGGCTTCCTTGAGCCGCCTGGATGTCCCCATGAAGGTGCCGGAGGTGCCCATGCCGCAGATGAAGTGGGTGACCGTCCCTGAAGTCTGGCTGAGGATCTCCGCCGCGGTGGTCTCGTAGTGGGCGCGGGGGTTGACGGGGTTGTTGTACTGGTCGGGATAGAAGTAGCCGCCCGGGTCGCGCTCGTGCTCGGCCTTGGCGGCGATGTAGGCCCCGTCCGAGCTCTCCAGGGGATCCGTCTCGACTATCCGCGCCCCGTACGCCCGGATCAGGGCCTTCCGCTCCCTGCTAGCGTTGGCGGGCAGGTACAGGACCGCCTTGAGCCCCATGGACGCGGCGATCATGGAATAGGCGACTCCGGTGTTCCCGGAGGTGGCGTCGATGACGGTCCTGTCCGGCGTGAGGGCCCCGCGGGCGATCCCGTCCAGGATCATGGCCCTGGCGGCCCGGTCCTTGACGGACCCGGAGGGGTTCGCGAACTCCGCCTTGGCGAGGATCTTCACGGGGCGCGGCCCGGTGAGCCTTTCCAGGGACAGAAGCGGCGTATTGCCTATGAGGTCGAGGATATCCATGTCAGCCGCCCGCAGTCTGGCCCGCGCGGCCTTGGCCGCGCGGCCGCAGGCCCGCAGGGCCAAGGCCGCGCGGGGCGGGCGGCGCCTGGATCGGGGGCCGGATGGCCGGGGGGGAATCCGCGCCGGGGTCTCCGGCGGATGGCCCGAGAGGCGCCTGGGGGGCTGAGGACATAAGAGGCAAAGGCTGTTTCCGGAATCGCGGGGCCGCCGAAGCGGCGGCGCAAAGGCCTGGAGCGATGGAGCGCGGGCAGGGCCGCCGGGCCCCTGCGCGCCCGTGACGCCCCCTCAGGCAAGGGGGCCGCGCGGGGCGCGGGGGCCGCCCCCGCGCGGGGCCTTCCAAGAGGGCGCCGCAGATGGGACGGAAAAAGACTGATAACACGACTCGCCTCTGAAATAAAGGCTTTTCGCGCGGGAAAAAATCCCGCGGCTGAGGGAGGGAGCGTTGCCGGCGGGCCTGCGGCCTGCGAGGAAAGGCTTATGCCGCAAGGCATCCGGCATTACGGTAATTTATTAGATTCTCAGCTTGCGCATGGTTAAACAATATCCTGCCCGCTTTCTGGCGGATCATGTTATTGATTAACATGGACTGCCGGAAGGCGGGGAAAAAGCCGCGGGGCGGGCGAGGCGCCGAACTGTCTTGAGGGGCCCCGAGGCTGAAGGCTTCAGCGCATGAGGCCGAAGGTTCCCGCGGCGACATGGCCCGGGGGTCAAGAGGTCAGGGAACGAGGAGCCAGGGGCCGTCTGAGCTCCGGGCGACAAAAGGGCTGAAAGGCTGAAGGGGGCGGGAAGGCCGAAAGGGCTGGAAGGCTCAAGGCCGGGAGGGCCGGATCAGGCGGCGACGCCTAAGGCCTTAAGCGCCCAAGCGCTCGGCTCAAGGGCTCAAGTGCCCAAGGGCTCAAGGGCTCAAGCGCTAAGGCTTCACCTCGAAGCCCAGGCTCTCCTGCCCGCCGGGCTTCTGGCTTCTTTGAGCCTGGCCCGGGGCCCCCTCCCTTACAGCGGCTGCGGCGGAGCCTCCCGGCTCAAGGACGTAGCTCCTGGCGGCCCAGCCGGCGGAAGGCCCGGCGGGGGCGATGAGGCGGCACCTCACGACGCTCCTTCTGGGGCCCGCCGGCCGCTCAGGGCCGGTCAGGAACGAGAAGATCTCCCGGGACGGGTAGTTCCAGCGGTGGGTGCCGGCGGGAAAGAAGAACACCCGCACGGGGGCGCCGACCGCCGCGGCGAGCCTGGAGAGGGCCGCACCCGCCTCCTCTCCGGAAAGGAGCCCGCCCGGGCTGTCGTAGACCGTGACGACGGAGCCCGGGGCCCCGGGATAGAGGTCCCGGCCCTCCCCTTCCCACCAGCCCAGGGCGAGGCCGGCCGCGAAGGCCCCGGGGTCCGCCCTGCCCCGCTCGGTCCTGGCGGCCCCCGCGTCGAAACCCTCGCCCCGCGCGCTGCGGCTCTCCAGGTGCAGGACAGGCATGCCGCGGGAGCGGGCGTCCGCGGCCTCGCGGTCGATGAGGGAGTATTGGGCCTCGGACTCGGCGCGGGAGCGCTCCTTGCCGGTCTTCTTGTTGCCCTTGAGGCTGTAGCCCAGCTCCTTGAGGATCTGCCCAACCTTGACGTAGCTGATGGGGTGCTTGGCCTCGGAAAGCTCCCTGGCGAGGGTCCTGGTGCTCTTAAGGGTCCAGGACAGGGCCCCGCCTCGGCCCGGCGGGGCGTGGGCCCCCTCCCCCGCAGGCGCCTCCGGCGGGGCCTGGGCATGACCGGAGAGCCGCGCCTCCAGAAGCTCCGTTATCTCCGGGTCGGACTTCACGAGGTTGGGGCGGCCGGCCCCGGGGCGACGGACGCGGTTGTCGGGGATGGGCGGGCCGTCCAGTTCGCGCAGGCCCTTGCTGATGGTGGCCCTGGAAAGGCCGCAGATGGCGCTCACCAGGGAGATGCCGCCGTAGCCGCGCTTGCGGGCCTCGGAGGCGGCGAACAGCCTGCGCTCGCGCTCGGTCAGCCTGGGCCAGATGTTCCTGAAGATCTCTTCCAGAGTGTCGCGCGTTTCCATTATTTCGGGCTGCAACAAAGTTGTCCTCCGTTACGGCTGCGGGGATCAGACTTAGGAATGCGGCGGAAATCAATGAACGTCAAATGCGGCGGGCCGCGCGTGACAAGGGTCTTTCGGCGTCCGCGGGGCGTCTGGGGTCTGCGTCTGAAACGGGGTCTTCGGGGTCTGCGTCTGAAACCGGGGTCATCGGGGTCCGCGTCTGAATCGGAGTCTTTCGGCGTCCGCGGGGCGTCTGGGGTCCGCGTCTGAAACGGGGTCTTCGTGGTCCGCGCGGTCTTAGGCATGTCCGCCGCCGTCCGGTTTTTCCGGGTTTGCCGCGGAAGGGGCGGTTTCAGGGCCTGCCTGTTCCCTGAGGCCGCCGCGGCGCGGTCTCCGGGGTCGTTCAGGCCTTGACGCCCCCGGCGCGTGCCGGGCCCGCAGGCGGCGGAAAACCGGCGGGAAGCGGGAATCGCGCGAAAGGCCAGGCAGGGGCCTGCGCCTTCGGGGCCTTTCTCAGGGAAAGCCGCCCGCGGAGGAACGGCCGGCGCCTTGCGGAGCGCCGGGCCTTCGGCCCGGGCTTGCCTGACGGCCTTCGCGGGAAATCCTCGGCGGACGGCCTCGCGCGGCCCCTGCGGCAAGAGGGCTCACAGGTCCCCGGAGGCGGCCTCCTCAGGCTCCGGGAAGCGACGTGCAGAGGGTGATGAGGGTGTCCTGAGCCGAGCGGAACGGGGCAGGCGCCCTCTCAGGGGACCTGTCGGGCGGCCCAGGCCGCCGTCAAGGCCGCAGGCGGAAAACGGCCTGTCAGGCGGCAGGCGCGGGTTTGCCGGGGCTGTCGGGCGGACAGCGGAAACCGGTTGGCTTGCTTTCACGGTTAGGCTTCATCCGGGCCGGGGCCGGGCAAAAAAAAAGACTGAAGCCGCGGCCCGCAGGGCCGGGGATTCAGCCTTCATTCCTGGAGAAGATCAGCCGTCGTGAGGCGCCAAAGGGGCCGCAGGGGCGCGGTGGCGCATGGTTAAGCGGTCGCCCGCCCGTCAAGGGAGGGCTCTGAGACTGTGACAGTGTAATCGCATAGGAAGGCGGCTGTCAAGCGGGAAAACAATTAACCGGCAGAATGCCGTCAATGTAATTTTTTTCCGCTGCTTTACGGCAAAAGGCGAACGCGGGTTCCCGCAGGGAACCCGCGCCCCTTAAGCCGGCGCGCCGCGGCGGCCTTCCGGCCCCGCGCCTGCCCGGGGCCCTGGCCCCGGGCAGGCCTCCCGGCCCGCTTCCGCGAGCCCCGCGCCGCCCGCGGCGGCGGGCGGGGGCCGGGAAACGTTCAGCCGGAGGCGGGGACGGCGAAGACCTTCACCAGGACCCCGCCCTTGACGGGCGAGACCTCATGGGCCCAGCCGCGCCTCGCCAGCTCGCCCGTCAGCCACGGGGGGAAATGGTCGAAGACGAAGTCCAGCCGCGTGAACCTCGTGCCCTCGAAAAACGGCAGCAGCAGCTTCTTGGAGGTCAGCTGCGGGTTCGCGTTGAGGGCTTCTTTCATGTCCAGGAAATACGCGCCTGCGCCCTCCCCGGTCTCGCGCGGCGCGGCCGGTGCCGGAGGCCGGCCCTCCGCCTCCGGGACTCCCAGGCCCTCCGCGATCCTTGCCAGGTCCTCCGGCCTGAAGCCGCCGATCTCGCATAGCGCGAAGCCGTTGCGGGTCAGGACTTCCCGCGTGACCCCGGGAAATGATCTGGCCGCCACGGCGGCGACCCTGCCCGCGAAGGCGGAACGCGCCGCCGCCCCTCCGCTTCCCGCGGGCTCGGGGCAGCCTGAGGCCCCCGCGCCCTCGCCGGCTTCCGGGGAGCCTGCGGCCTCCGCGCCTCCCTTCGCCCGCGCGGGATCCAGGCGGTCCATGAGTTCGGCGAGGCGCATGCGGATCCCGCAGAGGCCTTCCGCCCCCCGGAAGCTGAACTCCAGGGAGCCCGTCTCCGTGAAGGCGCCCCCTGAACTCCCGAAAACGATCACCTTCTCGCAGTCCAGGATGGAGACGACGTCGCCGTCTTTTCCCAGGGCCACTGCTACGCTCAGGCCATTGTCCGGCATGCTGCTGGTTCTCCTTTACGGAAGCCGCCTTGGACGCGGCCGTAAGACGAAACGCTCACCCCGGCGCCCGGCGGCGCCGGATAAGGATCTTCCGGAACAGGGGCGCCGGAGGCTCCGGCCTCCCGGCAGGCATTGTACGGAACGCCGGCGGGCGCGCCTGCGGCGGCGGACTGCCCGAAACGCCTGCGGGGCGGAAGCCCGCTGACTTGAGGACGTTGAGGAGTCCCGATCCGGCTCAGTGACGGGGTCAAGGGGTTCAGGCGCCGGGAAGGCTCCCGAGTAATTCTACGGCGGCCGCAGGAAAAGCGCCAGGGCGGCGAGCCGCGGGCATGTTCCCGGAGGCGCCGCCCTCATCATGAACCGCCTTGACATCAGCCGCGGTTTCTGGCAAAGATCCAACCGCGCTTTTGTCATGCCGCCCCGCCGTTTTTTCGCATGTCCCGCGCCGCGCCATCCTGGAACCGGCCTGAAGACGTGTCTTCCTCAGGCGGCGCGCCGCCGGCGCCTTCCCCCCGCTTCCCGCTACCGCCTCGCCAGTCAGCCATGCCGCTTCCCGCTTTCGCCCCGCTCTTCCGCCCCGCCGCTTCCCGCTTTAGCTTCGCCCTTCCGCCCCGCCGCCAGGCCCGGGGCTGCCGAGGTACGCATGAAGACCTGCCGCGTGATTCAGCACGTGCTTTTCGAGGATCTGGGAACCTGGGGGGACAAGCTCCAGGAGCATGGCTACGCGCTTCATTTTCATCAGGCGGGCGTCAGCCCGCCGTCCGGGGAGGAGTGGCTTTCCGCGGACCTGGCCGCGGTCCTGGGAGGCCCCGTCGGGGTCGGCGACCTGGAGGCGTACCCGTTCCTCGCGGGGGAGCTGGACCTCGTCGCCCGCAGGGTCAAGGCGGGCAGGCCCCTCATAGGGATCTGCCTGGGCGCGCAGCTCATAGCCAAGGCCATGGGAGCCAGGGTGTTCCCCAACTCGCGCAAGGAGATCGGCTGGAGCGCCCTGACCCTCACGGAGGCCGGCAGGCGCTCGCCCGTACTCCGCCTGGAGGGCGCCGAGGTCCTCCACTGGCACGGGGACACGTTCGATCTTCCTGAAGGGGCGATCCTTCTGGCCTCCACGGAGATCACGCGGAACCAGTGCTTCAGCGCCGGAGAGAACATCCTGGCCCTCCAGTTCCACCCCGAGGCCGACTCGGCAAGGCTCGAGCAGTGGCTGATCGGGCATGCCTGCGAACTGGGGCAGGCCGGCATCGATCCCCGCTCGCTCCGGGCCGACGGTGAGCGCTGCGGGGGGGCCCTGAGGGAAAAGGGGAGGCTCCTCCTGGAGGAATGGCTGGGCGGCCTCAGGCCGTAAGCCCTGCGGCTTCCGTTGAGGCTGCCCCCGCAGGGCCGGTCACGGGGGCCCGCAGGGCCGGTCAAGGGGGCCCGGAGGGCCGGCCGCGCGGCCAGCGGCAGGGCCGCCGCAGGCCCGGGCGCGCTCCCGCAAAGGCGCCGCGGCCCCGGCTCCTTCCGGAGAGGACAGGGTCCCGCAGGCATCGGCCCGGCACCTCCGGCAGTGGCGCATCTGGGGGAGGTGCCGCGCGCACCTGTCCCGCAGGGCCCGGATCTCGCCTTCCCCGGGCGCCTCCAGGCCCCCCAGCGGGGTGCCCTTCACGGGGATGTGCCGGACGACGTTGAAGACCGAGACGCCCATGCGCCCCATCTCGGCCGCCACGTCCTCGACGTGAAGGTCGTTGACGCCCTTAAGGCACACGCAGTTCACCTTGATCTCGAAGCCCAGTTCCAGGGAAAGCCTGATGCCCTCGAGCTGTGCCTCCAAAATGGCCCTGGCGGCCGCAGGCCCCGCGAGCCTCTCCCCGTCCAGGACGGCGCGGCCGCAGACCCGCGCCCCGATTTCCGGGTCCACGGCGTTCACGGTCACGGTAAGGTGCGAGACCGTCAGCTCTTTAAGCTCCCGCGCCCGGCGCGGGAGCAGGAGACCGTTGGTGGACAGGCAGAAGGCGACGGCGCCGTCGATCTCCCGCACCAGCCGGAAGGTCTCCCGGGTCCGCCGGAAATCCGCCAGGGCGTCGCCGGGCCCGGCTATGCCCGCCACACTCAGGTTGGGAAGCGCGGAGCGGGCCCGGCGGAAGAGTTCCGCCGCCTCGGCGGGGGTCACGACCTTCGTCGTGACCCCCGGCCGGCCCTCGCTCGCGCAGTCGTACCGCCGCGAGCAGAAGCCGCACCGCACGTTGCAGCGCGGGGCCACCGGCAGGTGGATCCTCGCGAAGGCGCCGGAGCGTTCGGAAAAGCAGGGGTGGGCGGCGCGCCTCCGGCCCTCCGCCCTTGCCGCGTCAGTCGGGCCGTTCATCAGGTATCCTCGTGGCCTGCCGGGGCGTTCCTGCGGAAGTCCCGGTAGGAGATATTGAATTTCTGCATCCGGAGCCCCATGACCCTGCGGGTGAGGCCCAGGGCCTGGGCGGCTTCCGTGATGTTGCCCCTGTGGTCCCTGAGGCTTTCCACGAGCATCTCGTACTCGATGGACTCCAGGCGCTCGTCCAGCGGCCTTCCGGCGCCCGGCGCCCTGGGGCCCCCGGAGGCGGGCTTCCGCACGGAAAGGGGGAGATCGTGGGAGAGGATCGTGTCCCCCTCCGCCATGACCACCGCGCGCTGGATCACGTTCTCCAGCTCCCGCACGTTGCCGGGCCAGGGATAGGCGGCCAGGATGTCCAGGGCCTCGCTGGAGACGTTCTTCACGCCCTTTTCCGTCTCTTCCGCGAACTGCCCCACGAAGCTGCGGGCCAGGGACTCGATGTCCCCTGCCCCCCTCTCCCGCAGGGGGGGGATAAGCACGGGGAAGACGTTGAGCCGGTAGTAGAGGTCCTCCCGGAAGAGCCCCGCGCGGATCATCTCCTCCAGGTCCCGGTTGGTGGCGGCGATGATCCTCACGTCCGCGGTGATGGTCCTGTTGCCGCCCACCCTCTCGAAGGAGCGGTCCTGCAGGACCCGCAGGAGCTTGGACTGGACCGCCATGGGCAGCTCGCCCACCTCGTCGAGGAAAATGCTCCCTCCCTCCGCGTCCTCGAAGCGGCCCTTGTGGAAAACGGCCCCGGTGAACGATCCCTTCTCGTGGCCGAAAAGCTCGCTTTCCGCCAGGCTTTCCGGTAGGGCCGCGCAGTTGAACTTGACGAACGGGCCGCCCGCCCTGGGGCTCGAGTAGTGCACGGAGTTGGCCACCCGCTCCTTGCCGACCCCGCTTTCCCCCAGAAGCAGGACCGTGGTCTTGGCGGGGGCCACCTTCTCCACCAGCCGGTAGACCTCCCGCATGGGGGAGGAGGTCCCCACGATGTTGGCGGGGCTGTAGCGCTCCTTGAGCTCGTCCACGAGGAAGCGGGCCCGCTTCTCCCAGAAGGACCGGTCGAGGTTCTCGAGGATGTAGAGGTCCAGCGTGGTGGCCAGCAGAAGGGTCATCACCGTCAGGATGTCCACGTGCCTGTCGAGCGCCTCGCGGTCAGGGTAGCGGCGGGCGGCGCACAGGGTCCCCAGGACCTTCTCCCCCCTGGTGAGGGGAAGGCAGATGAAGGAGAGCTCCCTGTCCCTCTCGCTCACGAGGGCGCCCGTCCGGTTCAGGAAGCCGGGCTCCTCCCCGATGCGGGGCACGATTATGGGCCTCCCGCTTTCCGCCGCCTTGCCGGTGATGCCCTCCCCCAGGCGGTATACCCCGCGCTCCTCCTCCTTGGAGGTGAGGCCGGTGCTCTTGAAGACGAAGGCGGTCCCGGACCCGCGGTGCTTGACCGTGATGAAGGCCATGCGGATCCCCATCTCCTCGCGCATGTGCTCCAGGAGGCGGTCCATGGCGGCGGACAGTCCCTTGTCTCCGGAGACGGAACGGCCCATCCTGAGCAGGAGCCCCAGGATCTTCCCGCCGCAGGCATCCCCCAGGCAGCCGGGAAAGGCCATGTTTCCCTGGGGCTCGTTCATGACGGGATTTCGGGCGGCGGAGGCGGGCCGAAGCGCAAAGGCCCCCCGCCGCAGCCGGCGCAGGGGAAGTCGCCTAAGGACCCCGGGGAGACGGGGCCCGGCGGCAGGAGGGCGGGGGCCCCAGCGGCCTGGCGGCGCGAGGGGCGGTTCCTGAGCCCGTCTATGTACCCTGCGGGAAGCCCGCGGGCCTCCGCCCCGGAGACGATCAGCTCCAGCCTCTCCCGCGAGGGCGGAGCGGGGCGCCCGGCCTGGCAGAGCTTGTAGGCGAGGCACCGGTGGGAGCCGCCGGAGAGGTCGGCGACCTCCACCGGGAAGTGGAAGCGCTTCCCGCAGCCGTCCAGGCGCGCGCCGAAGGCGGCGTCCAAGGCCAGGGCTTCCCGGAACCTGAGCTCGTAGACGGCCCCCCAGACCGACGAGCCGTCACGGGCGAGCACGGTCTCCAAGCCGCCGCAGGCCGCGGCGGACTCCCCGGAGAAGCAGAGCGCGTGGCCGCGAAGCTCCGCCACAGCGGGCACGGCGGGTTCCACGCCCAGGGACTTCAGGCAGGCGGGGCTCAGGAGGGTCCCGTAGGCGAAATGGTATTGGCGGTCAGGCCTGCCGTATTCCAGGTAGGCCCTTGTGAGCCGGGTGTTTTCCATGGCTGCGCCCTTGTCCCGGCAGGCCGCGCCTCAGGGCCGCCAGCGCGCCTGAGGCGGCCACTGAAACGGCGGTTTCCGGGGATCCGTCTGACCGTTAAGGCCGGTTTCCTAAAAAAGGCCTATTCCCGGTTTACCGAGACTTGGCTGTTTAAAAAAATTCTCCCCCAACATACGGGGGAGAATATGTCCTGCAAAATCTGAATCCCGTCTTTTGGAAGAGAATAAGCAATTCCCGCGCCAAGGCAGCCTTGGGGCCTGCCGGTGTCCGGAGCCGGTCCGTCCCTGCGGTCCGCGCCGGAGACGCCCTTAGCGGAAGGCCGCTCACCATACGTTGAGTATCCACTCCTTGTTTTTCTTGCGCTCCATGTCCTCGAACAGCGTGTTGGCCATCTGCTCGGCCAGCCAAGCCGCCCCGGCGTAGCCCACCACCGGGTAGCGGTAAAGCCCCGCCCGGTCGTAGGTGGGGAAGCCCACCCTCAGCATGGGGATGCCGTAGTCGATGGAGATGTAGCGGCCCTTGGAGTGGCCCAGGATCAGATCCAGCTTGAGGCCGTCCTTGAGGCGGCTTTCGAGCTCCCACAGGTCCGCGTTGGCGACGATCTTCATCTCGAAGTCGACGCCCGCGGTCATCTCCAGGATGCGCGGGTCTTCGCCGTACCTGGGGTTGTCGTCGCCCAGAAGGACCAGGACCGGCTTCATCTCCAGGTCCAGGCAGAACTGGGCGAGCCCGATGGCCAGGTCCGGGGCGGCGTATATGGCCACGCGCTTGTCCGCCAGGAACATGTGGGTGAGGTCGGCCAGGGCGTCGACGGCCTTGCCCCGCTTCAGCGCCAGGGACCGGGGCACGGGCTTGCCGGTGACGCGGCGCACGTGCCGCAGGAAGGCGTCGGTGTTGCGGATCCCGACCGGGGTGTTGCAGACCGTGCAGGGCACGCCGAACTCGGCTTCCAGGAACTCGCCCGCCTTCCCGCCCTCGTAGCGGTTGAGGACCAGGCTCGCCTCGGCGTCGGCGGTCCCCCGGAGGTCCTCGACCGTCGTGTCGCCGCGCGACGTCTCGCTCCCGTCGGGCATGAGCGCCGAGTCGAAGTTCTCGATCTCGAAGAGCACGGTGGCCGGAACTTCCATCTCCGCGAGGAGCGACTTGAGCTCCGTCACGTCCCCGGGGTTGACCCAGCCGGTGAACAGGTTGATCTTGCCGCTGGGCGCCGTCTTTTCCGCGAAGTGGGCTACGATGTCGCGGACGGCCGCGTCGTAGCCGGTGATCATGCTCCCCACGAAGCTGGGGGCGTGGATGGGGATCAGGTGCACCTCGCGGCCGGGGTACTTCTCCTTCAGGAGCCCCCGCTCGAGCTTGGCCACCACGCCCTCGATGTCGTCCCCGATGACCTCGGTGGAGCAGGTGGAGATGACGGGGATGACCTTCACGCGCGGGTAGCGCATGAGGAGCACGTCCACGCCCTCCTCCACCCTGCCGGTGGCCCCGAAGACCGCCCCGTCCTCGTGCACCGAGGAGGAGGCGATCTCGAAGTTCTCCTTGAAGTGCTGCGCGAAGAGGAGGCGCACGAACATCACGCATCCCTGGCCGCCGTGCACGATCCCTATGCAGTCCCTGATCCCGATGCTGGCGTACTGGGCGCCGGCGGGCTGGCAGGTGAAGATGGGGTTGATGACCCCGGCCCTGGCGCGCCATTCGAGCGCGCAGGGCGGGGCCTGGGGTGTCCCGTCAGTACTTGACATCGGTAAGCTCCTGGTTGAGGGAACCGCCCACGGTGAGGTAGTCCAGGCGCTCCCTGACCGCCGTCAGAAGCCCCGTGAGCTCCTCGCGGGCCATGCCCGCGAGATCCGGCATGAGGGCCAAAAACCCCCTGCGCATGATTTCCGCGTCGGCGTAGTAGCAGCGCTCCTCCGGGGTCTCCGGGGAGACCTCGTCGCCCAGGAGGAGCCTGAGGGTCATGCCGAGGATCTCCCGGTTCTGCCTCTCGCGGTCCCAGGCCCTGGAATGGAACTGCCAGAGGCACATCTTCATGATGTAGCCGATCATCGCTTCCAGCTTGTCGTCGTGGCCGCGCTCCATGGATCTCAGCCCTCCACGGCCAGGGGCAGGTCCAGCGGCTCCGGGTAGGGCGGGTATTCCCTGGACCTCAGGGGGGTCACGCAGTCGTATTCCCCGGTGTACTCGCGCGCCCCGTCGGAGTCGTCAATGTCCGGGCCGGAGATGAGCCTCTGGGTCATGAAGCCCCGCTCCTCTGCCTCCCCGTCGAGGGTGATGTCCACGCCGGAGAGCCGGTGCACGGGGGAATAGACTGCGTTGTAGATGTCGCGGGCGAACCTTACCCAGCCCTCGAAGCCCTTGTAGGGGCCGTTGTGGTAGGCGTGGGCGTTGAGGTACGGGACCCTCTTCTTCTTGGCCACCTCGCCGGGGCGCACCCCGGTGAAGATGACGTCGGCCTTCCACTCCGTCATGGCCTCGATGCCCTCGAGCTCGTTGGGGTCGTCGATGGCGAGCGTGCCCTCCTCGGCCCTGGCGCATCCCTTCTCGAAGTCGCTCTGGTGGCCGAACTTGGAGTAGATGGAGACGACGTCCACCCCGAACTCCTTGTGGATCACGTGCGCCCAGTGCCAGAGCTTGGAGCCTCCCGGCCACAGGCAGACCTTCACGCCCTGGAGCCTCTTCCGGTACCAGTCTAGCTCGGGCTTCCAGCGCGCGGTCTCCTCGTCGATCACCGCCTGCGCCTCCTTCTCGAGGCCGAAGAAGAGCCCGACCTTCAGGAGCGAGTGCGAGAGCGTCTCGAACCCGAAGCCGTCGATGTCCAGCCTGGGGGTCCCGTAGCGTACCCTGAGCTCGTTGCAGATGTACTCCGCCGAACGGGCGCACTCGAGGACGTTCAGGTGCGCCCTGTGCATGCCCCTGAGATCGTCGTAGCGGCCGTTGCCGGTGAAGACCGAGAGCACCTGGATGCCCATGCGCCTGAAGTAGTCGCACATGACCTCGCAGTCTCCCTGTATGTTGTAGTCGCCCACGTAGTTGATGACGTGACGGCTCTTTATCTCCGGCTCCGCCGTCCCCACCTTCTGGTTGATCCAGGCGATGTTGATCTTGTGGTGCCCGCCGGACTGGCTGGGCCCCGCGAAGCCGGGGGAGTTGCACACGAAGATGTCCGCCCCGGGCGTCTCGTCCATGATCTCCTGGGCCAGGGCGTTGATGTCGTCGCCGATGAGGGCCGAGGCGCAGGTCTGGTAGACCGTCATGCGCCTGATGTGCGGGAAGGCCCTGAACGCCTCGCGGATCGAGTCGCGCAGGAGGGACTCGGCCCCGAAGACCACGTTCTTCTCCTTCATGTCGGTCGCGAAGGTGTACTTGAGCTGGAAATTGCCGTCGTCGCTGATGTAGCGCTTGGTCTGCCATGTGTCGTAGGTGCATCCGATGGGGCCGTGGCAGAGGTGGATCACGTCCTTCATGGGCGTGCCGATTACGTGCTTGGCCCCGCAGAAGGCGCATCCCCTCTCCGAGATGCTCCCGGGTATGGTGTTCAGGTAGCCCAGCGGCAGGCAGGAGGTGAGATCCTCGCCCTTCCCCTTGACGACCGCGTGCTCGCGGCGCTCCGGTATGCACTCGCTGCACTTGAAAAGATGGTATGGCATTGGCTTCTCCTTGGTCTCCCCGGCTTCCCCGGCTTCCCCGGCCGGCCGGCGCCGCCGGCCGCCCCGCCCTCTTCGGGCTTCCTTCAACCCGCCGTCACTCCAGGGCCTCTCCGCCCTGCTCGCCGGTGCGGATGCGCACCGCCCGCTCCACGGGGCAGACGAAGACGCGGCCGTCCCCGCAGCTGCCGGTCCGGTTCGCCTGGACGATCGCCCGAATGACGCGCTCGGCCCTGGAGGCCGGGACAACGACGGAGATCCAGCGCTTGGGCACGTAGTCCATGAAGCGGGTCCGGGCCTGGCCCAGGACCTCGGGGCTGATGGCCCCGGGGTCCTGGGAGTACATGAACCCGCGCTGCTTGCCCCGGCCGAGGACGGGGTAGGCGGTCAGCGCCGGGTGCCCCAGAAGGTCCAGGGCCTTTTTGGTGGCGGTCATCTTGCCCGGCCTGACCACGGCGATGATTTCCTTCATCTCCTCGGACATCTACAGCCCCCTCTGCCCGCTGCTGATGGTCACCGCGGCCTCCACGGGGCTCACGAAGATCTTCCCGTCCCCGGCTCTGCCGGTGCGGGCCCTGCCGCAGATGAGCTCCAGGGCCTTCTCCGCCGCCTCCGCGGCGACCACCATGATCAGGGTCGTCTTGGGGAGCTCGTCGTAGTGGGTGCCTCCGACCGTGATGCCCTTCTGGCGGCCGCGCCCGAAGGCCTGGATCTTGGTGAGGGACACGAACCCGCCCTCGGCCAGGCCTTCGACCACGCTCTCCACGTTCTCGGGCCTGATCACGGCCCTGATCATCTTCATCTCGCCTTCCATGTGTCCTGACCTCCCAGGGGCCCCCTGAGGGGCCTTCCGCGGCCTTTTCAGTCTGAGATGCCGTACTTGACCACCATGGCCTCCAGCTCGTCCATGGTCAGCGGCTTGGGTATGACGAAGCTCTCGTTGTCGATGATCTTCCGGGCCAGGCTCTTGTACTCCAGGGCCTGGTTCTCGGAAGGGTCGTATTCGGTCACGGTCTTCTTGTTGAACTCGGCCTTCTGGACCATGTTGTCACGGGGCACGAAGTAGATCATCTGGGTGCCGATGGCCGCGGTGAACTCGTCCAGGAACTCCCGTTCCTTGTCCACGTTGCGGCTGTTGCAGATGACGCCGCCGAGGCGCACCCCGCTCTGCTTGGCGTACTTGAGCAGGCCCCTGCAGATGTTGTTGGCGGCGTAGACGGCCATCATCTCGCCGGAGGCCACTATGTAGACCTCCTGGGCCTTGCCGTCCCGGATGGGCATGGCGAAGCCCCCGCACACGACGTCGCCGAGCACGTCGAAGAACACGAAGTTCAGGTCGTCGGCGTAGGCGTTGCGCTCCTCCATCAGGTCAATGGCGGTGATGACCCCCCTGCCCGCGCAGCCGACCCCGGGATCCGGCCCCCCGGACTCCACGCACAGGATGTCCCCGAAGCCCCGCCTGACGACGCTGTCGAGGGTGATCTTCTCGGCCCCATTGCTCCGCAGGACATCCATCAGGGTCTCCTGCATCTTTCCGCCCAGGATCAGGCGGGTCGAGTCGGCCTTGGGGTCGCAGCCGTGGATGAATACCTTCTGGCCGTGGAAATAGGCCATGGCGGCCGCGGTGTTCTGGGTCGTCGTGGACTTTCCGATACCGCCCTTCCCGTAAATTGCGACCTTTCTCAGTGCCATGCGGATAACTCCTTTCAGGCGTGTCCCGCGTTCCGGACAGGTGCGCCGGAACGCGCCGCCGTTCTGCATCCCGGCAATGCACGGAGCGTGCCATGCCCGGACAAGCCTTGCGGGCTAAGGTTTTCCGTTTCCGGCACAGGGATTCCCCGCGGCATTTCGTTCATTTCGGTACGTAATTCGTTCCCGCCGGTAACAATCCCTCACGGAGCGCCGGCCCTCCCGCCGTTAACGTTTCCTCACGGCGCGCAGTTCCTTCCGTCGGGGAAGCCTCCCGCGGGCCGTTCCTCCCGTCGGGGAAGCCTCCCGCGGGAAGCCCCCCGCCGCCGTCCGAGGCCGGCGAACCGCAGGGCCGCAAGGGCGCGCGGCAGCGGACGAAAATGTACGGCCCGCCCGCAGGCGTTATCCCGGCATGAGGAACCGTTCATGCCGCCGAAACGGAAAGCCGTCGCGGCACTTCCTGCCTGACCGACCGACCGACCGACTGACTGACTGACTGACCGACCGACCGACCGACTGACTGCGGGCTTGCGGATGAGTCGGCGGTCAGCCAAGCCGTCGGCGGTCATGCTGAAATGCCGGCCGAAAGCGGGCCGATTGCAGCCGCGGCGCCGGGAACCCAGCACTGCCGCGGCAGCCTGCCGGAAAGGCGCCGGCCGCGGCTTTCCGGAGCCTTCCAGAGGCTGGCGGTAACGTCCCTTCCGCGAGGCCCGGAAACACGCCGCCGGAGAGGCGCCTGCAGCCTGTCCGGCCCTGAGACGGGAGCCGCCCTCCAGGCTTCCGTGAGCGGCCCTCCGCCTTGTTTTCCCAAAAGGCTCGAGCCAAGCGGCATTCAGGATTCCCTTCCCCGGGAGCGGCCCGCCCCGCGCGGGACCTCGCCTCCCGCTCCGGCCCGCGCGCCCTGCGGCGCCCGCGCGAAATGCCCCGCCCCGCGGCGCCCCCGCGTAATGCGCCGCCCTGCGGCGCCCCCGCGCCATTCGGCCCTGCGCCGCGCCAAGGGCGCGGATAACGCCCCCTGCCGGAAAGGCCGCCCGCGCGGCCGCGCGTCACATGTCACGGGAGTCCTTGACAGGCCGGCTTTCCAGAGCTGATAATGTCCGAAACAACCCAAAGCCCAAGGGACATGATTCCGCCGCTCGCGTTCAACCGTTCCCCGCGGGAGCGAAAACTCCCGCCGCCGCGGGAACCCCGCCTGTTGCCCCGGTTCCCCGGCTCCTGTCCCCCCGCCCCCGGCGGCCTGCCCCCCCTGATCTCCGCCCTGCCGCAAAGCCGCCTGCGGGAAGCCGCCCTTCCGCAAAGCCGGCCGCATCCCCGAGCGGCGGCGGGATTTCCTTCATGACTCGCCTCCCTTGCCCCATGCCGGCCGTCCCCTCGCGCAAGGCCGCGGCTTTCCCTCGCGGCGGGGCGGCCGCCGCGCCTGAGCGGGTAGCGGCGGGGCGCCGCGCGCTTTCCCGCGCGGGAACCCGCCTTTTTTCCGCCTTGCCTCGCCTTTTCGGCTTCCGTCAGCTTTTCGCCCCCCTCCCCCTCTTAGCCCTTTTAGTTCTCTTCCTCGCGCCCCTCTTCAGCCTTTCCCTGCCGGCCCCGGCAGCGCCTGCGGCTACGCCGCAGGCTCCGGAGACGTCCCCCGCCGATCCGAGGGCGCGAACGGCGACGGCGGCGCAGGATCAGGCGGGCGCCCAGCCACCGCGCCGCCCTGACCCCGTCGATCCAGGCCCCCCGGACGACTGGTGGCCGGTTTGGGGCTTCGCGGCCATGTCCCCGGAACTCGAGGCCGCGCGGGCCAAGGCCGAAGTCCTTGACTCCGAAGGCCACCTTTACGCCCAGGCAGCCTGGAGGGAGGCGGCCGACGGGGCCTTGAAGGCCTACGGGGAAAACGATCCCCGCGTCCACGCCGCCCGGGCCAGGCTCGCCCGGTCCCTCCTGCTGCACGGGTGGCTCGACTACCGGGAGTCTCGCGAGACCGCGGCCGCCGCCGGGGCCGCCCTCGCCGCGGCGGCCGCCGCGTCGCCCGGGGGCGCCGGCGGCAAGGAAGGCCGGCAGCTCGCTGAAGAGGCGGCGGCGGCCCTCTCGGTCGAGGCCTGGGCGGCGCTTCAGGGCGGCGAGCTCGGGCCGGCGCGGGAGATCCTCGCCCGTGCCCTCGCGCTTCTCCCGGGCGGGGAGGACAAGGCCCGGGGCGCTCTCGCCCTGGCCCTGCGCTCGCGGCTCGCCCAGGCCCTCGTCGCCAAAGGCCTTGACCGGTCGCCTCCGGGGGAAGCCCAGGCCGGGAAGGCGCTGGAGCTTTTCGCCGGGTGCGCGGACGAGGCGGCGGTTATTTACGGCCCCGGAAGCCCGGAGGCGCGGCGCGCCCGGCTAGGCGTCGCCTCCGCCCTGGCCGCGCTGGGGCGGCCGGAGGAGGCTGAGGCCTGGCTTGAGGAAGCCTTCGCGGAAGAAGGCTGCGCTGGCGGGTGCGCGGGGTACCTGGGCCCGGAGGCCCTCCGCTGCGCGAGGCTGATAGCGGACTTTTTCAAGGGGGAAGGCTTGCTTGACCGGGCCGGGGAGATGTACCTGCGGATCCTGCGGGCCGAACTGGAACAGACTGCCGCCTGCGGCAGGCCCTGCCTTGAACCCGCGGCCTCGCTGGCGGGCCTGTACTGGCCCCCGCAGTCTCCGGCGAGGCGGGAACTCCTGCTGCGGGCCGCGGGGATCCTGGACGGCATCCTGGGCCCGCTCGACCCCGGAACGATAGAGGCAAAAAAAACCGCCGCCGATGCCCTCTTCGGCTATTCCGACTCCGTCGCCCTCCTCAGGGAGGCCTGGGACGCGCAGAAGAGGACTCTGGGGGAGGACAGCCCGGAGGCGGCCGAAACCGCCCGGATCCTCGCGGGGCGCCTCACGCGGCTCGAGGGTTTCGAGCTCGCGTCGCCGGCGGCCGCCGATCTCGCCTGGAGCCTCCGCGAGGAGGGCCGCGGCCTGAGCCTCCTGCTTTTCGAGCGCGATCTCAGGGCGCGGGGCGCGGGCGGCCTGGAGGCCGAAAGCGGCCTGTCGTGCGTTCGGGCCGAGGCCTTTTTCAGGCTCGAGCTGCCCTTCCAGGTCCTCGAATGCCGCGACCGGCTCTCCGTCATGGAACGCGTCCTCGGGCCCCGGCACCCTGCGGCGGCGGCCGAGAGGCGGGAACTCGCCGCCGCCGCCGACCGCGTCGGCGGCGGCCCCCTGCTCGCCCTGGCAATGCGGGACCTTCCCGGCGCGGGCGGCGCCCCGGAAGTGGCGGCGCCCGCCCCGTGGGGGCCGCCCGGCGATCCCCGGGAGAGCCTGGCCGCAGAGGCGCTCGCGGCCGAGGACTGGGCCGCGGCCGCGGACATGTACAGGGGCCTGTTGGAGCTAAGGGACTCCGGCCCCGGACCGGAGTCTCCCGAGGCGGCCCGGGCGGCCCTGGGGCTGGCCAGGGCCCTGCCGTAGTCCCCGGAGTCGAAAAGGATCC
>JAITRL010000174.1 GCA_031288415.1 Deltaproteobacteria bacterium | reverse complement strand
GACCGCCTCAGCAGGGCTTCCCCTTCGGCGGGCCGCAGGGCCCGCCTCAGCAAGGGCTCCCCTTCGGCGGGCCGCAGGGCCCGCCTCAGCAGGGGCTCCCCTTCGGCGGGCCGCAGGGGCCGCCTCAGCAGGGGTTCCCCTTCGGCGGGCCGCAGGGGCCGCCTCAGCAGGGGGCGCCTTACGGAGAGCCGCAGGGGCCGCCTCAGCAGGGAACCCCGCCGCAGGCTCCAGAGGCCCCGGCTGTCTCGCTCACCAAACAGCGCGGCTCGGGGCCGAATAACCCTCCAGATCCCGCCGCTGGCGGCCAGGAGGGGCCTCCTGCCCAAGGTCCCCCCTTTAGCGGACCTCAGGTCCCTCCTTTCGGCGGACCCCAAGGACCGCCTCAGCAGGGGTTCCCCTTCGGCGGGCCGCAGGGGACGCCTCCAACGCCGCAGTACAATCCGGATGATCCGGAGTTCAGCCGCCAGGGCATGTACAGCGCCTACCTGGGCGGCGACGGGAAGACTGCCGCCGTGCTCGAAGGCCTGAGCCAGGGGAAACACTCCCCTTTCAACGTTCCGGGGCTGCTGCTGCCGACCGCGTGGATCCCCGGCGGGCGCCTGGCGCTTCCCTCCTTCCTGTTTTTTGCCGCCTTGGCCCTCTCTGCCGGCCTTGTCCTGTTCACGGGCGACCGGTCCGGGGCCATGTCGCCCCTGTCGTGGCTGGGCTTCCCCGTCTTCTACGCGCTCTTCGGGCTCCTGGCCGGGATTTTCGGTTACAGGTGGATCAAGGGCCGCGCCGATGCCGCCGTCGCCTCCGCCGCTGCCGCGTCATCAGGGCACCTGGGCGCAGCAAGGCAAAGGATCGCCGGCAAGGGGAGCTTCAGCGCCGCCTTCGCCCTGCTTTTCACGGCGGCGGCGCTCGCCCTCGCCGCGGCGGCCCTCTTCGCGCCCAGGCCGGAGAGCCGCGTGCTGCGCCTTTGGCCGGGCGGAGCTCCGGGGGAGGCCATGGAAGCCTCCGCCCCCTCAGAGCCCCCCTCCCCGGCGGCTACCGCCCCCGGCCCTGAGGCGGGCTCCCCTCCTGCGGCCCCGGCGGATTATTCAGGGCCGCCTTTGGGTGTCCCTCTGGCTCAGACGCCCCGGGAAGCGGTGCCATACAGCTCGCTGGTCCAGAGCCTTGAGGAGTGCCCCCGCAGGGCCCTCTCGCTCCCCTTGCGCATCCCCGGCGAGATCCGCTCCTCCGAATGCCGTGACCTGTGCAAGGTGTCGCTCGCGACCTCAGGCGGCGAGACGGCGGAGTTCATGTACGAGAGCGGGGCGCTGGCCCAGGTCCCGCCGGGCATCCTGGTCCCCGGCAACGTGGCGGTGGCCACCGTCCAGGCCAGGCAGCTCCCCGTGGAACGTTCCGGCCAGCTCGCGTGCGACCGGCTGTGGGCGGTCAGGACCGTGGAGACCCCCGCCGCCGAGCCCGAGCACCGGGGCGAGGCTCTCGAGAGGCGCGGCGTGACCGCGGCGGCCTACGTCTACCTGACCCCCCGCGACTTTCTGAACGTCGGCCCCATGTACTACGGCAGGGGATCCGCCCTGGCCGCCCTGGACTCCTGGGCGGAGGACCCCGCGGCCACCCAGGCCAAACTCGCCTCGTTCCCCAGGCCATGGCTTTCCGCCATCCTGAGGTTCCTGGAAGACGAGGGCGGGGGCAGCGCCTTCGCGGGCCGCTCCCCCCGTGACCTTGAGGGCCTCAAGTCCGCGCTCAGGGCCCGCGCAGGAAAGATCGCGCAGGACCGGGTCCTCGTGGGCCGGATCGGCGAGGCCGTCATGAGGGCCCACCACGGCCCGGGGGACCGCGGGGCCAGGTTCCTCACCGCGGAAGGCACGGAGATGTACGTCACCATGGGGGAATTCACGGCGGACCTCTCCTCCGGCACCCCCTGGGAGTCAGAGGACTCGCAGGCCACCGTTTATTGCGCGCGCGCGGAAGGGGTCCCGCCCGACGACTGTTACGCCCTGGCCGTCGACAAGTGAGCACGCCTCCGGCCCGGGTCCGGGCCCTCCCCTCCCCGCATCCGGCCCCGCGCGGGCGTGAATCCGCCTGGCAACCTTGACGCTCTTGCCGGGACAACAACCGGCCCGCAGGCCCTGAACCGCGCCCTTCGCGCGCGCCGGCTCCAACGCTTGCGGCCCGCGCTATCCTCCTCCATGATTCGACTTTACGCGCCGCGCGCGTGCCGTTGCCGGAAGGCCGCGCCGCGCGCGTGTCCCGGCGCTCGAGACGCGCTTGTGACTGAGACTTGCCGCGCGCCTTGCTGAGGCTCGCGAGGCGCCCGTCACGGATGCGCACCGGCCGCGGGCGTTCCGTTCCGAGCCCGTGGCCGCTGCCGGAAGGCGCCGGGAGCCGGCGGAAGGAGGAACGAGCGGAAGGCGCGCCAGGACACGCGCTCCGCCATAGGCTTCCCAGGCGCGCGGCGCGCGCGGGGCCGTAAACGCCCGCTTACGGGCGCCCGTGACTTGAATGCCGGGCAAGCGGAGACACGGTACGCCCACGCCCGGCTTCCGCGGCTTGAACGCGCGGCCCGCCCCCGGCCCCGGCGGCTTGAACGCGCGGCGAGGCGGACAGGCGCCGCCCAAGCCTCGCAAGGCCCGCTTCCCCGCGCCGGGATTTCGGCGAAAATGACGGCAAGCCGCCTGCCGCCGGGGATGATCCTGCCGCAGGCGGCCTCCTTTCCGCGCCGTCAGACCCCGTCCTCTTCGCCTCCGGCCGCATGGGAGCCGCCCATGCCCGGCTCGCCCGCGAAGGCGGCGGCCAGCCGCTGGTAATCCTCCGGCGGGAGCTCTTCGGGACGGGCCCTGCCGTCGACGCCCAGGGACTCAAGGGCGTTCCGGGCCTTGTCCTTAGTGAAGGCCGCGGCCAGGTTGTTGAAGAGGGTCTTGCGCCGCGAATGGAAACAGATCCCGGTCATGCGGCCCAGAAGGCCGGGCGTGACGGAAGGGCGCCGCTTGAGGGGCCTGAGCACGGCGACCGCGCTGTCCACCCTGGGCCTGGGGTGGAAGGCCCCAGGCCCCAGGGCGAAGGCCACGGACACGCTGAACCAGGAGCCCAGGGCCACCGAGAGCCTCCCGTATTCTTTCCCTCCCGGAGGGGCGGCGAGCCTGTCCGCCACTTCCTTCTGGACCATGAAAACCCCCGGAAGGCTTCCCCCGAACGATTCCAGGAACCAGAAGAGGAACGGGGTGGAAATCCCGTAAGGGAGGTTCCCGCAGACGCAGCGGATCCCGCGCGGGAGATCCCGCGCGGCGTCGACCTTCAGGACGTCGGCGCAGACGGGATCGAGCGCGCCTGACAGGGCCTCAGGCCACTTCATGAGCTCCGCGCATAGCCCCCGGTCGAGCTCCACCGCGCACACGCGGAGCCCCGCGTCAAGGAGCGGGCGCGTCAGCGCCCCCAGGCCGGGACCCACCTCCAGCGCCAGGGGATGCGCCGCGCGGCCTTCTCCGGCGGAGCCGGGCACGGCCGGCTGCCCGGCCGCGAGGGCCTCGTCGCGGGCGAGCAGGGCCATGCGCCGGGCGGCCTCCTTGTCCTTGAGGAAGTTCTGGCTCCGGCGCCGGGCGGGCGCCAGCCCCAGCTCCCTCAAAATTCCCCTGGGGCCTTTCACGCCGGGCATTCCGCGCTCCAGCGGGTCTTCGCCTCCGAGAATGGGGTAAGAGGGTTCTCGCCTTTGGCGAGCTGGAGGGAACCCAGGTAGCCGATCATGGAGGCGTTGTCGGCGCACCAGGCGGGGCGGGCCGCGTAGAGGGGCACCCCCAGGCGCCGGCAGAGGGCGGCGGCGGCTCCCCTCAAGGCCCCGTTGGCGGCGACGCCGCCCGCCAGCACGGCGCCCCGCGCCCCCGTGGACTTGAGGGCCGCCTCCAGCTTGGCGGCCATGACGTCCACCGCGGCCGCCTGAAAAGACGCGGCGAGATCGCACAGCCCCCTGCCTGAGTCCGGTTCCCGCTCCAGGCCGTGCTCGCGGTACAGGTCCGCCACGCGAGTCTTCAGTCCGCTGAAGGAGAAGTCCAGTCCGTCACGGAGCATGGGGCGGCTGATCCTGAAGGCCCCGGGATCGCCTTGGGCGGCCAGGCGCTCGATCACCGCGCCGCCGGGGTACCCCAGCCCCATGAGCTTGGCGGACTTGTCGAAGGCCTCGCCCGCCGCATCGTCGAGGGTGCGCCCGAGAGTGCGGAAAGTCAGGAAATCCTCCATCAGGAACAGGCTCGTGTGGCCGCCGGAGGCCACCAGGGCCGCCAGGGGGAACTCGGGGGCCGGGGGGGGGGCATCCCCCGCTTCCGCCAGGAACGGGGCGAGGGCGTGGGCCTTGACGTGGTTGACGCCGGTGGCGGGAAGGCCCGTGGCGAGAGCGAGCCCTTTCGCGAAGCTCATGCCCACCAGGAGGGCCCCCACGAGGCCCGGGCCCTGGGTGACGGCGATGCCGCCCAAGTCGGCCAGCCTTCTCCCCGAGGCCTCCAGGACCTCCGAAGCCAGGATGTCCACTGCCTCCAGGTGGGCGCGGCTGGCTATCTCCGGCACCACCCCGCCGTAGCGGCGGTGGAGGTCCACCTGGCTGCGCACGGCCTCGGCGAGCACCAGGGGGCCGTCTGTCAAGGCGGCGGCGGTCTCGTCGCAGGAGCTTTCCAGGGCTAGGACCAGCACTCTACCTTACCGCGCCTTTCCGGAAAAGGGTGCGGGCGCGGCGGCCCCCTTTCCGGCGGCGGACTGTCGCTTTCCCGCATCCTCAGGATTTTCGGCGGCCTCAGGCTCCCCCGAGCCCTCGCGCCCGGCGAACAGCGCCGAAGGCCCGCCCTGGTCCACGTGCCCCGGATGGTTCACGGGCTCCAGATGGAAGGTGACGTCGGTCCTGGGGAAACGCTCGCCGAGGGTCCGGCAGACCTCCGCCCCCATGGCGTGCGCCTCCGCCACCGAAATCCCCCCGTCCACCAGGAGGTCCACCACGACTATCCGGAAGGGCCCGGAGCGGCGGGTGCGCAGCCGGCGGTAACCTTTGATGCCCGGCCCGCGGGAGCGGATGGAGTCTATGATGAAGCTCAGGTCCTCGTCCGGGAGGGAGCTGTCCACCAGGTTGGCCATGGCGTCCCTGGCCAGGGTCCAGCCGGTCTTGATGATGAAGAAGGACACGCACATGGCGGCCGCCGGATCAATGAAGTCCAGCTTCAGGGAAGGGTCGATCCAGCGGCCCAGGTGGATGGCCAGGAGCGCCCCGAAGATCCCCAGGGAAGTGTAGACATCCGTCATGAGGTGCCAGGCATCGGTCACCAGGGCGGGGGAGGCGTATTTCCGGCCGGTCCTGAAGAGGCGCCGCGAGACCAGGAAGTTCACCAGGGACGACGTGAACATCACGGCCACCCCGAGGCCGGCCGAAGGGAGCTCCCGCCCCTCGGCGAGGCCCAGGACCGCCTCCCTGACTATGTATAGCCCTCCCGCCACGATGAGTATCGCCTCGAAAAGGGCGGCGAGGTTCTCGGCCTTGCCGTGCCCGAAGGGGTGGTCATGGTCCGGCGGGGAGCCGGAGATCCTCACCGCCGCGAAGGTCATGAAGGCGGCGAGCAGGTCCAGGAAGGAGTGCACCGCTTCGGAGATGACGGCGAGCGAGCCGGTGGCGAGCCCAGCCGCGAGCTTCATGAGGATCAGGGCGGAATTGGAAAGTATGGAGAGGGCCGCGCAACGGCTCTTCGCCCTGCCGTCGTCCAATGCGGTCCCTGCCGGGACTGCGGGCCGGGCCGCGGCGGAAACCGGCGGGCCGGCCCCCTCGACCGTAACGGGGGCTGACACGGAAGAAGCTTCGGGAACGGAAGAAGCTTCGGGAACGGAAGACGCCGCGGAGGAAACTTCGGGAACGGAAGCCGAGGCAGAAGCTTCGGGAGCCGGCGGCGCCGTCATGTCCGGGTTCCCCTCACGGAGACTCTCATCGTTGCATTTGATGGAGGCCCCATCGTCCCCGCCGGCCAGCCCGCAGACGACCGGGCGGGCGCCGCGGACCTCATCAGGGGAAGCGGGCTGCCGGAGGCCGCCCGGCTCGCCCTGCCCCGCTTCCCGGGCGAAGCCCTGCCGCGGATCCCGGCCGGCGCCTTTCCCGCGGGCGGCCAGCCTCCCGGTATCCCGGGGCGCCTGAGGCCGGTCAGCGGTCACAGCCCCCTCCTGACCATAAAATCTTTCACTTTGGACTTGATGGCGGCGGCGGCGGCCTCGGCCTCCCTCTTGCTGTCGTAAGGGCCGAGGGCCAAGGCCCACAGCCCGCTCTTGAGGCGCGGGTAGGCGTCAGTGTCCATGATCGAGAGCTCCACCCCCCGCCGCCTCTGGCGGGCCAGGGCTTCTTCAGCCTTGTCGCGCTGGGACTTGGGTATGGACTCCACAATGACCAGCCAGGCCTCGGGCGGCTTTACGTCCGAGGCCTGGGCCCCGGCTGGCGGGATAAGCTCCCTGGGCACCGAGATGGGCGCGGGGGAGGCGGGCACGGCCCCGTCCAAGCGGGCAGTGTCCCCCTGCCGGGCGACCGCGACCGCCCCTCCGGCCGCGGAGGCGAGCCTGCCGGGAGGATTGTCCGGCGGCGCCGGCTGCGGGACTGCCACGGCCCCCACGGCCTCCGCGGACGGGGCGGGTGCGGGCGGCGTTGCCGTGGACGGCTCAGAGGGAGCAGATGCTTCTGGCGTGACATACTGGGCGCTCTCGGCCATGCTGGGGAGGCGGGCGGGAGCGGGGTCTGGCTCGGGCTCGGCCGTCTGCGCCGCCTCGCCGGGGAGGGCCGAAGGGAACGGCGCGAGGGCTTCCGCAGGGAGGGCGGACCCTGGCAGCGGGGAGCCTTCCTCGCCGGAAAGGGCGGCGTAGGCCAAGACCGCCGCAAGGCAGGCGCAAAGCCAGAAAAGAAGGGCCAGCCGGGCCGCGGGGCCCGTCTCGTGGGATTTCGAGACGAAGCGGAACTTCTTGCGCTTTTTGGAGAACCTCCTGTAAAGGAAGTAGCCGGGCGCGAGGAAAAGCCTCCTGAGCATGGTGACCTCCACCGGCCTAGGCCGCGGGCGGCGGTAGGGGGCTGCGGGCGAGGGAGCTGGAAGGCCCGGAGGGGCGGGTCCAGCAGGGCGGGTCCGGTTCCTCTCATCATCACCGAAAAATTAACAAATTCTGCCCAAATATGCAAACATTACGCCTCTGCCGGCGCGGCGGCAGCCAGGCGTAACAGGCGCGGCCACGCAAGCGGCCGTTGGCCCGCTGAGGTTTATGCCGCGGAAATCAGCGGACAGGCCTTCAGGAGCCGCCCGGCTCCGCGTTTCGGCCTTGCGGGAACACCGGCGCCTGTGGCCATGCGGACTTGACTCCGCGGCGTCATCAGGCGCCCGCGACCGCTCAATCAGCCCGGCCTTCGGAAAGCGGGCGCGAGGCTGTCGGAGTTTTCCCTAAATCCCTTCGGACAAAGCAAAACCCGGGGGATCGGGAAGAAGCCCGCGGCCGGCAAACCCCTCAGATTGGCCGCGCGCGATATGCCCAAGGCGATCGCGATAAGCAGGCCGTATCCGAACGGGCCTGAAACGCCTGAGCCTGCTGGAGCCCGCTCAGGCGCCCCGCCTGCTTTCCCCCGATCGCCTCAAGAGACCGCCGGGCCGGCGAACCCGTTCCTAACCCGACGGCTGCCCCGCGATGCGGAGTTTTCCGCGGGCGAAGCCGCGGCGCGAAGCGCCTTGACCGCCCCGCCCGGCGGCTCAGGGCGCTTCGCTCCCTCCGATCAAGCCCGCCCCGCTTTGCGACAGGGACGTCTCGCGGACCTTCAGCGGCCCCCCTGACACTCGCAGCCTCCCTGACCACCCGGTCACTTTAGCAGCCTCCCAGGTCCCCCTGGTCTCCGTAGCTCCCTGGGTTCGCTTGCCTCCCTGGCTTCGCTTTCCGCCCTGGCTTCGCTTTCCTCCCTGGACTCCCTGGCCTCCGAGGCTCGCGGAAAAGGTCTTCAGACGTTACAGCCACGGCGCCATGAAGTCCCTGGCCCTCCCTCCCTCAGCCAAGTGCCTCAAAAGGGCGCTCCCGAAAATAACGGCGTCAGGCGGGCATTCCAGGCCCTCCAGCTGCGATGGCTCCTTGATGCCGAAGCCCAGGGCCAGCGGGAGGCTGAAGACCGAGCGGGCGCGCCTGAGCGTCTCCTCGGCCTCCGGGGGAAGCCCCTTGCGCACCCCGGTGATGCCCAGGACCGAGACCACGTAGACGTAGCCCATGGCCGTGGGCAGGTACTCCCTCATGCGCCTCTCGGTCGTGTTAGGGCCCACGAGGGGTATGAGATCCGCGCCTTCCCCGGCGAGGGCCTCCCTAAAGGGGCCTGCCTCCTCGAGGGGCAGATCGGGGACTATCACGCCTGCGACCGAGGCCCGGCGGACGGCCAGGGCGAGTTCACCGAGGCTGTCCCGGATGCTTTCCCCCACCCCCTTTCCGGGGACGGCGGCCCAGCCGTACTGCAGCAGGGGGTTCGCGTAGCTCATGAGGACCAGGGGGACCGGGAAGCTGCGGCCGGAGAGGCCCTCCAGGATCCACCTGAGGCTGATCCCGTTATCCAGGGCCTTCCGGCCGGCCTCGGCCACCGCCGGGCCGTCCGCGACAGGGTCCGAGAAGGGCACGCCTATCTCCACGACGTCCGCCCCGCTGCCGCACAGCTCTCCCAGGACCTCCCAAAAGGACTCGGGCGTGGGGAATCCCCCGGTCAGATAAGGGATGCGGGCGCACCGCCCTTCACCCGCGGCCTTGCGGACGGCCTCCGTAAGCGCTGAATTCTCCCGCATCGTCCTTGACCTCCGTTTTCCGTCTCCGGCCGCCCCCGAGATTACGGGCGGCTGACCTGCCGTAAGGGCCCGGCGGGGAGGGGCGCCGCCGCGCCGGGAAACCCTCGCCCCCCTGCCCCGGGAGTCCTCGCGGCCCTTCCCGGCCGCAAGGCTTCGCGGCGCCTTGCCAGGGCGGTCCGCCGTGATGCCCCTTGACGCCTGGCGGCCTGCCTTCGCCAAACGAAGCTGCCTGCGCCCTCGCCAAACGAGGCTTGCCTGCCCTCGCTAAACGAGGCTTGCCCGCCCTCGCCAAAAGAGGCTTGCCTGCCCTCGCCAAACGAGGCTTGCCTGCCCTCGCCAAACGAGGCTCCTGCCCTCGCCAAATGAAGCTGCCTGCCCTCCGTGCCGCGCGGCCGCGATGCCCTCTGGCGCCGGGGCCTTGCCTCAGCCCGCCGCAGGCTCGCGGGCGAAACCCTCCCCCAGGCGCTCCGCCGCTATCCCCAGATCCTTGTCCCCGCGGCCCGAAAGGTTCACGACCACCTTCGAGCCGGGGGGCAGGGACGGGCCGCTCTTCATCGCCCAGGCCAGGGCGTGGGACGACTCCAGGGCGGGGATAATGCCCTCGAGCCGGGAGAGTTCCGTGAAGGCTCCCAGCGCCTCGCCGTCGGTGATCATGAAGTACTCCGCCCGGCCCGTCGACTGGAGCCAGGAGTGCTCAGGGCCCACGCCGGGGTAGTCCAGGCCGGCCGAGACGGAATGGGACGGGAGGATCTGCCCGTCGCCGGACTGAAGGAGCATGGAGAGCTGGCCGTGGAGGATGCCCGGCCGGCCGAGGCTCAGGGGGGCGCTGTTCCAGCAGCCGGGCTCGCCCGTGCCCGCCGCCTCGACCCCCACGAGCCGCACCTCCCGGTCGCCTATGAACTCGTGGAAGGCCCCGATGGCGTTGGAGCCTCCCCCCACTGCGGCGCAGACCAGGTCCGGGAGCCTCCCGAAGGCGGAGAGGCACTGCGCCTTGATTTCCCGCCCGATGACGCTCTGGAGGATGCGGACCAGGGTCGGGAAAGGATGCGGCCCCGCGGCGGTACCGAAGCAGTAGTGGGTGTCGCGGTGGGTGGCTATCCAGTCGCGCAGGGCCTCGTTGATGGCATCCTTGAGCGTGCGGGTTCCTTCCTCGACGCTCCTGACCTCCGCCCCCAAAAGCCGCATGCGCGAGACGTTCACGCTCTGGCGGGCGACGTCGGTCGCCCCCATGTAGACCACGGCCTTGAGCCCGAGACGGGCGGCCGCGACTGCCGTGGCCACCCCGTGCTGGCCCGCGCCAGTCTCGGCCACGAGCCTGGTCTTGCCGATGGCCCTGGCCAGGAGCCCCTGGCCCAGGGTGTTGTTGATCTTGTGGGCCCCCGTGTGGAGCAGGTCCTCCCGCTTGAGGTACACGTCGGCCTTGACCCTTTCCGACAGCCGCGGGCAGAAGGTGAGCGGCGTGGGCCTCCCAGCGTAGCTTTCAAGGAGCCCCGCGAGCTCGCCCGTGAAGGAGCCGTCCGCGAAAAGCCTCTCCGTCGCCTCCTCGAGCTCCAGCAGGGGCGGCATGAGCAGCTCTGGCACGAAGCGCCCCCCGAACTCCCCGAAATACGCTTCCATGATTCTCTCGCCTCCGTAGGGAAAAAAACGGCCGGTACAAAAGAAGCCCTCTCCGGGCAAGGCCCCGGGGCCACAGGCGCCGCCTCTCCGGCCCGAGCGGAGCGCCTGCGCGAGCGGGCCTGCCCGGCCTGCCGGCCGGGCTTTCGCCGGCCCGGGCTCAAGCTTCCCGGAGGCCTTGCGAGGCGGCGGCCCTGAGGCTTTCCCGGTCCAGGCCCCGGCGGCCCGGCGCGCGGAGGGCCAGCGCCAGGGAAGCCGCCTCGGCCATGCGGTC
>JAITRL010000151.1 GCA_031288415.1 Deltaproteobacteria bacterium | reverse complement strand
ATGCTCGCTTCTCCGGGAAATCGGTCTGAACAGGCGTTTTCCCCTCACGCTCGGGTTGCCCCCCTGCTGCCATTGGTGAGCTTCCTCAGTTAGCCCTTTGGAAGGCCGGACTTGCCCTGGGCCATATGGCAGATGAACGGGTCAGCCTCCGGCATCAGGCTGTCCAATATCAGGACAATGGGATCAAGGAGACCGGGCAGGCTTGCTATAAGCCCTTGGTGGCCCAGTATTGTTATAATGCTACGGTGATATTTTAGAGAGCTGACAATCCCAATGAGAACGCCATCGGTAATGTTTAGCCGGCTTACGCTCTTTACATTGCCTTCAGTCACTAGAAAGCTGATTTTGCGGAAAACAATATACTTGGATGCTTAATTAATCCTAGTTAAATTCCTAGGGTCTAATATTGCCACTTTAGGTCTAATTGGCAAGCTATGGTGTGCTATATGACTAAATTTAGGCCAATCTCTCTCCAGTAGCGGACCTGCCTGCTGGCTCCAAGACCCATTGGAGAGTGGGTGTAGGTGAATGGTTACAATTTATGGCATTGTGGCAATATCTTCAGGCGATCTTAACGCCAGCGATCACTTGATACACGTTAAACGGGCTCAAGAAGGTGCTCGGCTATACAGATTCTGTTTTAACCGTGCTTTGAAATCCTTCTGCAACGCTAGCTTTCTGTCCCGTTCCATGAATCCGTTCGTCAAGGCGTTACAGAAAACAGTGATGTCTTGTGTTTTGAGGAGAGGGATTTTGTACTAGTGCGCAACTGCATTAATTCATATAACATTATATACTCTGTGGCATATGTAGGGCATCTATGCTACGGACAGCCGAAAAACCAAGCTTTAACGAGGAAGAAGCCGCCGTTCTCAGGAGCTGGGCGAACAGCAGAACCTTTGAGGCCAGAATGGTCCGGAGAGCCCGGATTATCCTGACGGCGGCAGACGGGGAATCCGAAGTCGCCATAGCCGCCAGTCTGGGGATCACCGTGTTCACCGTCGGAAAACGGAGGAGGCGGTTCATAGGCGAAGTGCTTGAAGGCCTCAGCGACCGCTCACGCTCCGGCAAGCCCCCTAAGCATGCACCATCAATACAAGGAACGCAATTCTTTCCAGGCTGGAGGAGTCCGCGCCCAAGGGACAGTCGACTTGGGACGGAAAGGCGTCGTCAAAGGCTTTGAACATATCCTAACGACAAGGCATGCCGAGTATTGAGGGCCGAAGGAATATGCCTCCGAAAGCAGAGGAGCCGGTGCGTAAGCAAAGATCCCGATTTTTCCGGAAAAGCCGCCGACGTGGCCGGGCTGTATCTTAATCCTCCGGAAGACGTTGTAATTCTGAGCATGTACGGGAAAGCCGGGCATACAGGCTCTTGAGCGTTCCGCGGGCCATGTGAGGACAACCGCCGGAAAGACGGTTCAGGGGCACGGCGGCACGTACGTTCGTCACGGCGCCGTAAAGATGTTCGCGGCTTTGGAAGTGAAAACCGGAAATGAGCTGACTTTTTTTGACGGAGAGGAAGAGAAGGACAGAATTCCTCGGGTTCATGGACATGACGGTTCTTCAATACCATGAGGATCAGCCTGTTCACGTGATCATGGACAACTGCCGCATACGCAAGAACTGCGATGAATGGCTTGCCGCCCAACCCAACGTTCACTTGCCCCCACATCGGCAAGCTGGCTGAACATGGCGGGGATCCGTTTCGGAGTAATATCCAGGAAGGCTTTGAGTAACGGAAGCTTCAAAAGCCTGGAGGAGCCGGGGCAGGCGATCAAAGACTTTTGCAAGGCGTATAACTTAGACCCCAAACCCTTTGTCCGGCGCAAGCGGGAAGTGATGGTCAGCCAGCTCAGGAATACTGTGAAGAACTTATGCAACTAAGCGCTAGGTTCCTGAAGCCAACGAAATCGACCGGATTGTGAATGTCCACCAGGATGATGCGCGACCAGATTTAGTCCAGGGCAGAATTTACAGATGGCGAGGCCCCTGTCTTGGAGATATTCGTTAAGCCGTAGCCTTTTCCGGGATAGCCTGGGGAGGCCTAATCGTTAAGTCATCCGACGCCGGGCCGGGAAATTTTCGAATTTTTTTTATGATTATGGCGTATTCCCTGCAACGATTTCCAGCAATACCGCCTGAGGCTGCACCAAAGACTTGTCGATACTGACTTTCAGCCACATGCTAAGGGAATGAGAGTGCCCTTTTCTTTTACGCGATTTGGAGAAGCTAAGCTAGCGCTCAAGTGGTTTGGCCCCATGCTTGGCCCACCGTTTACCGCTGTCGAAAATTCTGAAAAGCTTTTTTTACAGCTTTACGTGCCTCAAGCGGCAGACGTTTCTGATGTTAAAGTCCGCACGCTTTACGGTGCCTCCGCCGGTAGTACACCCATCAATTTTTCTGCCGCCGGGTTGTCTAACGACTAACACGCTTCTACGGAAAATTATTGCAGGTCGCCAAGCTGATTTTCTGATTGTATTTCATTTGATGGGAAAGGACTATTGAAGCAAAATACACCTTGTGGTGCCGAAGGCCGGACTTGAACCGGCACGAGTTTCCTCACCACCCCCTCAAGATGGCGTGTCTACCAGTTCCACCACTTCGGCAAATGGTTGTGTGATGGTGGGCGGTAGAGGATTCGAACCTCCGACTTCCACCGTGTGAGGATGGCACTCTAGCCGCTGAGTTAACCGCCCCAAGACAGAAGGTTCTGCCCCGGCACACTGGAACACTATAATACATTAGCGGTCGGAGTGCAAGGGTCCTGTCAGGGAGGGTTAAAAACTTTAGATTAAAAAATACAGTAGAGCAAATGAGTTTCGCATATTGGCAGAGTTGCCGGGCATATATTTACTCCCGTAACTCGATCGCGTTCTCCCTAATGGCATTGACCTAAGCCAACCGTAAGCAAGAGAACCGTCTGGCGGCTTTCAAACTCTGAAGTCCGGCAAGCAAGCCTCTGCCAGACTTTTATCCCTTTTACGAAGTGTTGGTTTTCCCGTGTAGCCGATTCGGCAGAATCAGTCAAATGGACCAGCGTTTCAAATAAGCCTTGATTTGAAATTGCTGAGGTGTCGGTTTTAAGTAAGCTACTCCTACTCTAACAAACTAGAGATAATACAGTGATAATCATAACGTTATATTATAATACTAGTTATTAATATAATATTATAAAATAAAGTAATAAATTAATCTATATATAAAAAATCAATAATAAAGTATAAGTATATTATTTCATTAAAAGTTTATATATACTGTTAGTGTAGATCATTTTTCTAGCAAGCCATGACTAGATTGAAGTGTAGATATTAATCTAAGGTTACAAAGTGTTAGAGAAGGTAGGCTCGGGCTGAGCCGGTCGGGCGTGCCTCATATTTGTCACGGAAAATTGAATACCGCCCTGATCTTGAAGATCCGCTCTGAGGAGAGCTCGAAAATCTCTTCGATTCCGGTCTCCCGGCGCAGGCTTGCCAGGAACCCCTGCAGCTCGCCGGGGAAGGCGTAGCAGAAAGTGAACCAGACGTTCAGGGGGTTGGCGCGGACGTAGTTGTGGGTTACCTGGGGAGCCGCGCTTACGCGCTTCCCGAAGTCCTCCAGTCGGTCTTCGGGTACTTTGGCGGCGCAGAGAGTGGACATGTAGCCCAGGGGCCGCGAGTTGAAGATCGCGCCCAGGCGCCTGATGTAACCGCGTTCCTTGAGTCTGCGGACCAGGCCGATCACTTCGTCTTCGGAAAGATTCACTCCGTTACCGCGGGACAGACGGGCGGCCAAGGCCGCAAAGGGGCGCCCCTCGATAGGAAACCCGTCCTGGATGCAGTTGAGGAGCAGCCTCTCGGTTTCCGTGAGGACGGGGTCCATGTTCATCGTCTCACACCTGGCCGCGGCCTGCGGCTTGTCCCTGCTTCGGGGAAGACTCCATGAGGGGAGTCCCCCGCCCTGACGCGGCAGATGAGCAGGCTGTCTCCCGGCCAGGGCCCGCGAGGGCCTTGGGAAGGTGGGGACATAAGGGCTCAGATCCCAAAAAGTCGCCTTGGGCGTGGGCGCGGGCACGGCAACCCCCGCAGACGGCCCAGTACTCGCATACGGAGCATTTGCCCCGGTAGCGGCCCTTGTCCCGGAGGGCCAGAAAAAGGGGGGAGTCCCTGTAGACCTCGGCGATGCCCTGTTCCCTGAGGTTGCCTGCGGGGAGAGGCAGGTATCCGCAGGCCCCGCAGACGCCGTTGTGTCCCACGAACATGAAGCCCTGACCCCCCAGGCATCCTTTGCCGGAACGGGGGGAGGAGGCTCCTGTCTCGAGGCCGATGCGCCGGTACTGAGGGGCGCAGGTAGCCTTGAATTCCAACTCCATGGCGGGTTCGAGGGCTTTGAGGCGCCGCAGGGCCGCTTCGTAGACGGCGGGCGCGGGGAAGGCTTCGTCCCAGTCCTTGGCGCGGCCGACGGGCACCAGGAGAAAGACGTGAAAGGCGCAGGCCCCCAAGGCTCTGGTCGCGGCCAGCAGGTCCTCGGCCCGGCGCAGGTTTTCCGGGGTGACGGTGGAGTTAATTTGGAAGGGTATGCCTTCGGCGCGGAGAAGGCCGGCCGCGTCTTCGAGGGCCGCGTAAGATCCCGGGACCCCTCGGAAGGCATCGTGGCTTGCGGGGTCGGGCCCGTCAAGGCTCAGGCTCAAGCGGCGGATGCCTGTCCTTTTGATCTCGCTGCAAACGCTTCTGTCAAGGAGGGTGCCGTTGGTGGACAGCACGGCAGGGACGGCGAGGTCCCTGGCCAAGGAGGCCAAATCGAAGACGTCCGGCCGCATGAGGGGCTCGCCGCCGGAGAGAATAAGTATGGGCGCGGGCTTCCAGGCCGCTATCTGGCGCACCAGGGACTCTGCCTCGGCGTGGTCTAGCTCTCCGGTGGCCGGCTTAGGCGCGGCTTCGGCCCGGCAGTGCCTGCAGGCCAAGTTACAGGCCCTGGTGGTCTCCCAGGCGACCAGGCGTGGGGGAGGCAGAACGCCGACGGCGCGCGCCCCCTCGCGGCCGAGGCCGGGCCCGCCGGGGGAGAAAACCCCGTCCGCGGCCTTAGGCACCGGCGGCCAAGGGCCTTCCGGCCCCGCGCCCTATTTCGGAGTCGGAAAGGTAGCAGGCCGGGTCGGGGGCCCAGGGATCGCCGGTGGCATGGGCGGCCCTGGCCCTCAGTCCGCCGCCGCAGACGTCCAGAAACCTGCATTCCCGGCAGCGGCCCCGCAGGTGGGTTTTCTTGTCCTTGAGGGCGGTCAGGAAACTGTCGGACCTGTCGTTCCAGATGGCGGGGAAGGGGCGTTCGCGCACCGAGCCGAGCCTCACCGAGCGCCAGAACTGATCCGGGTGCACGTCCCCGTTCCAGGACACGCAGCCGATGCCGTGGCCGGAGCTGGAGCCGCCGTTAAGCCGCAAGAGGGACAAGGCGTTTTCCGCCTCCCTGTCGCGCCCTTCGGCCTTCATCTTGAGGTACAGGAAAGGCCCGTCGGCCTGGTTGTCCACGGTGAGGACCTCCGGGCGGAAGCCTCTGGAGAACGCTTCGGCGGTCAGTTCGGCTATCCTGCCCACGGCCGCCCTGGTCTCGTCATGCGAGAGCGTCTCCGACGAAAGCTCGGGGCCGGCGCCGGTATCCACCAGATGATAGAAACAGACTCTAGGGATGGCGCGTTCCTCCATGAGAGCGAACACGCCGTCTATATCGTTGCGGTTGCTGCGGGTTAGCGTGAGCCTCAGGCCCACCTTGAGGCCGGCCTCTTGGGCCGTCGTCACGGCCATAAGAGCCCCCCGGAAGGCCCCGGGCATCTTGCGCATGGCATCGTGGCGCTCCTCTAAGCCGTCCAGGCTGATGCCCACGTAAGAGAGGCCGATTCGTGCCAGCCTGGCCGCTGCCTCCCGGTCCAGGAGAAGGCCGTTGGTCGAGAGTACGGCGCGCGAGCCCCCCAGGACGGCGGCTTCGATGAGCGCGAAGACGTCGCGGCGCAGGAGAGGCTCTCCGCCGGAAAAAAGGATGACTGGGACCCCGTAGCCCGTGAGGCTGCGGACCAGCCCCATGGCCTCGGAGGGGGAAAGCTCGTCCGGGGCTTTGGCGGGGGTGGCGGAGGCGTAGCAGTGGAAGCAGGAGAGGTTGCAGGCCCGCGTCACGTTCCAGGCGATGACAGGCAGCTTGTCTTCGGAGAACTGGAGCAGGTGGCTTGGGAGGGCCGCCGACTTCCTGCCGTAGCGCAGCACATCGGAGGGCTCTACCGTACCGCAGTACAATTTGGAGATGCCGATCATTGGGAACCTGGCTTTCGCATTGCCCTCAGGCGAGGACGCCCGGGGATTCTAACATACTATTCCAGGCCAGGTAAGGGCCCGTCAGGGCCCTGCGGAAGCCAGGCAAAGGGTCGGAAGCGCGCTCAGGCCTGGCGGGGGGCAATGCCTCGAACGCTCGGCCATGTCGGCGGTTTGCGGCGCCGGGGACAGCCTCGCCTCTGGAGGCGGAACCGGAGGCGCGCCAGCCGTAAGGAGTGAGATTTGGAGGGCAAGGGCGGGTGGAGGGAGAAGATGAGATGTAGGCAAACGGCAGGACTGCGGCGGCTGTCATCGGATAAGGGCCGGCTCAGGCCTGCGCGGGCCGGAAGATCACAGGCGGAGAGACCGGCGGAAGGCGGAGAGGTGTCGGAGCGAAGGCAGGAAGGCAGGCTTTCGGCCGCCATGTTGACCCATAGGGCGCGAAATGAAGCCTGAACGCCGCGGGACAGGGAGAGGCCGTCGGCGCTTTTCATCCGGCCGCGCACGGCGGCAGGCAGCCGGGGGTATCCGGCGGCTTGAAGGTAATTTGTTGACGATTCGCTAAAGATTTCCCAAAAGCCGTTCAGGCGCGCAAACGGGGCGCGTTCGATTTGGCATGAGAGGAAAGTTGATAAACTTGCTTAGATCGGGTAAACGTTATCAGGCTGCGGCGGCAGCTGGAGGTCTCCCGCCGGCGGGACCTTGGGCCGCTCGCGGCGTGGCGGCCTGCTAATAAACTTATGGATTTCGCCTTGACGCCGACGGCTGTTGCCGGGGGCAGTTGCGGATCAGCCGTGTCATTCGGTTGCAAGCTCGCGTCGCCCGCCAGATCGCTTGAGCGGCAAGCGCAATCTCGCGGACCTTCGGCCGGGCGCCAGCGCCGGCGCGGCGACGGATTTTTGGGAAAGAACGAAACATTGCCTGAGAACTGCGAGCTCAGCCCCGCCGAGAAGGCCCTGGTGCACGCCTTAAGCGGCGATTTGCCGCTCTGCCCGCGCCCATTCGCGGAGATCGCCCGAAGAATAGGCGTCTCCGAAGAGGAGGCGCTTGCCATGCTCCGCGGCTTCGGGGAGCGGGGGCTCATCAGGCGCTTCGGGGCTGTGCTGGTGCACCAGCGTTCGGGCTTCATGGCCAATGCCATGCTGGTTTGGCGTTTCGGGGAAAGGGAAATAGCCGAGGCCGGGGCCCGGCTTGCCGCCCTCCCTTACGTGACTCACTGCTACAAGCGCGCCGCCGCTCCGGGCTGGCCTTACAACCTGTACACGATGATCCATGCCGGAAGCCGCGATGAGCTTTTGGGGATGGCCGCGGAGATGGCGCGCCTGACCGGCGCCGAGGAGTGGGCAATGCTGGAGAGCGTGAGGGAACTCAAGAAGGATTCCATCCGCTACTTCCCGGAGGCGGCCGGGGACGGGCGACAGGAGTTGGAGGTGAGTCCCGTGTCTGACGGGGCCTGAAAGTCTGACATCGATGGCCGATGGGGTCGGAGCGGGTATCGGCGGGCCTGTGGGCCCCGTGCTCCTTATGGGCGACGGCTCGAAAACGAGAAATGCGAAAATATTGCAAAATCCGGCGGCGGAGGTTAAAATCTGCACTTTGGCCTTAGGTCCGCTTTGTCTTGGGAAAGCCTCTGGCAAGACCGCTGACTCCCTCTGGCCGGGCCTCGCGGCCGTATTCCGGAGGCTTTCGAGGTGTCTGGAACTCGTTCGGCGCACGGAAACCCGAGGAGGAGGCGGATGTACTCGCAAGGCACCCACGCCGCTTCCGAGGCCGGGCTCCCAGGCCTTTCGCCTTCGGCCGCCCGGCCGCCGCGGGCCTGGCTTCTGTGGATCGCCGGCCTTTTCGCCGCCGCCGCCCTCTGCGGGCCTCAGGCCTCGGCCGGCGGAGGACTTACCGTCCGATCCCCCGATCAGGCGGATTCCCTGGCTCTGGCCGTCAGCGCGGCTCAGTCCATGAAGGCCGGCCAGCTGCCTCCCAGGGTTTCCGTCAACTTGGACGGCGGCCTCGGGGTGCCCTACCACCAGTTCCTCCCGCCGCTGAGCCAGCTTCTCCCCGGAGCCGCCTTGCTGGCTACGGGGAAAGTGGCCCTGGGCTGGTCGATTTCGCTGGTCCTCATGACGGCCGCAGGGTTCGTCTTCGCCTGGAGGCTCTGCCGCTGGGCAACGGGAAGCCTGGAGTGCGCGGCCGCCGGGGCGGCGCTGTACATGACCGCTCCCTGCCTGGTTGTTGCGGCTTCGGCCAGGGAGGCGGTCCCGGAGTATTTCGCCTACTGCCTGATCCCGGCCGCCATGCACTACGGGCTGCGCGCGGCTGTAGGGGGGAGGCTTAGGCATTGGCTGGCGGCGGTCTTCGCCGTCTTCCTCCTCTTTGCCGCTGAACCCCTCACGGCCATGCATTACGCCGTCTTTTTCTGCCTCCTGCTTCCCCTGCTCTGCCTTCTGTTCTCGCGCCTGCCCTCCGGGCTTTCAGTACCGCTTATGCCTCCAGCTTTAGCGCGGCCCGTTTCAGAGGCTCGCGAAGCTCTCTCCCCGTTTTCTTTCGGGGCTGCGGATTCAGGGCGCCCTTCCGGGGACTCAGGGGATAAGGCACCCCCCCCCGCCAGAGCGCGGCTTGCCGCCCGGAGGCGGTATTTCCGGGCCGCCGCCTCCGCCCTCGCACTCCCTGCAGGGGCCCTGCTGAACCTTTGGCACCTGGGGCCTGCCTTGTTTTACGGAGGTCTTCCTGAAGGCGTCCCTGGCGCTCCCTGGCCGCCCGGGGCGTCTGTGCCCCTGCTCACCCTCATGAGCGCGGCCCCGGCGCAGTACCGGCCTCCGGGCTGGCTCATCGCCGCCCCCCACCAGGCGGGCGCGGCCCTGACGGTTGCGGCAGCGGCCCTGGCATGGCTGGCCTTCAGGGGACCCAAGCGGCCTTTCGTGAGGGCCCTGGCGGCCGCCGCCCTGGCATGCCTTGCCGCCGCCCTCTTGCCTGAGGCCGTCCCGGCATCATGGAGGAGCTTGGGGCCCCTGAGCTATCCGGCCAGGCCTTTGGCCCTTTTCGCCTGCGCGGCAGCCGTCTCCGGGGCGCTGGCCCTGGCGATGATTTTCCGCGGCCTGCCCGCCCTGGGACCCTCAGGACGCCGGGCCGCCGCCCTCGCGGCCTGTCTCTTTTCCCTTGCCCTGGCCCTCCCGTACCTGCAGGGGGCCGCCGATGTTCCCGGTTTCCCGCAGGCCGTCCGCGGGGAAAGCTTCCGGGAGGCTCCGAACCTCTTCCGGGGGCCGGGGCCGCTTCTCCCGGCCCCTCGGCCGGAGGCCTTCGAGGCGGAAGCGGGGCTTGCGGTCCTCCGCGGACAGGGGCCCGCCGGGGACCGGCTGTTTTCGGCTGACCTGGCAGGGCTTCCCGGAGGCAGGGCCCTTCTTGCGGAGCTTTATTATCCGGGGCTTCAGGAGATTCTGGCCGAGATTGACGGCAAAAGGGCGACCCCGGCGATCGGCTCCTTCCGGATGCCAATAACGGGCCCCGGAGAAGGGGAGGCCTCCCCGGGCGCTTTTTCCGGCCTTATGCTGGACGGCCTCCCCCCGGAAGGCGTCCTGGAGGTCCGGGTCAGCTTTACCGGAAACAAGGCCTGCAACTTCGCTAGCGCCGCTTCGTTCCTGGCCTTCCTGGCCGCCGTCTTGGCGGCCGCCAGGACCGGGCGCCGGGAAGGCCGCAGGCTTCCGGCCGCCAGTCCTGCCTTGGTAACTGCCGGGTCGGCTCAGGCAAAGGGGGCCTGAAGGCATGGGCGGGGCGGGTCATTTTTGCGCTTCCCTGGTATCGGCCGGGGCCTTTACGGCTTTCTGCCTGGCCTTCACGCTGTCCCTGGACTTCTGGGGCCGCCTTCTCCTGCGGGCCCTGAAGGCCGAGGACGCCGCCGCGCCCGACGGCATGATCCCGGTCATGGCCGGGGCGGCTGGGGCCTGCGTCATTTGCCGGTGGCTTTCGGCTTTCAGGAGCTTCTTTGAGCCCGCTTTCGCGGCGTTCGTGTTCCTGGGGGTCCTGGGCGCCCTCTGGACGCTTTGGGGAAAGTACCGTGATCTCAGGCGCTCTCAGGCGGGCCCAGGCTGGGCCGGTGCCGCGCGGGCCCTCGCCGCGCCTTACGAGTGGGCCGTGCCCGCAGGCCTCGTTGCCCTGGCGCTGGGCACCTGGTACTGCCGGCTCTGGCCCACGGGCACCTTTGAGCCTTGGTTTGCCGATGCAATCGACTATTATTCTTGGATTTTCCATGCGGGCTATTGGCTGGGCTATTCGGATAGCTACACTTTCGGGATAGGCTACCAGTACCCGTGGGTGATGGATGCCTTCGGGACCAATATCCTGTTCGCCATGTTCTCCTCGGCCCGGGGGGTCCCGGCTTACTTGGCTGCGCCCTGCTTCGCGTTCCTGCTCCTGGCCTGGGCCGGGGTCTCCTGCTATCGGCTCATCCGTCGCATCGCCGGAATGCCCAGGCCGATCGCGTGGCTTTTGGCCCTGGGCCTGGCGGGCGGTACCCTTTCCAGGGCCCTTGTTTATCATGGGGTCTACGGGCAGCTGGCGGCGTTGGCGGGCTTCGCGGCGCTCCTGGCCGAGGCTCTCTCCGGGATCGGGCGCGGGGAGTCGCGCAGGGCCGGGTTTCTTCGGCTTTTCTTCCCGCTTCTCTTCCTGTTCATGTGCTACCAGGCGGGCTACCTCATGTTCGCCGCGATCGCCGGCTCGGCCCTGTTTCTGCGGCGCCTCTTCGCGGGGGGAGGCTCGGGAGCCCCTGGCGGCGCCTTTCCGTCCGCGCGCGCGGCTTTCGCCTTCAAAGCCGCGGACGCCTTCAGGAAAGCA
>JAITRL010000120.1 GCA_031288415.1 Deltaproteobacteria bacterium | reverse complement strand
GATCGAGGCCGGCGAGTCTCGTTTTCAGTCTGTCTGTCTGTCTGTCTGTCTGTCGGTCGGTCGGGCTGGCATCGGCCTGCGAGAGCCACTTCAGTTCAAGCCGGGAGCTTCCCTTCGGCCGACGCGGCGTTTTGCCCCTCAAACCGGCGGGCGGGCGGGCGGGCATGGCTGAGGCTCAGCCGCCGCTGAACCGGCGCCTGAGGAGCCGCCGCCGGGCGCGCCGACGGAGCCTCCCTGACGCCGGGAATCCGTTCCCGCCGGGTTCGCGGTCTGCCTCGGGCGCCCTGTCGTCAGTCGGAGCAGTCTTCCCAGAAAAGCTCCATGAGCTTTTTGTGGAGGTTGGGGATGCAGGAGCCTAAGAATTCCGATGCCCTGCTCACCTCGTAGATGATTTTCGTGTTCATCTTGGTGGCCTCCTCGAACAGCGCGTTATTCACCTCGAAAAATTCGAAATGCGACGTTATCGTCAGGCTGCGGGGGAGCATGAGCGTCGCATGGGAAAAGAGCTCGTCCAGGAAAGCCATGAAGTCCTTCATTTTGTCCTTTTGGGAGAGGTCCACGCGGTTCCAGTCGGTTTTCCGGGCATCTTCCACCATGCCTCGGAATTTTTTGTAGTCGCGTTTAAGCCTGGCGAGTTCGGCTTTCATGTCCGCGGGCTGTCCAGTATCAGTGCCTGGCATGTCTGGTCTCCTTGCTTGTCTTGCCGGGCGGGGAGCCCTGCCGGCCCCTCCTGCGGCTTGGGCCGGCCTTCAGCCTTCAGTCGCCGCCGTCATTGGTCATAAAGCTTTTCAAGCCCTTTGCCGATGCGCGCGAAACAGTCCGTGATGAAGCCGTCGGACGATACTAGTTCCTGGAGGATCTGCGACAACGTATTAAACAGTGACAGTAACTCCTTCTCCGGGGCATCATCGAGTCTCATCCTCGCCGCCAGCTTTATAGCGCGGATGAGCAGGTAAGGCGCGTCGTCGAATATCAAGTCAAGCAGCATCATGTACAAGCCCAGCTCGTTCCTGTCGGAGAAATCCAGTTCGTCAGGATCCATTTTGTGAAATTGGCGCATCAACCTCCTGAACCCCTTAACATCATGCTTGAGTTCGCGGAGAAGCTCTCCCGTATTTTCTTTATGGGCATTCGGAAGATCAGCCATGCGGGCTCCTTTTCCATTTCCGGAAATTCAGCGCGCGCCGCAGGCCCCGGCGCCCGGGACGCGCCGGGCGGGAAAACGGCCAGAGGCGGGCGATCGGGCGGGGTCGGCCGGAAACGGCGCGAGGAGGGCGGCCGGGGGCATCGGAGGCGTGGGTCTCATTCGGATTCCATGAGCCAGTCGAGATGCTCCCTGAGGAACCCAGACCCCGCGACGGGCTTCTCGCGGGCCGCCCACTCCTCCCAGGAGTCCGGGAACCTGACGGCGATCTCCCGGAGGGCGAGCATGAGGGCACCGGCTTCCCTGGCGAGGGGCTCCGCGTACCCGCCGTTCGCGCGCAGGTAGCCGAACAGCTCGATTGTCTTCTTCCAGGTCGGGGGCGGCGGATCGCAAAGGATGACCAGCCTGTTGCGGAGCCTTGCGGACACGGCGGAGCTGACGATCGCGAGCTTCACGCGGCTGATCGTGGAGTTGGGGTTTTTCATGCCCACTATGCAGAAGTAAAGGGTCTTCGGCCGGAAGGCGAGCCTGCCGGCCTGGGCCCCGGGCCCGGAGCGGCTCGACGGGGAGGAGGTCACCATAGGCGGCGGGGCGCGGCGAGGTTCGGGGAGGGAGTGCGCCACGGCCGAGAGGGCGGGGCCGGAGAGGCGCTCGGAGAGGGAGCGCTCCACCCGCCAGGGCCGGTCGGCCTCCGGCAGGCCGTAGCCCCGCTCGGCCGCCGCGCAGCCGGCGAAGGCCTCCAGGGCCTCCCTCCACAGCGCGGGTTCGGAGTTTCCGGCGGGAAAGGACTTGAGGTGCTTGAGGCGGGCTTCCTGGAACGCCCGGCCTATCTCCGGGTCCTCCGTAGACGGCCCGGGGTCAAACGTCCCCGGGCGCCACTCGCTCACGGCCCCCTGCTCGAGGCAGCGCAGGATATGTTCGACCGCGGCGCGTATGACCCGGCGGGGGAAGTTCCCGGAAAGCGACTCGAAGAAGGGGCGCGGGAAGGGGTAGGCCGGGTAAGGGGGGGTGAAGCCGGGCGCCGCGGCGAAGGCGGGCCGCATCCTCAGGGCGATCATGCTCTCCATGACCTCCAGGTCCGTAAGGGGGCTCAGGGTCTTCCTCTCGCCTAAGAAGGCGGGGCGCAGGGAAACCGATACCTCCTTGACGAGCTCCCACACGTCGGTCAGGCAGGTCGCCACGCACATGGTCCTGGCGGTCCTCTCGCAGGTGCGCTTGAGGCGCAGCGCGAGCTCGCGGGCCCCTCGCCTGAGGGTTTCCGCATCCCCCGGGCTCCCGCGTTCGGGATCGTTGGTGTGGTCAGCCAATACGGCGTCCAATTGGTCGAAGATGACTACCGAGAAGAGTCCGGCGGCCGCGGTCAGGGAGTTGGCGGCGAAGAAGGCCGCCTCGGGCCCGGGCCCGCTCGCGAGGCCCAGGGCGTCGGCGCCCGGCCCGGAGAGGCGGCCGCCGGAGAGCCATGCGTCTGCGGCGAGGAACTGGTCCAGGCCGGAGACGTTGAGGCCGGTGACGGCCCTGACCGCATCCTCCCAGAACTCCGGAAGCCCCGGGCAGGCCTTGCGTAGCTTCTGGATAAGGTTTTTGAGGACCATGTCGAGCTGCGCCCCGGCCAGGCCGTTGAGCCACAGGGCGCACTTCTCCGCGGTGGCCGGAAGGCTGCTGAAGCCGGCCTTGGCCAGGAGCCCCCGGAAAACCCGCATGCCGCCCGTGACCCCGTCAGGGCCTTCGGTCTCGAGGGCCTTGGCTTCCGCGCGGGCGGCGTGCCCCCAGAAGGCCGAGAGACCGCTCAGGTCCACCGGCACGAAGAGCCCGCCGCTGCGGGAGGTCTCGGCGTAAAGGAGGGAGAGCAGGTGGGTCTTGCCGGCCCCCGCCGGGGCCACCACCGGGAGGATCCTGGCGGGGGCGGCCAGGGGGCTGGAGACGAGGACCGATAGCCTGCGGGCGAAGGCCGCCCTCACGTCCCTGTTGATCGCGGGGACGTCCAGGGCCGCGGCCTCGTCCAGGCCGTTGATCGTGGCCACCCCGTCGAGCCTGGCCAGCTCGAGGCACCCGACCGGGAGCTCGGCGCTGCCGGCGCCGTCCATGCCCATCGGTGCGCCTCTCATTTGAAGTACATGACGTGCCTGGGGACGCCGCCCACCATGACCGCGGCCTCCCTGTCCTCGTCAGTGATCATGTCCGGGGACGAGAACTCGTACAGGACTATCCGGCCCTGCCTCTGCAGCTCGATGAGGAGGCGGTCCGTCTCCTCGCGCGGGACATCCGGGACGGCCTTCCTGAGCACGGCGATCCGGAGGCCGCCGCCCGCCATGAAGAGCCGTTTCGGGATGGATCTGAGCCTCCGGTAGAATCCTACCGGATCGATGGGCTTGGGCGGCTCAGGGGGAGGGGGAGGCGGAACCGGTACGTCACCGCCCTCGGGGCCCTGCGGATCACCGTTGCCAGTGGGGCTTGGAAGGCGCCTGGGAGGGTCGTTGAAGACGTCGCTTACCGTGCAGCCGTTGGCTTTCATGAAACGGGAGACGATTTTCAGGAGCCTGGCCGAGACGGAGCCGCAAGCCGGCGAGGCGGGGAGGTTCGCCCCCTCATCCATGAGCTTGGCGAGGTAGGGGTAGGCCTCGTCAGTGAGGGACATCTCGACGAGCTCCTTGCCCTTCGGCTTCCCGTTCACGATGGGCCTTTTCTTGGCTTCAACCATGAGCCCCTGGCGGATAAGCGGCTGCCTGTGCTTGTGCAGATCGTATTCCGGTTTTTTGATTTCTTTCAGGAGCGCCTCGCCTTCCCTCGAGAGCAGGTCCAGGAGGAGGAGGTTCTGCATCGGCTCGGTTTCGTAAGTCTTCATTTTGTCTTTCCGGGTGCGGGCGTGGCGGGCGAGGCGATCCGCCCCGCTGAAGCGGCAGGGCATCGGGCAGCCTTCGCGTATCGGGGAACGGCGGGAGGCCGCTTGCGGGCCCAAGTCAGGAAAGCCTTGCCAAGGCGGGCGGAAGCTGGGGTCTCGTCAGAACGCCAGCGGGAAACTTCAGATCTTTCCGGTACGCCCCTCCTTCCCCCGCTACGGGGTCCAGGCGCGGGAGGGACTGGGAGGATTCGTCTTCAGGGGGCCTTCATGGCGCTCTTTGCGAAAGTCCCCTGCAGGGAACCCGGAGGGCGGCAGGAGAGGCGCGCCGCGCGGGTCAGGAGGCGGTTGCCGCGAGCCTGGCGGCGGACCTGCGGGCCATCTCGGCGATCTTGTCCTCTCCGGGGGGCGGGTTGACGTGCCTGGAGAAGCACATGAAGGTGCGGACCCTGAGCGGTCCCGGATGCGATTCGTTGAGGGCGGGGCTGAGCGCGTAAAACTGCCCCAGGCCGAGGCTGCTGAGGCGCAGGTCCATGTCGGTGTTCAGGATCACTTCGCCGGCCGCCACGGTTGCGGGGGAGGAGAGCTTGCCGACGAATTTCGTGCTGCAGTTGTTCATGATGTTGTGGTCCACCGCCTTCGGCGCCTGGGTGGCCAGGATCAGGCCGCAGCCGTACTTCCTGGCCCTGTCCGCGAACTTTTTGACGATCTCCTTGCTGGCCGCGGAGCCGGTTGAGGGCGCGAACAGCGTGGCCTCGTCTATCACGATGAGGCCGCTTGTCCCGCTGGCGGAAGAGCCTTGCCAGGCCGGCAGCGCGTCGAAGACCGAGCCGAGCACGCTTTGGGCGACGGACAGCTTGGCCACGTCAGAGCCGCCGAGGAGGCTCAGGACGGTCACCCTGGGACGGGCCGCCTCAGGGTCGATGAGGGTCCGGACATCCGACGAGCCGTTGTCGTAAAGGTCCGGGTCTCCCAGCCCGGCAGTCTTGAACGTCTCCAGGAGGGTTTCCGCCGCCTTGACGGAGCTGTTCGTCAAATTGTGCCCTTCCGGGTCGGAGAGGAGGTACTCGATCTCCTGGATGAGTCGGCCGAGGCCGGGTTCGGCGCCGCCGGCGGCCATGTTGCGCAGGGCATTCATCATGACGGCCTTGTTTGCCGTGGTGTCCTTGATGTTAATGCCGAGGTTCCGGGGGACGGCGACGCAGGCCTCTTCTAGCTTGGCCTTCATCATCGCCTTGTCGTTCTGCTGATGGATCTTCCTGAGATCCGGCACCTTGGGAGGCTTGTAGGGGTTCCCTTCGGAATGGAAGGGGGTCAGGATCACGACGTCCACCTCCCGGAAGTACCTCTCGGCCCTTTCCGAGTCTTCCGGGCGGAATTTTTCAGGCTTTTCGGGCCAGGGGTCGCCGAGCATCGTGAGATCCCCTGAGGCGTCGATGACGAGGCTGGACACGCCCTGAAGCGCGGCCTCCTCCACCAGGCGCTTCAGAAGCACGCTTTTGCCGGATCCGGACTGGCCCAGGATGATCACGTGCCTGGAGAAGTCCTTGATGTCCAGGACGGCCGGCTGGCGGGGCGGGGCGGTCCAGGAAGGGACGATGTTTCCGGCCAGCACCCCGGAAGGGATATCCGTGTTTGGGGAAGGCGGCCGGCCGGAAGGCGCAGCCGGGGACGTAGACTGCGGGGAAGGGGCGGTTGCAGCCGTCGGCTGAGGGGCAGGCGGGGCCGGGGTCATCGGCTGAGGGGCAGGCGGAGCCGGAGCCGTCTGTTGCCCGGCAGGCGGCACCGGGGCTGTCGTCTTAGGGGTCAGCGGAGCCGGGGTCTTTGGGTTCCCTGAAGGCGGCGCCGGAGCCCTGGCGTCCAAGCCCTTGACGAGCCTGGCCAGTTCCGGCTGGAA
>JAITRL010000045.1 GCA_031288415.1 Deltaproteobacteria bacterium | reverse complement strand
GGCGAGGCGGCGCAGGGCCTCCGAGGCGGGAACAAGAGGCCGCCGGGGCGCAGGGCGGGCGCAAACGCGCCTAGGCCTGCCTCGGCGCAGTCCGCGGCGGGGGTTCGGCTACGTGCTATAATCCCTCCCGCCCCCCTTTTCCCCGGAAGCGGACTGTCGACGGCTCCGGGGAAAAGGGGGGTTGTCCCTCCCCCTCGATGAGAGGGACAGGGGCTTTCGGGGCGCCTGTCCCGCGGCTCCCCGGCCGAGCCCTTGCCGCCCCCTCCGGCCGCTTCAGGCCCCTATTGCGCCGCCCGCCCGGGAGAGTGACCGCCCGGCAGGGGCAGGGCCTCGCCGGCCTTCCGCGTCCAGGACGCACCCGGAGGGCCTTCCCCGCGCTTCCCGCCCGCCTAAGCTTTCCCCCGCCCGGCGGACCGGGCCCTTTTCGGCTTTCGCCCGCAACCCCGGCCCGCTTCCTGTTTTCGTTCGGGCTGGAGCCTTCCGCGGTTTTTCTCCTCCGGCCCGCGATCCCGCGGGCCTGATCCGGCGCGCCGCGCCCTTGGCGGCTTGCCTCGGCGGCGACGGCCGTTCGCGCTGTTCCGCTTTCCGCGGCCTCTAACCCCGCCTTTCCCTGGAGGGAACTTGTTTAGACCCGGAACCTCCATAATCTTCCTCGCGCTGTGCCTCGTCGCCCAGATCCTCGCCTGGAGGCTTTGCCTGCGCCGCTCCGGCAACCGCCATTACAGGCTGGCGGTGCACGCGGTGTTCCTGGCCTTCAACCTGGCCTACGTCGCGGCTATCCTGCTCATCCCGCGGGGAGGCATGAACGGGGCCCTGTGGACCTTCGTGGGGAGGCCCGCCATCTCCTGGCAGGTGGTGCACCTGCTGGCCGTGCTCCCGGCCGGCGGGATCTCCTGGATCCTTTTTCTGGCGGGAAGGGCGTTGTTCCGGGCGGCCCGCTGGGCTTTACGGAGCGGCTCCGCCGCCGCCGGCTCCAGCGGCCTTGAGCCGTCCCCGGCCTTTCAGGCCGCCTGGGAGGCGGGCGGCGGCCAGGTTCCGTCCGGCGCCGGCGGCCCGACCGGCCCTGGCCGCGCTGAGGCTACCGGTCTATCCCGCGCGGCCGCAGGCGCGGCCGGTCCGGGGGAGGGCGTCACAGGCGCGGCCGGTCCGGGTGAGAGCGCCCTGGGCTCCCGGGACTCGGGCGATCCTGCATTTCGGCAGTCCCGCAGGGACTTCGTGCGGGCCGCAGGATCCGCCGGCATCATAGGGATACTGAGCCTTGCGGGTTACGGGGTCTTCCGTCAGAGCACGGCCCCCGTGGCCAAGAGGGTCACTCTCCGGTACCCTGATCTCCCCAGGGAGCTTCACGGCTTCAGGATCGCGCACCTGTCGGACTTTCACCTGGGGCTCTGGAGCAGCCCCCGGGAGATGGGGCTCGCCATCGAGCGGGCCGGCCTGGAGAGGCCCGACATGGTGATCCTCACCGGGGACATGGTGGATCTCGACGCCGAGTACGCGAGGGAATACGGGCGGCCCGTCGAACGGCACCTCTCCCGCGTTCCCCACGGCGTCTGGGCCGTCCTGGGGAACCATGACCACCATTACGATCCCTGGCGCATAGCCAGCCTCCTGGGCGCCTCGGGCATCCGCGTGCTGCGCGAGGAGCGCGCCTCGCCCGCAGGCCTGCCCCTGAGCATCACTGGCCTGGACGATCAAGGGTTGAGGGGCTCCTGGCTCCGGCGCCGCCAGCTGGTGGACGAGGACGGCATGGGCATCCTGGACTTCGGCAGGGTCACCGGCCCGCCGGAGCGGCCGGGGGACTTCAGGATACTCCTGAACCACCGTCCCGAGGGCTTCCGGCAGGCGGCCGCGGAGGGCGGCTTCGCGCTCTACCTCGCCGGCCACACCCACGGAGGCCAGTACTCGGTGCCCTGGGAGCCCCGATCCAACGTGGGGGCTCTGGTCTGGAAGTACACCTCGGGGCTCTACAGCTCCTGGGGCGCGCATCTCAACGTCTCCTGCGGGCTCGCCTCGGTCGGCGTGCCCTTCAGGTTCGGGCCGTGGCCGGAGTTCACGGTCATCACCCTGGAGAGGGGCGCCCCTCAGGAGGCGTAGCGGTCGGTCGGTCGGTCGGTAGGCCGCCGCGCCTGCAGGCCGCCGGCCGCGCCGGGCGGCGGAAGTTACGGCTTGACGTGCCCTTTTTCCGCCGTCGCCTTGAGCGTCAGCGGCATGGCCCGACGCCTGGAGCCGGCTCCGTCGGCCCATTCAAAGCTTGTGTCCTGGCGTGTGGCAGGGCTCCCACCGGGCGGAAACCGCTTTCTCCGGTTTCCGGGCCTTCGCCATATAGCCGTTTACGTTTGGAGGGGTTTTACGTACTTTTTTAGGGCCTCAGGCTTTTTTCACCCGTCAGCGCATCGGGGAGGGGCGGGCTTCAGGGCGGAAGAGCCCCGGGCCAGGCAGCGGTCAGGCGACGTCAGGCCCAGGCCGCCGGACAAGGACCGTTCAGGCCGCTCCGGCGTGAACTCACCCGGAACATATGGCGTAAGGTTTCGCTCCCGCCTCAAGCGGCGTGGCCTGCCGAACTCCATGCTGCCGGCCTTGCCGCGGATATTTTACGGCGGCGTCTGCCGCAGGGGCCTGACCCTGATGCCTGTCCGAGGCAGGGGAGCGGGAGCATGGCCAAGGCACTCCGGCGGGAGCGCGGGAGGGGCCGGGCGTGACAGGCGGGAGAAGCGGCGCGCGCGGATTCGGAAGAGGAGGAGTCCGGGGAACCGGGGCAGGTTGAGAAGAGGCGGGGAGTCTCAGGTCAGGGTCAGGGTAAGGGCCCATGGGCTGGAAAGCTGTGAGCGGCTACTAAGTTATATAATTAATTAAGTAATATTTATTATATAAATTAAAAATTAATTATATTTTTTAAAATCACTCATGCCGTCACCGCATGACATTGCTTGCGGAAGCCCCTGCAGGAAAGGCCCGCCGCCGTCTTGGCGGAGCCGGCGCCGCGCGGGAGCGCGGGAAGAAACCCCTTGACCTTTTCCCCGCGGCCGATAAAATGAAGAGCGGCCGCTAAGAGGCTTCGCCGCCTTGTCCGTGAAGCCCGACATTCCGTACCGGCCCGTTCGCGGGCCCCCGCAAGGCTTGTTTTTATGAAAGATTTTGAAGACTCAGGCGAAACGCCTGACGGAGCCGCCTCTTCCGGCAAACAGCGGAAAAGCTCTCATGATCAGTTGGGAAAGACGGTTCTGGCGACCGATGCCGACGACATGCCCGTCAGCGAACTGGGGATTTTCGGCCGGGGAAAGTTCCACGAAAATTTTGTGGTGGCGAAATCTTCCAGACACGAGCTTCCGATAAGGCAGAAAACCAGGGTCCTCTTTGACATGCTTTTCTCGCTGAAACTCAAGGAGGGCGCCCCGCCGCCCCCCGGCTTCAGCAGGGATGCGGTCGAGCTGCTGATCGTCGAGCTGGAGGAGGAGAGGAGGGCCAGGGACGTCGCCAAGCACTTGCTTTACGCGGGAGCCATTTTTCAGGAACACTACACGTCCCTTGAGATCGACTTCAGGCTGCACATGACCGTCATCTACGGGCCTAAAGTCAATCCCAAGGAGACGGCGCGGGCGGATTTCGGCTGCCTCGTCTTCAGGCCAGAGCTGATTTTTTTGGCGGACACCGACATAGGCGGGCTATTGTCCGAAGCCAAGGAACATCTCGAGTCAAGCCGGAAAATCACCCGCCTTCAGCTCTATAGGCTTTTGTCGGCCCCCAGGATCGGCGAAACCCTGGACCCGGAGCTGCTCCGGCTTTGCCTGGGCTT
>JAITRL010000011.1 GCA_031288415.1 Deltaproteobacteria bacterium | reverse complement strand
CTCTCGACAGGCGCCCGGCATTCACCCATAATGCGCACCCGGTTTTCTCCATGCAGTCATGAATAATGCGGCGATCCTCAGTGCGCCCGGCATTGCTTCATAACATGCCGTAATCGTCTTGCACGGTTTTACCCCTACCATGATGCCGGTTCGCCGGCCTCATATCGCCATGAATATTCGCGAAAACATCCAGCGCCGCATCGCGGGGAGAGCTTAATGCGCCGCGCGCCGTGACTGCCCGTCAATTTCTCAGTCATGCGCCGCGACGGACCGGAATGCCATGAACAAATCCCTGTCAGGCGAAGCCGCATGCGCCGGCTACAGGCATTGTCTGCCCTCTTAGGGTCTTGTTTTTCCCATGCCCGGAACGCCTTGACGATCCTTGAGTCTTAGCCGGCATTTGAGCGGGATATCATGTCTTTTGACCAATCCTCGTGATATCCCGCCGACGGAATATTCCGGCATGGCTCTGACCGCCGGAATCGGTTTATGGCTTGAGCCTGCCGGCAAATCCCGGCCTACTCAAGCCTGCTGTCCATTGGACGGCATAGTTAATTTTAGGAGAAAGATCTTGAAAGATTGCACATACGTTATCGACAAGACGGCGCAGGAACCGCATGGCTTCCTGACGGCGGCCGGCATTGCCGTCATGGCGGCGTTTGCCGCCGTTTTGACGTTTTCCGGGCCTCTCCAGGCGCAAACCTCGTCTACCACGCTGGATCTTTACAACAAAATCTCGGCTTGGCCAGGGAACCCGTTTCTCTTTCCGTCAGGTTCGCCGCTCGGCTCCGTCATCGCCAACGCCCCCGCCGGGCTTCCCAACCCTGCTGCCGCCGACGTGTACGGCTTTAAAAACACGTTGACGGTGAACAACAACGTAGGCGCTAACTCCGTCGCCGGCGGAGCCTCGGTTTCAGGCACGGCCGCTGACAACATCCTTAAGATCACCGCCGCGGCCGGCGGCGGGCTTTACGCGATCGGAGGCGTCGCCGCCGACGCCTCCGCGCCTGCCGGCTTCGGAGACGTGACCGTCTCCGGAAACTCGGTTTACGTGGAAGGAACGATCATCGCCTCCACTTTCTCCTCCGGCATCATAGGAGGCCTGGGCCGGCACGATACCTCCCGATCTGCCGTTCTCACCGGCAACATCGTGGAGTTCGCGGCCACGGCCTCGCTGGCGGGTCCCGTCGCCGAAATTTACGGCGCTACACTCGCGGCAGCGCCCGCAGGCGACGGTTCCGGGCGGGTGACTGGAAACGGTGTGATATTCAATAACGGGTCCGCCGCCGCAGGCTTAGGCTGGATCGTCGGCGGGCAGGCCGACGGGCATGCGGCTAAGCGAAGCGTTCTGACCGGAAACTACGTGAGGATCCTCGGGGCCGCAGGCGCGCTCAACGTTGCCCAATCCGTGTACGGCGCATTCCTGAAAGCGGGAGGCGGCAAAGACGGGGCCTCCGTAATTCAGGGCAACCGGGTTGAAATGGAAAGGGGCGCCGTAACAGGCGACGTCATCGGCGGATACGCCGAAAACGTCGCCGGCGCCCTGATAGAGGGGAATGAGGTAATCCTGTCCGGAACGGCAGCCATAACCCGGGACGTGCACGGCGGCGGCGTCAAGTGGTCTGACGGCTCTCTGACCGCAAACGCCGTCACGCTCAACAACGTCAAGATGTCGGCGGGCACCGTTGCCGGAAGAGTCATCGGAGGCCACGTTACCGCCGGCAAGGCGGACTTCAATACTGTTATGTTGACGGGAGGCCGCGCGGCTGCCGTCGCCGGAGGATACTCAAGCGCCGGGACTGCCGAAGTCTCCGACAACGAGGCCTCGTTGCGCTCCGCCGACGGTGCCGTTTCCGTCTCCGCCGTATACGGCGGGCACGTGGCAGGCGCCGGCTCTGTCAGCCGCAACAAAGTGAAGCTTGAGGCGGGCCAGCACGCCTTGAACGTGTCAGGCGAGGTTATCGGCGGCAAGAGCGCCTCCGCCGGCGACGCCGTAAGCAACATCGTGTCCCTCAAGGGGCTTTCAGGCGCGTCATCGATCACCGGGCCTGTCACCGGCGGCCATGCGGCCGGCGGCAAAGCCGTTTCAAACGTCGTCGAGCTTGAAAACGTCTCCATATCCGGCTTTAACATTACTGGCGGTTTCGGCTCGGGCGGCGCTACGGGCAACAACGTGCTGATCAGGGACAGCGCCGTCGGCAGCGACGTCTTCGGCGGCAACTCGTCCTCCGGGCCGGCCACAGGCAACAAGGTCACTTTATCCGGAACCGTCACGTTTTCCGCGGGACATGCCCTCAGAGGCGGCGTTTCCGCGACTGACGGCTTCACCGGGAACACCCTCGTCCTGGATCACGTCGCCGCCCCGGTCTCCGGCAATTTCGGAGCCATTTCCGGTTTTGAGAGCTTCGTTATCCTCGTCAGCGATACGGCGGCCAAGGCTGCCGCGGCGCCTTCCGGAGCCCTCATCAAGGCGGCAAGCGCCGATCTCAACGGCCCCGGAGGGGCGGTCTCCGGCTTTGAAATCGGGATAGACGGCCAGGGATATCTTTCTCCCGGCGACGTGGTGCATATCGTGGACTCCGCCGCGCCGATTGCACCCGCCCCGGGCGTCAAGGCCAGGGCCACGCAAGGCCTTCTCGTCTACGACTTGGCTCTTGACAATGCCGTGCCGTCTCAGCTCAAGGGAACGGTAGCCTCCGTTTCCGCCGACGCCCAGGCCAGGTCCTTTTCCGAGGCGCCCATGGCATCAGCGTCCTTCGTCAACGGCGGCGCCGACCTCTTGGCTTCAAGGGCCATACCGGCCGCGATTGCCGCCGCCTCCGGCGAGCCCGGCGTCTCGGCCTTCGCGGCGCTCGGCTACGGCCGCTACCGCGCCGAGACCGGTTCGCACGTGGACGTCGAGGGACTCTCCGGCGACGTGGGGGCGGCTTTCGTGACCCGGACTTCCGTCGGCCCCTTCACGGCAGGCGCGTTTTTCGAGTTCGGGGACGGCAGCTACGAGTCGTATAACGGCTTCGGAGGCATTACCGGCGTCCGCGGCGAAGGCGACGTCTCCTACGTGGGCGGCGGGATCTTGGCGCGGCTGGAGATAGGCCGGCCTGAGTCAAGCCGCCCTTATTTGGAGGCTTCCGCCCGCCTCGGAAAGACCGACTATGACTTCCTCACCAGGGACATCCTGGCCTATGCGGGCCAGGCGGTCAAATTCGCCCTGGATGGAAAATACCGCGGCTTCCATGCCGGGGGAGGATACATCGTCGCCCTCAAGCCTTTGGGCTTTGACGCGAACCTTGACTTCTCGGCCAGGTACCTCTACATGAGACGGGACGGGGACGACTTCACGGTCATGGGGCACAGGGCTTCCGTGAGCGCCGTCACCTCCTCCAGGCTCAAGGCCGGCGCGAGGCTCGATTTCGGCATTACCCCAAGCATACGGCCGTACTTCGCACTTTTTTTCGAGCGTGAGTTCGGCGGCGGCTCCCAGGTCACTTACGTTAACGTCAAGCTCCCTGAAACCACCCTCAAAGGTTCCACAGGGATTGGCGACCTCGGCCTCATCGTGAGCTCGCCCGGCTCGCCTCTTGAGTTCCAGGCGGGGCTCCAGGGCTCCGTCGGCAGGCGAGAAGGCATCTCCGGCAGCATGAGCCTGAGGTACACTTTCTAGGGGCCCCTCAGCGCTCTTAATCAGCCGTTATGACTTGTTCCCAGCCTCTTCCGGGGGCCGGGAACCTAACCGGCGGCCCCTGGCTGCGCAGCCGTGCGGCCAGGGGCCGCCTGCTTTTTTCCCGCGCTTTGTTTCCTGGCATGCCAGGGCCCCCGCCCTGGTCCTGAGGCAGCACCCGGGCCGGGAGCATATTTTGGCGCTGCAGGCCATGCGCCGCTTTTCCGCCGCCAACGCCGGCGGGCCGCTGCCGCGGCTTGCGGGCCGGGATCCGCTCTTTGCCGGCCGCCGGAGGAAGGCTTCCTCGGCTTTTGCAACAGCCTTCAAACGGCATTTTCCCCTGCTCCTTATTCTTTGCCCGCCCGTGCCGGCCTACGCGCCGCTGCCCCCTGTCATCCCGCGCTTCCCGGACCCCCCTTTCCGACCGGCAACCCTCGGCCCGTGCCCTTTGTTCCCTGGCTTCAGCCGCCGCCGCCCTCTTTGCCCCCCTCAGGCCGCTCCTTCAGCCGGCTCTCAAGCCCTCGTTCTTCAGCCCTCGGCCTCCAGCCAGCGCTCTTCGGCCCTTAGCCTTCGGTTCAGGCAACCGGCCTCAAGCCTCAGGCTTCCGGAGGGAGGCCCCGAACATGATGTCCCTCGCCGTGGAGAGCGCCTCGAACTTTATGCTGTAGGAGCCGCCTCGCAGGTTCACTGAGAGTATCCTGCCTCGGCCGAAGGACCCGTGCTCCACCTCATCGCCCTTTGAAAAGGAGGGGAGGGACTGCCTTTGGGGGGGCGGATCTTCTCCTCTCCCGAACCCTGCAGGCGACTCGGCCTGGGTTTTGAGGAGTTCCAGGTCTTTAGGGCGGGCGCCCGCGACGTGATCCTTGATTTCCAGGAGAAACCTCGAGGGCTGCCTGAGAACCGGGTCCCTGCCGGCATGGTCCGCGCCGGCTAGCCTTAATAGCCTTTTGGCGCGGGTTATGGCCACGTAGAAGAGCCTCCGTTCCTCCTCCATCTGCTCCCAGTCCTCGCAGCGCCTGCTGGGGAAGAGCCCCTCGTTGAGGCCGCAGACGAAAACAGAGTCGAACTCCAGCCCCTTGGAGGCGTGGATGGTCATTATCGGGACCGCGTCTTTTTTCCCCTCGGCATCCATGGAGGTATAGAGGGCCGCCTTGTCCAGGAAGTCCTCCAGGTTGCTTTCCGGGTCGGCGGCGAACTCCGTCACCACCCGCTTGAGCTCCGCCATATTCTCCAGGCGCGTCTCGTCCCCCAGGCGCCGGAGGTGCTCCTCGAAGCCCGTGCGCCGCAGAAGCTCGTGGAAGAGATCCCCCAGATCCATCCGCGCCCGCCTCTCCCTGAGGTCATCGATGACCTCGATGTAGTCCGGGCCGGCCTTGCGCCAAAGGGCGGGAAGCGAGCGGGCGCAGCCTTTCAAGGCCTCGTACAGGGAGATGCCCTTGCGGTCCGCGTCCAAAGCCACCGTCTCCAGGGTCTTGTTGCCCAGGCCCCGGCTCGGGTAGTTGACTGTCCTCCGGAAGGAGACGTCGTCCGCGTAGGCGAGCATGCGCAGGTAGCACACCGCCGTCTTCACCTCCCGCCTGCTGTAGAACGGGGTGCCGCACAGGAGGCGGAAGGGCAAGCCCGCCTGGAAGAAAGCCTCCTCGACGGGTCTCGTCATGTAGGCGGAGCGGCACAGGACCGCCGCCTCGCCCAGGGGAGTCCCGGCGTCGCGGAGCCTCGATATCTCCTCAAGGATCCACGCGGCCGCTTCCTGCTCGGTCTTGCCGTTGAAGAACGCCGGAAGCCCCCCCGCCGGAAGCGTGGGCTTGAGCCTCTTGTTGAAGCGCACCGTGTTGCGGGTGATGAGGGCGTCGGCCGTCGAGAGGATCTGCGGGGTAGAGCGGTAGTTCTCGTGCAGCACGAAAGTGGCCGTTCCCGGATGCCGTTTGGGGAAGTCCAGGAAAAGCTTATGGTGGGCCCCCCGCCAGGTGTAGATGGTCTGGTCGGAGTCCCCCACGATGAAGAGGTTGCGGTGCTTGGCGGAAAGGATTTGCGCGAGCCTGTACTGCTTGCGCGAGACGTCCTGGAACTCGTCTACCATCACGTACTGGAGCCGGCTCTGCCACCTTTCCCTGGCGTTCTTGTGGTTCTCAAGCACGTGGATAGCGAAATTGATGAGGTCGTTGAAGTCCAGGGCGTAGATTTTGCGCTGCTCGCGCAGGTAGCTCAGGAATATCCTTTTGTCGCGGGGGAGGCCCTGCATCGCCAGCTCTGACCGCAGGAGGTCCGGCTCCGCGCCCGGCGCGAAAGCCCCGGGCAGGGAGCCGGCTGAAGCGGGGCCGGCCGGCGCGGGTCCTTGGGCGGCCTGGCCGGCGCCGTCTGCTGACCCCTCCGTAAGGCCGGAACGGGCGGAAGCGCTCTCGGCATGGCTTGTCCGGGCAGGGGCCCCTTCGGCAGGGCCTTCCCGAAAAGAGTCTTGGCCGGTGATTCCCCAGGCGCCGCTTCCGCCGGCAGCCGCAGGGACAGGGGCGGGCATGGGGCCGGGAACCGGGCCCAAGGGGCCGGTCATGTACTTTTCGATATAGTCCCCGGTCAGCTTCCCCGTCTCGAGGATAGTGTCTATAGCCCGGCCGTAGGTCAGATCCCTGGCGGAGAGCCCCATCTCCCTGAAAATCTTAGTGAGCAGCTCCTTCTGGTCCTCCCTGTCCAGCACCGGGAAGGAGGGCGGGTAGCTCATGCGATGGATTTCGTCTTTGAGCATCAGTCTGCTGAAGGCGTGGAAGGTGCACACGAGCCCCAGATCCATGTCGCCCCCCAGCAGGGCGCGGACCCTCCGCTTCATCTCGTCCGCGGCCTTGTTGGTGAAGGTCACGCAAAGGATGTTTCTGGGAGGGATGCCTTGGCCATCCACCAGATGGCAGTAGCGGGCCACAATGGCTCTTGTCTTGCCGGTTCCGGGGCCGGCCACCACCCTCACCGGCCCCTCGGTGCGGAGTACGGCCTCGCGCTGGCTGTGGTTCAGGTTTTTCAGGTAATCCATGGGAACCTCGGGCCTCCTGCGGGCAGTGCGGAGTGAGCGGCCGAAGGCCCCGCTTCCGCCGCCGATGCCTGCGGCTCGCGCCCCGCTTTCGTCGCCGCGTCTCATGCCCTGCTTGCGCCATAGGGGACAGAGAGGAGCGGATCCTCAGGCTTGGGCGTGAAAGCTTTTCGGACTCTTCCTGCAGGCTGCGGATTTTTTTCCGGGGAGGCCGCCGAACGTTTCCCGGAAGAATGCCGAACGAGCTCCGCGGCGGGTTCCGGCGGCTGCCCGGAAGGCAGCGGAGCGCGATGCCGGACAGGCTTTTCAGGGAGCCGTGCCTGCGTCTGAAGCGCCTGGGAAACGTTGCCGCCGCCCGGAGGGCCTTCTGCCTTCGCGGGGAGGATCTCACGGCGCCGGCCGGGGGGCCCTTTTGCCTCCAGGCGCTCCTCCTGCCCACGCCTGGAGGCCCTTCTGGCTCCTTCTGGAGACCTCCTGCCGCCGCCCGGAGGTTTTCCTTTTGCTTCCAGGAGGGCTCAGGACCGCTGTCCGGCGGTCCTTCCTCCGCCGCCAGGCGGGCCGCTTGCCGTCTCCTGAGGTCATTTTGCCGTCGTCAGGAAGTCCTCCAGCCGCCCTCCGGAAGCCATCCGGCCGTTGCCGGGAAGTCCTTCAGTCATTTTCTGACGGCCTCAGGGGAAGCCGCCTCCCTCAGGCGAGCCTGGTCTTGTCCTGCACGAACTCCAGGCCTTTCGCAAGGCAGTACCAGGCCCGCTCAAGCTGGCTTCCCATGTACATGGCGTGCCCCACGTCCGAGACGGCCATGTTCCGGTAAAGCCTCCGGGAGAGCTCGTCCGGGGTCTTGCCGCGGTACTCCTCCAGGAGATCGCCCGTCGGGGCGTGGTGGAGGACCACTATCTCCTTGGAGGCGTGATCGACCTGGATCCTGAAGTACCCGCACGGGTCCTCCACCAGGCGGTTGGGGGCGTCGCGGCAGGCGTCAATGACGGGCCTTGCGAACTGGAGCTCATCCTCGTTGAGGGTGAGCGAGAGCGAGATCACCGTGAGGGACCCGGGCGAAAGTTCCATGGGGTCGGACTTTTCCGGGCAGGAGTTGGCCATTTCGCAAGCGAGTTCCATTATCTTCACAAGCCCCAGGCAGTTCAAGGGCCAGGCCCGGGCTCCGTTGTGGGAGCGGAAAACCGCGGCAAGGTTCACCTTGCCTTCTATTTTGCGGAAGAACAGCGAGCAGAGGCAGGGGGCGTCAGCGGCCTCAGGGTCCTGGCGGTTGTCCCAGAGGGACAGGTAAGCGTGGCGGGAATCGAGATCCCCCGCGAGATCCCTGGCCGCCCCCGCGAGAAGGTCCCCCCCGAACCAGGAGCGGATGCGGCTGCCGTAGGTGTAGGGGATGCCCTCGTGCGGGTTTTCCGGCCGGATAATCTCCGCCTGGTAGGATTTTATCTCCTCGGGGCAGAGGTTCCAGGGGTCGCCTTCGAGTTCGGCCGGGTTCAGGTCAGCAGGATACCTGATCACGGCCTTGAAATTCTGGAGCTCGCGCCTCTCCTTGCCCTTCCTGAAGCCGACCGGCTGGCCGAAGCGGTCGAGCCTGTAGAGGACCCCGGCCCAGGCTTCGGCTATGGAGTCCGCGATTACGATGCCGCCTGCCCGTTCGCAGGGGAAGACCGAGGTCTCCAGGCGCGGCACGGGCACCTTTTCCGGGCGGAAGGCCGGGGCAGGCGGCTTGGGCGAGTAGGTCCCAAGGAAAGCCTTCACCTTGTCGGCCCAGTGGCCGTTCGCATCCGAGCCCAGGTCCACTATTTCGGGGTGCCTGGAAAAGTCTTCCGGGAGCAGGAGCTCGTCCAGGCTGCACACGGACTTTCTGGCGCGGATCCTGATTGTCTCCAGTTCCCTGCTTTCCCCTTCGCGGACGATGTACTTGAGCCTCTTTCCCGTGCGCTCGTACTTTCCCTTGAAGTACATGGCCATGTGCTCGCCCGCCCCCGAGAAGTCCTTCCCGCAGAGGATCACGGTGTCGATCTGCGGGTTGTGGTGGAGGTTCCGGAGCATGATCTTCAGGCCTCCCCCGTAGAGCCCTCCCATGACGGCCAGGGGGCTGGCGCAGGGATCCAGGAGTTCCGGGGCCTTCTCCTCCAGGCGGTTCCAGACGTACTGGGCGGGGGTCCACAGGGTGCACAGGGCGGCCGTGCCCAGAGGGTTTATGAGCCTGAGGCCCCTGACGCTGACGGAAGCCTGGAAGTCAAGCATGGGGGGAGGTCTTTCCGGATGAAGCGCCCGGAGCGGAGCCTGAAGGCCGCGGAGGGCGGAAAGCGTGAAACGGCTTATTCCTGTCACGGGGCCGGAAGCGGGCAGGGGCCGAAGGCGGCATGGTCAAGGGACAAGGGGAAAAGAGGCAAGCGGCATAGGGAAAACGACAAGACGCAAAGGGCGATGGACATACGGCGAAGGGCTTTGGACATACGTCAAAGAGGGCAAGGGACTAACGGCAAGGCGCTACCGCCAACGGGCAGGCTGAGGCAGGAGGGGCCCTCGGGCCGCGCCGGAGGGGGCGGTTGCGGCCGCCTGTGCCCAGCCATCGGCTCTACTCAGAGGGAATGAGTCTCCGTGAGGTGGTATTGAGCACGGAGCCGGCTATTTTCTCTCTGGAGGCCGGAGAGATGGAGAGCGCCTCGTAAACCTCGAAGGAAGCCTTCGCCCTGGCCTCCCAGTCGCTGTCGCGCCGGGCGTCCACGGACCTGTAGGCCAGCTCGTAGTAGACTTTCGCGATCCCGTGGCGGGAGAGGTTCTCGATGCATCTGACGCAGGGCGAAAGGGTGGAGTAGAGGGTCGCGCCCCTGAGCATGGCGGAGAGCCCCAGCCTGTCCGCCAGGGCGAGGGCGTTTTCTTCGGCGTGAAGGCTGTGGCAGAAGTTCAGCTTCAGGCGGTCCGGAACCCCCCCCGCCCGCCTGGCGCAGTAAAGGCGGCCTCCGGAACTCTTGTCAGTGCAGTGGGGCTCGCCGGGAGGCGCGCCGTTGTAGCCGGTCACGAGTATCCGGTTGTCCCGGACTATGACGCAGCCGACCGGCCTGCTCGAGCAGGTGGACCGCGTGCTCACCACCTTGGCCATGGCCATGAAGTACTCGTGCCAGGCCGGCCGCGGGATCAGCCTGTCATGGACGTCCTTTCGCTCCCGGTCCAGGAGGTCTTCCGGCGCCGTGCCCGGGGCGGCTTCCGGAGATTGGCCCAGGTTTTCGTCCGGCGCCGAGCCCGGGGCGGCTTCCGGAGATCGGCCCAGGCGTTCTTCCGGCGCCGGGTCCGGGATTTCTATCTGGGCCTGATCCGGGAGGTCGCCAGGAGCCTGGTCCGGGCAGTCATCAGACGTCATAACAGGCCCGTAAACCGTAGCTTTGCGAGGGCAGCCTTTCCGCGCCTTGCCCGGGCGGCCGGTCAGGCCCATTGCCGCCTGCCCGGCGGCTGTCTTGGCCGAGGCTCCCGACCGGGGGCGGGCAAAGGCCGGAGGGCCTTGCGAGCCGTCAGGATTGGCCTTCCTGGTCGCGGGCACGGCCTCAGGCCCCGCCGCCTCTGGGGCCGCCCACGTTCAGGAAGGCCGAGTTGAAGTCCCGGTAGAGGCGCTTGTTGTCGGGCACGCGGTGCCATTTCTTGACGAAACCTGAGGGTACCTTGTCGCCCTCGATCACGGTCACCTGGCCCCAGGGGTCCGGGCCGGGGAGGGGATAGGCGTAGTAAGGGGTGTCCTTGGGGAGGTTTTTGACGAGGAGGACCCTGGGGGTCCTCCAGGAGACCCTTCCCAGGTACATCCGATGCATGCCGTCGTTAAGGACGTTGTTTTCCGACCCGTCGGCCTCGCGGATGCGCTCCACCACGGGGGGGAGCAGGTCCACGGGTTCAGGGACCCCCTCCAGCCGGAGCGTGAGGTACCCGTCCAGGCCGAGCATGTCCAGCCCCAGGCGTTTGAGTTCCCAGTCCAGCTGGCGCACCTTGAAGAGCTCGTCCGTCAGCACGTAGCGCTGGGCGGGCCTGATCTCCTCGTAAGGGAGATCGCCGAGCACGAGTTCGGCCTCGGCATATGGGCGCCTGTCAGGATCCAGGAGCATGCCTACCTGCCGCATCCTCTCGAAGAACTCCTCCCGGCCGTGGGGTTCGGCCTGAAGGACTGTGAAGGGGGTGAATGCCATCGGACGCCTTTCCGGGGGATTTTCCTCCTCAACGCCGCGACAAGGCAAAGGCGCGGGTTGCAGCGGTCTGGGGGTCACAGCTTTCGGAGTCCAGAGAAGACAGTATATCAAAGGAAGTCCTTAATGAAAGATTTAACTTGCCCCCTGACTTGCCAAACCGCCGGTCGGGCCGCGGGCCGGGAAGGGGGCCGATCGGACCGTCTTTTGGCGGCCCCTGCGGACGGCGGACCTTCATCTCCCGGCTTCTGCGCCCTTTCAAAACCGCAACGGCAAAATGCCCTTGGAACCCTGCAGCCGTAAAAGGCGTCTCCGTTGTTGCTTCCGTCTCCGGGGGACCTCCCTGCGCCGCCTTTTCCAGGGGGTTTCCGTGCGCCGTTGCCCTTTTTCCGGGTCCTCCGCGCGATGTCGCCTTCTCCAGGAGTCCTCAATGTGCCCCCGGCCTACTCAGGAGTCTTCCATGTGCCTTCGCCCTCTCCAGGGGGCTTCCCAGTGCCGTTGCCCTCTCCAGGGGCCTCTCAGTGCCGTTGCCCTCTCCAGGGGGCCCGTGCCTTCGAGGGGGTCAGCCGGGGGGCGTCTGATCGGCGTTAGAGGAAAGGCCAGGCAGGGGAGTCTGTAAGCGGGCCGGGCTATGCCCCCTTTCCCGGAGGCGGCTTGCCCTCATTCGGCAGGCGCCCAGCCGAGACAGGCAAAAGTCGATTAAGCGAAAAAATTTTTTTAGGGCCTGCAGGCCCTGAAGGGCACTAAATTCTGAAATATGGCATATTTTGAGGCATTTGGCCGTGCCGCAGCCACTATGGTTGGATTTGGTTTCTGAGTCCCGAACATGGTATAATAAACTAAACAGGTTTTTCCTGATTAAGTTGTGCCGTTGTTTGCCGACCCAGTCCCCTCGGGAGGGATCATGCAGAAAGCACCATTTCTCATGTTATTCTTGCGACCGATGTCCACTCGACAGGCGGAGGGCGGACTTGCGGCCCAGGAGGCCGCCGCCCTCGCCCGCATCCCCGCCAGCCCCGCAAAGCCCGAAGCTCAGGAAGTTTCCGGCCTTGCTAAGGACTGGTGGCCTGCGGGCCGCATCTCCAGGCCGGAGCCCGCCAAAGCCTCCCTGCCGCCCGGATCCGTGCTGGCGGTGTTGCGCGCCCGTAACTGGGCCAACGCGGGAGTGCCTGCCAAGGCCGAGAATGCCGCCGAGGCTTCCTCTCCCTTCGCCGCCTCGGTTCCCGGGCTGCATCTCCCGATGTCCAAGCAGGCGGCAGCATCGGCGGGAGAGCCCTTTCCCGAGTCTTCCCAGAGGCCAGCCTCCGGGGCCGAGTCCGTCTTTTCGCTTGACCCCCCGGTCTCCGAGGTCGTCAAGGCGGCCACGCCCTGGAACGACAAGACGCTGGAGAGGGCCCTCGCCGCAGTCG
>JAITRL010000369.1 GCA_031288415.1 Deltaproteobacteria bacterium | reverse complement strand
AGTCCTCCAGCCTCAGGCGGGGCTTGTGGGCCGGAATGAAGCCCGCTTGGGGCCCCGAGTCCTTGAGCGCCTCCAGGCCGTCGGGGGAGTTCATCAGCTCGTAGAAGATGGGGGTGAGGTACGGCGAGTAACTTTTCCCTCCTTTCAGGCCGCCGATCAAATCCATGGTCTTGAGCTTCCCGCGGAAGATCGCCTCGGTCTGTGCCTCGCTCCGGCCCAGGATCCGCGCGAGCGTGCACCGGCCCAAGGGGAGAAAGACCTTGAGGCTGGAGGTCAAGAAGTTGTCCAGGCTGTAGAGTTCCGGGAGACACACGAGGAGCCTGGCCATCTCCCGGTCGCCTTCGGAGAGGCCCAGGGCCTCGGAGGCCCGCCGGAACTTGAGCTCGACATCCGAGTCCTCGGGGCCGGAGGCCGCGAGATCGCGCAGGGCCCGGCAGAGGGCCCCGCAGAAGCGGTCCCTTTCCCTGGGCCTGGCGGCGTACAGGCGTCTTAAGAAGGGGCTGCCGAACTCATCGGGGTCCTGGCAGTATTTTATGGCTTCAGCGCGGCTCCAGGCCTTCCGGCGCAGTGCGGCCGTCGCCTCGACCAGGGAGGCGGCCGTCCCGTCCTGCGCCTCGCCCGGCTCCCCCGGCGCGGCGGCCCCGTTGTCAGATGCGGGGTCCGGCAGGAAAGCCTCAGGGCCCAGGCACTCCACTGCCGCCCCCATGCCCCAGTAGCAGATGGACCGGACCGCGGAAATGGCTCGCCAGAGATAGCGAGCCCCGTTGCGGGCGAGCCAGGCCTCGAGGTCGGCGAAGGGCAGGTCGCCGGGCCCCTGAAAGAGGTCGGCCGAGTGAGGGATCCTGAATCTGTACATTGAGCGTCCTTTTGCTTCTGAATGGCCGTACCTGCGGCCGCCGCTCATGGGGGAACTGGCCTTCCGGCCGCCGGAAGAGGAGGTAAAGAGTCCCATCGGCCGGCGGCCGCGCCCGAGTCTTCCCGGGTGCCGGGTCTGCCGGGAACATTAGCCAGGCAAGGGTCCGCCCGAAACAGACGGCTTCCGGCCCCTGCCCTTGCTGTCATGGGCAGGTTGCCAGCAAAACGTCGTTTCGCACGAGCCGAGGTCGGCCCGGGCCCGTGGCCGGGAAAGGCTGCAGGGAAACTCTCTGGACGGCGGTGTTAGGTCCGCTGCAGGTACCGGCGATGCGGGCGGCGAAAGCCTTGGGCGCGGCCGCGCATCCAGAGGGCGGCTTTCCTGTGGTGCAGGCGGGAGCCTACCGGCCGCGGGCCGAGGACTGACGGGGCACCCGCCGCCGGGCGGCGTTCGCGAAGGTCTCCTTCCTTGCGCTTCCCGCCAGTCCGGAAGCCGTCTTCCGGGGAAGGCGAGGTCCGCGTGGGGTTTTCACGGGGGGAATCACGCCGGGATTGAGCGGTGCCGGGTTCGAATTTGAGAGGAAAGGATGAGGCTCCGCTATCGGCAGGGGCCCCGCCTGCGGTGCGCGGGCTGTGGAGGCGCTCCCTGGCCAGATCCCCCGCTCCTCCCCCAGACCGCCCCGAGGGTGGCAAGGGGTGAGGGGCCGTTACTGGCCCAGGATTTTCTTGGTCCTTTCGGCCAGGGTCACCGGATCAGCCAGGAAGGCCGCCAGCCTGAATTCCTCGGACCAGACCTCAAGGCTTTCGTGCCTGAAGCCGGCCCAGCCAACCTCGCGTTTCTTCCTGCCGGCCCGGCCGGCCGTCTCCAGGAGTTTCTCGAGGCTCATGCCGCTGTCCCCGGTGACCTTATAGACATCGAGGGCGGCGCGGGGCCCGAAGGAGGCGGGGACAGCCATCCATCCTTTTCTCGCCTTGCTCGCCCCGCCGGTCGAGTCCTCGCGCCAGATGTTCTCGAGGAGGGAAATGGTCAGGGTCGCCGCGAAGTCGCCCTTGCGGGCCTTGCCGGACCTGAACCTCCTCGCTTCCAAGTTGGAGAAGGCGTGCTCGGTGAAGAACAGTGGAATGCGGAAATACCAGTCTGCCGCAGGTTGCGAGTGCGGCGGCCCGGTCCGCTTCGGCTCGGCGATCTTGCCGGAGTCCTTCCAGAAGAGGAAATTAAGGCCCAGCGACCTTTCGAAAGCGCCGATGGAGGCTCCGAGGGCCCTGGCGTACCTGACGATGTCGCGCGAGCCGTTCTCGGCCCGGTCAATGAGGTATCTGGTGTAGCCGAGGTTTGAGGTTTCGAATTCCGTGTCCATTTTTTCAGCTTCCTTTCCGTGTACCTGCCGTGCGGGCGCGCGCCTTCTGGCAGGGTTTCGGGGGCCGAGGCTCCGGCGGAATGCTTCCCTGGGGCAGCCTGAGCTAAGGCCGAGGATTTCCTTGAGTATTCCGGCCAGGACCTCAGGGCATTTCAGGAACAGCTCCAGGCTGAAATCCCCGGTCCATCCCTCAAGGAACTTGTACCTGGTCCTGACCCAGCGCATTTTGGGGCCGTTTTCGCCGATACAGCCGCACATGTTCCTGAGCCACTCGAGATCTTTGGAGCTCTTGGGGTTGCTCTTGACGACCCTGTAGACGTTGACGGCGCCGCGAGGCCCGCGGTAAGGGGAGGCCAGGATCCTCTCATCAAGCGGCACGCCTTTTTCGCCGTCGGGGTTCTGGAGCCAGCAGTTTCGGTTGAGGGAAATGGACAGGGTCAGCGCGAAATCCCCCTTTTCGGCCGGGTCTTCCAGGAAGCTTCTCCGCGGCCTGTTGGAGAAGTGCGCGCTGACGAAATACATGGGGACGGCGGCCAGGCAGGAGTGCCAGCCCTTAAGGAGCGGGGAGCAGTTCCAGCCCGCTTGATTGCCGGTATTGCCGAAGTCATCCCAGCCGATGAACTTCTGTCCCAGGGCATGGCCAAAGCCTATGACGGCATTCTCGATGTTTTCCACGTGCATGGCAAGGTAGAACGAGCCGTCACTGGCCCGGGCGATGAGGTCATCGAAGCGGGTTAAGGCCGCATGGTCTGTCTTGTCTGCCATGACTTCTCCTTGGTTCGGCGGGCGCCCGCTCCCTGAGCGGGCGCCGAAGCGGAGGCCGCCTCCCGCGGCGGCGGTAAGCGGCCGCGCCTTCCGTGAGGCTCCCCCGGTCGGAAGCCTCCCGGAGCGGCCCTCCCTCGAGGCCGTCAGTTGACGGAGGAGGGCCCGCCCTTGCCGCCGGGGGAGGCTCCCCTTTCTTCAGGTTCGGCGCGGCTCGCCTCGCCGGACTCCTGCGAGACCCTGAAGGCGGCGTCCTCGGC